>CAZUJM010000005.1:4758-29051 GCA_964620405.1 uncultured Pirellulaceae bacterium | reverse complement strand
CACGCGGGTCGCGCCGTGTACCCGGTGGAACGCACGCTGCTCACCACCGGCATCCTCGACCGCGCCATGCACAGCCTCGCCCAGGACGGCGAACGCCTGGCAACTCCGGAACTCCAGATCGCCTACCGCGGAGCGGACTGGCCCTTCGCCTACCATCCCCGCGCGACCCTGCAAGTCCCGATCGAATAGCTCGATTGCATCGCCACGATCAACGCTGCTGCAACTGAGTTCGCAGCCACGCGTAAGCCCGATCTCGAATCGGCTGCGGAAAGTCGTGCGCCGCGTCCGGGTAGTCCGCCGACAACCGCTCCGATACGGACGCCCATGCATAAAGGGCTTCCACGCGTTGCATCACCTTTCGCACGCCGGCGACGTCAAAGTTGTCGTCATGCAGCGGAGCATTCACAAAGATCGCGCGTGGACAGATGGCAGCCAGGACTTCGTCAAAGTCAAACGGCACGCGCCGCGGGTCGTTGCCATGGTCGGAAGCGATCCGCGGCATGTAACGGTCGCTCGTCCAGCCTTTCAGGTTCCCCCCATAGTAGTCGGCAAATCCCGTGAAACCGCAACTGGTCACCACCGCGCGGATGCGTGTGTCGAACGCGGCCGTGAAAAGTCCGTTGTGCCCCCCCAGCGAATGGCCGATGCAGCCGATCGCATCCGGATCCACCTCCGGCAGGCTCTCCAGCAGATCGACCGCCCGCAGGTTGTTCCAGATCGCCTTCATGGAGCCACTCTGGCAGGCCGATCGTTCCGCGTGGGCCGGGAAATCGTAGGCGTACTCGCCAAACGATGGATAGTCGGGCGCCAGCACCACGAAGCCCCGCTGTGCCAGTTCCTTGCCGTAGTGCATGCTCGCCTTGCCACCCCAACCGCACACCTCCCCCTTACCGAGGTCCTGGGTCTGGTGTAGCACCAGCACGGCTGGCGCGGGAGCAACCAGGCCGTCCGGCACCAGCAGCACGGCGGGCACCCGATCGCCGACCTCCGACTGGTAGGTGAGCCGCACCTCCTGATATCCCTCGCGCTGCGCGACGGCATCGCGTTGCACTTCCAGGGCCACGCGATGCTCGGGGCCCGGCAGCGGCCCCATCACCTGCTGCATGCGCTGCAGCACCTGTTCGCGGCGCAAACCCAGGTCGTGCGGTTCTCGCAACGGACGCTCCTCGCCCGCGGCATTCCTCAGCGTCAACAGCGTCTCCGCTCCCTGGTACCCCGCGGCACTCGCCTGCAGACCGCGTTCCTTCTCCTGCGATTCAGCGAGTTGCGCCGCGAGATGGCCCCGGTTCTCCAGCCAGTGCAGTCCCTTGCGCGTGGGAAGCACCAGGTCTTGGTCTCCATCCTGATCGAGGTCGGCGATCGCCATCTGCAAGTCAGCGCCGCAGCGACCCTGCCATGAGAGCCACTGGCGTCGCCATGTCCTCGAGCCCGCATCCCATTCATAGCGAGCCACGTACTGCGGATCCCACTCCCCCGGATCGCGCCCGTCATGTCCCATCCAGCGTTTCGCGGCGATCAGTTCCGGCCGACCGTTGCCATCGAGATCGGCCCAGCCGAGCGTATGCGACTGGGACACCTGCGTGTCGATCGCGTGCATTCGCCAGATTCGCTTTGCCTCTGCGTTCGTTGCGTGAACGCGTTCCTGTTCCATCCAGTACAGCCCCGTGTGGTGACCGCGCGACCAGACCAAATCTCGGTCGCCGTCACCGTCCACATCCTCCACGAGAATCGGAATGCCCGGATCGGCGTGCAGACGGAACTCCTCGTGCGGAACCCAGCGGTCCGAGCGGGGATTCGCGGGCGCAGCATACCAGCCATGCCTGCCGATCAGATCGACCCGCCCGTCTTCGTCCAGGTCACCCCAGCCGAGTCCATGGCCGGCCAGTCGCTCGGGCAGTTCATGGCGGGCCCAACTGACTGCGGCGAGACCACCCGTGCTCGACGCCGCGCGTTCGCGTCGATACCAGCCGGCAAACGTGGTACCGTTGGGCAGGACATCCAGTTCACCATCCCGATCCATGTCGACCAGCCGACCGGTTTCGCTCGGCCCCGGTGAGTCGATCAGGTGCGTGATCCATGGCGACGAGTTGTCCGTGGGATTCCGGATCCAGAACAGCGACTGACTGCGGTAGTTCACGCTGACAATATCCTGCCAGCCGTCCGCATCCACATCCAGGGGAAGGTTCGCGTAGTCGTCATGGCGTCCGCCGAGGTTCGGCACGACGCGCGTCGGATGCGGCGTCCAGCGAGGGCCTTCGTACCAGAAACCACCGCAATAGATGTCCGGCTTTCCATCGCGATTCACGTCCAGCACGGCACACGCGCTGAAGGGCGATTCGTCCGCGATCGAATGCAGCTTCATCGCCACGTTTTGGAAGCCATCTGACGACCAAGCGGCCGCGGGAGCCAGCCATCCCGCCAGTAGCAGCCAGCAGCTCGCGGTCGCGGCCCGCGGAATTCGGCGCATCGCGAGCGGCCCGAACGATTCGGGCTCAGCCGGGAACTGCTGGAAGTCCGTATACCCGTCCTCGGTTCCCGCCTGCATGCTGGATCCTCCGGAAAGATGCTTCCGTGAAGCGTGCTGGAGACGCGACCGCGCGACGCCGGACGGGGCTTACCAGGTCATCGACTCCTTGACGGCCACCAGCAGGCGCCGGATATCGTCCGGGAAGACGTGTCCAATGGTGCCGATGCGGAAGGTGTCGAGGTCGGTGACCTTGCCAGGGTAGATGACAAAGCCGCGTTTCTTCAGCTGCTGGTAGAATTCGGAGAACTTGTAGCCGGGCGATTCCGGATTATGGAAGGCGGTGATGATCGGCGACTGGAAGTGCCGCGGCAGCACGCAGCGAAACCCGAGCGCCTCCATGCCATCGACCAGGATGCGTTGGTTTTCCACGTACCGCCGATTTCGTGCGGCGACGCCGCCTTCTTCGTGCAATTCCGTAATCGCCTGCGCCAGAGCCCGCACGGTATGCGTGGGCGACGTGAACCGCCACTTGCCGCCACCGTGTTCCATCGCGTGCCATTGGTCGTACAAGTCCAGGGAGAGACTGCGAGCCCGGCCCTTGCAGCCTTCCAACTCGCTGCGTCGCGCGATCACGAATCCGAACCCGGGGACGCCCTGCAGGCACTTGTTCGCGCTGCTGATGATCCATTGAATGCCGAGTTCGTCGATATCCACAGGCACGCCCCCGAAGGTGCTCATGGCATCCACGATGAGTACGCGTCTCGCGTCGCGCACCATGCGAGCGATCTCCGACAGGGGATTCAGCATGCCGGTCGTCGTCTCGCCGTGAACGGCGGCCACATGGGAAATGCGTGCGTCTTCCGCGAGCGTGCGAGCCAGTCGCTGCAGGTCGGGCGGAGCGAGTTCCCCGGAGTCGTGCATCACGTGCTCGATCCCCAGCACCTCGGCGATCTTGGCGATTCGTCGACCGTAGGCACCGTTGGCGATTACCAGCAGCTTTCCGTCGCGTGGCACCGCAGTACCCACCGCCGACTCGACGCAGAATGTACCGCTGCCTTGCATCAGGGTCGCCGTATACTTCTGGCCAGCGTCCGCGCAGGAAGTCGCGACGGATACCAGCTCGCGACGAATGACCTGCACGACGCCCTGGTTGTAGTCGTCGTCCCAGGTGCACCAATCCCGCAGCATCGCGCGGCGCACCGAGGGACTGGTCGACAGCGGACCCGGCGTCAGCAGCAGATACGGGTTTTCGTCCGGTAGTTCGCTCATGGCAGGCGTTCCTGTCGTGATGGGAATCGTAGTGGTTCGCGATGTCGAGCGTCCGGGGCCAGGAAGTCGCATCCAACCGACGAGGCCGGGCTGGGCTTCTTTCCTCGGCAGGACCCAGGTCACTCGGCGTCGCCCCAGGGAAGCGAAAATGTCTTCAGGTGCGTGAGGAACTTCATGGCCTCGACCACGCCCTCCTTGACGCCCAAGCCGGAATCCTTGATGCCACCGAAGGGCGAACCCTCGGTGCGGTAGCCCGGGATTTCGTTGACGTTCGTGGTGCCGGTGCGCAGGTGACGAGCCGCATAGAGGGCCGCATCGAGGCTGCGTGTCACCACGGCCGACGAGAGTCCGAAGGGGCCGGAGTTGTAGTAGTCGACGGCGTCGCGCAGGTCGTCGATGGGTACGATCGGCGCCAGGGGCCCGAAGGATTCGCAGACGACCATCTCCGCCTCGCGCGACACGTTCTCGATCACCGTGGGCTCCAGCAAAGCTCCGCGTCGACCACCGCCCAGCAGCACGCGAGCTCCCGCCGCCACCGCATCATGCACTCGCCGCTCCAGCAACTGGGCCGCTTGTTCGTGGATGACCGTTCCCACCCGCGTGTCCGGGTCGGCGGTGTCGCCCGATTTATACGTCGCCGCGACCTCGACAAACCGAGCGGTGAACTTCTCCAGCACGGAGCGTTGCACCAGGATCCGCTTGACGGCCGTGCAGCGCTGCCCTGAATTGCGAAAGCTGCCCTCGGCCGCCAACTTCGCGGCCAGTTCGATATCCGCGTCTTCGAGGACGATGAGCGGCGAGTTGCCGCCCAGTTCGAGGCAGAGCTTCTTGTATCCCGCTGTGCGCGCGATCTGCTTGCCAATCTCCACCGAGCCGGTGAACGTCACTACCTCGACCCGTTCGTCCACGATCATCTGGCGAACCACCGTGTCCACCGGCCCGACAAAGACACTCAGCATCCAACCGGGCAGTCCGGCCTCGTAGAAGAGTTCCGCGGCGCGGAGCGCGGTGAGCGGCGTCCTCTCGGAGGGCTTGAGCATCATGGGCGCTCCCGCCGCAATGGCTGGCGCGAGCTTATGAAGGACTTGGTTCAACGGATGGTTGAAGGGAGTGATGGCACTGACCAACTGGACGGGCTGTCGGAGCGTGAAGATCCGCCGCGGCTTGCCCTGGGCGCTGGTGTCGCCGGCGAAACACTGCCCGTCATCCCGCAGCGCCTCCATCGCGGCCAGTTCCAGCACATCCGAGGCGCGGCCGGTCTCGTAGACCGTCTCGCGATGGCAGAGTCCGGTTTCCAGGCGAATGAGCCGCGCGAATTCTTCGCGACGTTCCGCCAGCAACACCGCGGCGCGGCGCAGGATCGCATGGCGCTCGTAGCGGTTCAAGGGACGCGACTGGCCGCGCAGCGCCGCGACGATCGCCTGCTCCAGGTGCGCCGTCGTGACCATGCACGCTTCGCCCGTCAACGAACCGTCCCAAGGATAGAGGACTCGCAGACGCTCCGAGGTCCACACCGGTTCCCCCGCAATGTAGCTCGGCATTTCCAAGTGCGACATGGCTCTCGCTCCCCGCCTTCGTTCCCACCCCACCATCGACTGCTGGCCGCCCGGCGTCTATTCCGTGCCGTGGCAGGCGAAATCAAACACCTCGTAGTTGCGAGGATCCTGCTGCAGCCGCACCCGCGTCTTCGGCCCTATCGGTTCGCTCAGCAACAGCGGCACCATCTCCTCGTAACGACCGCCGTGCGACCGCAGCGGTTCTTCCAGCACGCTGAGGTCGTGGTCCTCCGGCCGGCGTCCCAAGACCACATCTCGCGCGGCAAGCACCACCAGGTCGCCAATCCGGTCGGGTGCCAGTTCCAGTTTCAGGCAGGCCTGCTCCCGCGTGTACACCTCGGTGACACCAGGCAGTTCGAACAGGAACTGCTGCACCGCCTCCCGGTGCGTATGCTGCGACGCCCCCGGATCCAAGTGGACCATCACCAGCGAGCCGAGCGCGCCATGATGGACGACATAGGGATCGGTGATGGGACAGATAACGCGCATGCCCAGGCCGAAGCGGCGTTCGAGTTCGGTTTGGACAAAGACCACGTTCGGCGAGCCATCGGCCAAGTGCTTGGCGTTCATGCCATGGTCGGCCGTCGCCGCGACGATCGCGTTCAGGTCGATGAGCCGACCGATTTCACCATCCAGCTGTCCATAGAAGTCCAGCGCGGGCGATTCGTCCGGCGCGTACTTATGCTGCATGAAGTCGGTGAGCGAAAGATAGAGAAAGTCCGCGCGCCCGGATTCGACCAAGGCTCGCCCGGCCTGCAGCACATAGAGCGAGGCGTCGCCGGAGTAGATCGCCGGATCGGGACGCTGGACGATCTCCGCCACCTTCTCGATGCCGTGCGTGGCCAATTGCGCAGACGCGACCTTCTCCGACGAAAAGGCGATCCCCCCGTGCTCGACAATCCCGGCCCCCAGCACCGTGCGGAGCTTGTCCTTGGCGGTGACGAAAGCGATCCGACGTCCCGCTCGCGCGGCCGCCGGAAAGATCGTCTCGCAGCGGAGAAACTCGGCCGAGTTCATCATCACCTCCTCGCCCGTTTCCGGATTGAGGAAGAAGTTGCCGCAGATCCCGGTGATGGCCGGGGGCATGCCGCTGACAATGGCGGCGTTATTCACGTTGGTGAACGACGGCAGTGCACCGCGGACCAAGCCTCGGTAGCCGACGCGGGCCATCTTCGCGACGTGCGGCATGCGACCGTGGGCGATGGCCGTTGACAGGTATTCGTCCGCGCAGCCGTCGATGCAGATCACCACGATCGGACGAGCGGGCGGGCGGTAGGTGCGGCCATTCACGACAAACGGATTGGTTGCGATCACGTCGAATCCCATGCTGGCGTGCGTTGCAGTCCCCTGGTTCCGTGACAAGCCACAGCACCCCCACTCAGTAAGAAACGGATGGGGAAACCCGGGAAGAAAAAGAGCGACTCGCCCTGTCGGCCCCGTCGACCCAACCCGGGTCATCCATGGCCTCACGAGGTCGAGTCAGGATACACGACCCCTGCTCGCCGGTCCATGGCACCCCACGACCGCCAGGGTCCGCGAGGGTCCGTCCAACGCAGACCGCGGGGAATGGTGCGAGTGCCGTGACGAGCGACCGGCCTCCCCTCGGCCCAAGGCTCCAGGCTGTTCCGAAACGGATCGAAAACGGACGGCATGAAGGGAGTGAAGCCCAGGCATGAAGCGAGGACACCATCGGGGGGACTGCCGCTCCACCACGAGGTTACACGCAGCTTGCCTGCTACAATGTCGCCGCAGCCCAGCGTGTCTTCTTGCCGCAAGGAACTCCGCATGTCGCCCGCGTCCTTCCTCCGCGTACTCGCCTCCTCGCAACTCCTGCCGCTGCTCGTCGCCATTACGGTGCTCGCCACCCTGGCTCCTCCCTCCCAGGGTCTCGCTCGAAGTCCCAATCTGATCCTGATCTTCATCGACGACCTCGGCTACGCGGACATCGGGCCCTTCGGTGCAACACGCTACGCGACTCCCCACCTGGACCGCATGGCTGCCGAAGGAATGCGATTCACCAATTTCGAGGTGTCGTCCGCCGTTTGTTCGGCGTCGCGGGCCGGACTGCTGACCGGTTGTTACCACCAGCGTTTGAGCATCTTCAACGCGTTGGGGCCAAACGCCACGCATGGACTCCACCCGGACGAACGAACGATCGCCGAGATGTGCCGCGAGAAGGGCTACGCCACGGCCTGTCTCGGCAAGTGGCACCTGGGGCACCACCCCAAATTCCTGCCGCTCAACCATGGCTTCGACGAGTACTTCGGACTGCCCTACTCCAACGACATGTGGCCCTACCACCCGGACGCGAGGACCGGAGCCGACGGAAAGACCGCGCGGCGCGCTGGCTATCCCAACCTGCCTCTGATCGAGAACGAGCGTGTTATTGATTCCGAGGTGACGGCCGAGGAACAGTCTCGGTTGACGCGGCAGTACACGGAGCGTGCCGTGCAGTTCATCGAACGCAACCGCGAGCGGCCGTTCTTTCTGTACCTTCCGCACACCATGGTGCATGTCCCCCTTTTCGTGGGTCCCGAGCACCAAGGCCGCAGCGGTGCAGGCACCTTCGGCGATGTGGTCCACGAAGTCGACTGGTCGGTCGGCATGATCCTCGACACACTCGACCGCCTCGGACTGACCCGGGACTCGTGGGTCGTCTTCACCTCCGACAATGGTCCCTGGCTCAGTTACGGCGACCATGCCGGGTCGGCCTACCCGCTGCGCGAAGGCAAGGGCACGTCCTTCGAGGGCGGCTTCCGCGTCCCAACGCTGATGCGATGGCCCGGCGTGATCCCTGCCGGCACCACCTGCGACGAACTGGCGTCCACCATCGACATCCTGCCCACGATGGCCGAAGCCATTCAGGCATCGCCCGCTCCGCGCCCCATCGACGGACGCAGCCTCCTGCCACTGATGAGGGCGGAACCGGGAGCCGTGTCGCCGCACGAGTATTTCTGCTACTTCTATGCAACGGGCGAACTGCAGGCGATCCGCGATCGTCGCTGGAAGCTCTTCTTCCCCCATCGGTCGCAGACGCTTGGGCCTGGACGTGGAGGCCACCATGGCTCCCCCGCCGGCTACACACGCCCGCAGATCGCCTCTCCGCTGTACGACCTGCAACGTGACATCCGCGAGAGCCAGGATGTGCGCGCACTGCATCCAGACGTCGTCGGGCGACTGGAGCGAATGGCGGAAATGGCGCGCAAGGAACTTGGCGATTCGCTGACGCAACGCCAGGGCACCGGCGTGCGAGAACACGGCGTACTGTCCGATGGAGACGCTCGCCTGTCCTGGTGATCCTGCCCCGCGTTTCCGCTTCAAGCACCGATCGTGACAGGAGGAAACGCTTCTAGGAATCCACCATCGCCGCGGAACCGAGCCCGGCCGAGCTGGAGAAACGATTCGTAGATTCCTTGCGACCGAAACAGAACAAGCCGCCCGGGACGGGGCGGCTTGTTGCGATGGCCTGCTGCGTGAGCCGCACCCAGGTGACGACTCCGCGCTGGACGATCAGGTGGAACGTGTTGCGGAGGCCGGCTTGCCACGCGGCAGTTTGTGAACAGTCTTCGCCGACGGGGACGGTTTGGACGCCGTGTGCAGTTGGGCCAGCATCTTCTGGCGTGCCTGTGCGTCCGGAGGCAGGGAGGCTTGCGGAGTCATTGGACGGTTCCTGTCGAAGAGAAAGCGTTGGCCGTTGCGAAATGGTACCCGTGGGGGCGACAAGTCCGAGGGTCTGGTTCGCATCCGCAGGTCACCGCGGCCCGAAGCCACGTGCGACGGCGCCATGGTAACCGAAGTTTAGCGCGGACCAGCCTTCCATCGAGCGAAAAGCCAGGAATTCGCGTCCCGCCGTACCGCTTCTTCGGGCTGGCGAAAGACTATCGACCGCAAGCCGGATCCCTTGCACGAAGCCGCAACGAGAAGGCCATCCCCTGGGCTACCCAGACCTCCCCCCGAAGGTCGCCGGCGAGCCTCGGGCAGCAATGCTCGAACACCGGCACGGAGGCGCAAAAAAAGAGCCGTCTTCCGACGGCCCACGGGCCCCGCACACGCGGTGAATCGCTGATTCCCCTAAAGCAGGACGTCCGTGGACGCTACCCACAGATCCGTAACGCGAACCTCACCTCCGCACGAGGCCCCCTTCAGCCAGCCTACCGTACACCAAGCGAAACACCCTCCTTCCGCCAACACACCAATCGACTGCGGGCCGCTCAACCCGCTCGCACTCCTTGCTGCTGGCACTCCTTGCCAATCCGTACCCTTGGCAATCCATTGCTCCTCCACCTACTTCTACGCATTCAATCGCAGGTCCGTTCACGCGGGACGCCGAAATAGGGGTGCGATCGGTCCTTCCGACATCGGGGGGTGTGGGCTATCCTGATCAAGGGGTAGCTCTTTTGGGTCCTCGGATCCTCTCTGACGCAGACGGCTTTACCATGCGATCCCACGATTTTCCCGCGCGAACCAGTCGAGGATGCACGTTCTCGCGTCGCCTGAGTTGGGATCGCGCCGGTCGCCATCGCCGATTGCTGGTCGGGATGGCCTTGGTGCTGGCCTTTACCAGGGCCTGCCCTGCCCAGGTGGGGAACGTCGCGCGAGTCGCATACAGCTTCACAAGCGACCAGGCTGGCGGCATTGCCGAGGCCACGATCGACACCCGTTCCGGTCGCATCCTGCGCCAGGCGATTGTGTTCCAGAGCGACGAGTGTCGCAGGCCGGCCAAGCTGCGGCGCAGTCGCGATGGGCGACATCTGGCGGTGACCAACCTACAGAAACGCGGCTCGCAACTGTTCTTGGCTCGTCGCGCGACAGCGGAGACGCCCAAGGCCGACGACGTCCAGGCATTCAAACTGCGGTCGCTTCCTGACGAACTGAAGTTCTCCGATGGACAACTTCTTGTCAGCTGCGAGGAAGACGCGCTCGTCGCGATTCCGCTCGATGCCGAACGCCCCGAGTCCAGGCGGATCCGCTTCGACGAAATCCTCGATCCACCCGGCAACGGTCCCCAGGACATCCAGATCGTCGCCGATGAACAACTGGCGGTCATCTCGTGCCAGAAAGATGGCAAGGGCGGCGAAAAGAAGGGGAACCGGATCCTGCTGCTGAAGTTGCCGACGCTGGAATTGTTGGCTGACCTGCCGCTGCCCCGCGAACATCCGGAACTGCACCTCGCCGACGACTCGTCCGAAAGCGGTCCCGGTCCGGAGATCGTCTATGTCTCCCGCGACAGTGACACGCTGGTCGCGACGCTCGATCTGTACGGCGCGATCGGCATGATGCGATGGTCGGCGGCCAAGGAAGGACGCGTCGAGGACTGGACCTGCCTTTCCGTTTCGCCGGACAACACCTGGGGCACCGCCTTCCCGGACCGCGCCAGTCCACTTCGCTTCGCCGGCAACGACTATTTCCTCGTGCACAACGCCGGCAGCGAGGGCGGCAGCACGGTGGTCGACCTGCGTAACCGCCGCATCGTCTGGCAGCGTGCCACGCCTCCTGGCCTCGAACAGTCGGCTTACTTCCCCAAGCTTCGATTGGCCTTCACCGTCTGCTCGGGAAAGGTCAAGGAACGATCGGCCGATGACATCCAAAAGTCACTGGCTCCCCAGACGCGACTCTTCGTCTTCGACTTTCGCTCCAGTCGAGCCGTCCGCGAGGCATCCGTCGAAACGGTCTCCCTGGAGATGTATACCGCGCGAATCCACGCGGTTTCGCAAGACCCTCCCCTGCTGCTGATCGCGGCAGGGTCATCGCCCGAACGCGCGGACACGCTGATCACTTTCGACCCGGTGACCAGAAGCGTGCGCGACCGGCAGGGGGCCCCGGGAGCCATCAGCCAGTTGGAACGCTAGGGTCCGTCACACCGTCACGTCTCCCCGTCCACGCCTCACCAGCGGAGCGATCCTCGCATGCTGAAGACCATCGAGATGCGTTGGTTCTTCAAGGAACTTCCGGAAGTGATCGCGCGACACTGGCAAGAAGGCAAGCTCGGACAGGAACGCTCTGACTGGTACAGCATGCCTTGCCAGCCCAACTGCGGCATCAAGATCCGTGAAGGCGCCCTGGAGACGAAGCTCCGCTACGCGTGCTTCGGCGAGCGTTCCCTGGGCGCAATCACGGGACGGCTGGAAGGTTGGAAGAAGTGGAGCCTCGCCTTTCCGCCGGGCGAGTTGCCGCAGAGCGAAGAGTTGCGAGCCGCCGGCTGGGTTGAAGTCGTCAAACGCCGCGTGCTGTATCTCTTCGAGGTACGTGACGGCGCCGTGCATGCGACCGCCTCGCGTCCCGCGAACGGCTGCGGCTTCGAAGTCACGCGATTACGCGTGGCGGAACGCGAGTACTGGACGGTCGGCTTGGAAGCGATCGGCCCGACGGAGGCTGCGCTCGAAGACAACCTGCGTCTCGTCGCCCAGGCATGCCTGCCGCAGGACGAGACGCGTGGGCCATTCCAGGCAGCCGCCTCCCAAGGCTATGCCGAATGGCTTTCGCGAGAGGCCGAACGGCTTTCACAAGGCTGCGACTGACTTTCGCGAGTCCAAGGCCCGTTGCTGGGCCGCATCGCGGCGGCCCAGCACGAGCAGACACTCTCTTGTCACCCCGGTCCGATTCAGGACGTGCCGGGGTGAGGGACTTGGCGTAACGACGTCGCCCCATCTCGGAGTCGGGAATCAGCCCTTGCGGCCACCACCGCCCGAGCGGCCTCCTCCACCACCACCGCCGCCGCCAGAGCGACCGCCGCCACCACCACCACCACCCGAGCGGCCACCGCCACCCGACCGGCCGCCGCCGTAGCTCTTCATGCTTCCGCCACCCATGCCACGCATGGTCCCGCCGGCCGAGCCCACGGCAGCCCGCGCCGCACCGCTTCCGGAACGGACGCCACCGCCTCCCGAACTGTAGCGGTTCACGGCGGCGGCCCCACCGCCGCGTCCCCCGAAGTCACGGCCTGAGCCGCCGATCGCGGGACTTGGCTGATAGCTGCGGATCGAATTGCCGGGACGAGACGGAGGAGCGACCTGCATCGGCCCCCCCTCGGAGAAGCCTCGATTGCGGCCCGCTCCCGGGCGACCTGCGGGCGAAGGGAATTCGCGCGGACGCCCCATCTCCTGGCGCGGACGCGATCGCTCCATCTGCCCCGACGGCGAGGGGCCCTGAGGAACCAACGTCGGCGCCGGTGAGGCTACTACCGGTCCCTGCGGCCCCGCTGCTTCGATGCCACGTCCACCGGAAGCCATGCCCTCGCCCCCGAAGCCTCGCCCCGCGCCTCGGCCTCGCGGAGAGACGGCCGGACCTCCCTCGGAGAACGATTCGTTGAACCTTCGACCGGCCCGACGTTCTACGCCGGAAGCACCCGGCTTGCCCGCCGGGAGCCCCGCAGCGGGACCTGGAACCGTGGTCACTGGCCCTTCGACCGATGGCTCGCGAACAACGGGAGCCTGCATGGCGGGGCCTTGCGTGGCAGGCCCTTGCAGGACCGACGGCTGGGCGACGGAACCGCCGTCAACCGCTCCCGTGGCCGCTCCCCCCAGCCCATCCGCACCCGCGCTGCGTCGTCCGCGTCCCAAACCACGGTCTCCTTCCAAGACGCCCCGATTCGGGCCTCGTCCCGGCAGGACCTCCCGCGCGCCCGGCCCTCGGCCAGCCCCGCCGTTCCGTGGAATCTCCGCGCCCGGTGCCAACACTTCCGGCCCTGCGGCCGCACCCGTCGCTGCTCCAGCGGCGGCGCCGCCCGGAATCCCATTGGGCTGTTCCGTGACGCCGGACCGTGTCGGTTCCGCCGTGACCGCGCCTTCCACCGCACCCCGCGCTTCACGCGTTGGGACCGGTTCATTGCGAGCCGGCCCCGTCAACTCCGGCCCGGCAGTCGCAGGCCCCGATACCTCCGGTCGAGCTTCCTCCGTTCGTACCACAGCGGGAGTTGCTCCCGAGTCGGCTCCCGCCGGATTGGTCGGTCCGCTGGTCACCGGAACCGCGTTGGGCTCGGAGCTTCCTCGATTCGACGATACGACCTCGGACGCCGGGGCATCCTCCGCCCCGTTCGCCCGGCCTCCCGCTTCGCTGGGCGAATTCGCGACGGGCGGATTCGCGACGGGCCCCGCCACGTTCGACACATCCCCTGCGGGCGGATTGATCGCGGGACGAGCTTCGCCGCCTGACACGGCGGCCTCCCGCTGCGGCCCCTCCACCACGGCCGGACGGTTCCCGCCGGGAAGCTCCTCCGCCGGCCCGTTGGCTGCGGGACCACCGTCGGCGACCTGTCGACTCTTGCGTTCCAAGCGTTCACGCATGCCGCGAGGCATGTCCCCTTGCACATCGCCGCGTCGACCGGTTCCAGGCTTCTCCTGAGGCAGTGTCGGGCCGACGGATTCGACCACGTTACCCGCAGAAGCCTCCGTTCCATCGGCCGCGAGACCGAAGTCGGCCGGGCGCGTCTTCTCCACCTGGTCGCGGAGGGCGACGGCCTGCTTCAACTCATCGCGACGCGACAAGCTCGCACCGCGTCTGTCTCCGCGGCGAACGTCGTAGCCGAGGGAATCATCGGCCGCCAGCGCCGCCCCCAAGTCGCCCCGGTCGCGTCCTCCGGGCCCCCGCCCACCAGGTCCAGAACCATCGCGTCCGAAGTCGCCATCGACATGGTCCCCATGGTCCCCATGGTCCCCATGCCCGTGATGCCCGTGATGTCCGTCATAATCGCGGCGCGGCCGTGCGTCATCGTGATGTGCATAGTAATGGTGCTGGTGTCGCATGTGGCGGTAGAAGTCGTAACGATCCCGCCCGAAGGACCAGCGGTAGTAGACAAACAACGGGTCGTACGCCCACGGGTAGGCTCGGTGGTACGAGTACCAGGGCATGAAGCCCCACGAGGCGTAGTATGGGTCGTAGTAGTCGCCGAAATAGTAGTGCCGGTACGACGGCCTCACCCACAGGTGAAAGAACGATCCGGTGACACTGATCGCCACCGACGGTCGGTAGAAGAAGCCCGGGCGGTAGGCGATCGTGCGGTCGATGTAGCACGGCGCGTACAGCACTCCGCGGTCGGCCCAGCCATAGTCCCAGTATCCGGGCACATAGCGGCATCCGCCGAGCACCGGAACATAGCGATCGGGCACCCAGACCCAGTTATCCTGGCAGGGCGACCAGAAGCCGGGACGCCATACATAACGCTGCTCGCGGTACTGCCACGATCCGGGCACCCAGAAGTGGTTCTCCGTGGGCGCTTCCTGATTGGGCCCCTGCTCCAGCGTGGCGGGCGGAGTCGGCAGCACCTCGGCGGCCACTTCCTGCTTGGGAGCCCAGCGGCCGGCCACCCACTGGTAGCCGCCGTCCACCGCCTCCCAACGTCCGCCGATCCAGACGCGCCCCTGCGGAATCTTGCGCCAGACACCGCTGACCCAGAGATAGTCCTTGCGGTCGTCGTCCCAACTCCAGTACCCCGGAATCCAGACCACGTTCGCTCCCTCCGGCTTCGTCTCCGGCGGAAGCTCTTCCACCGGCGCAGGCGGTTCCTGCGTCACGACCAGCGGAGTCTGCTGCTCCAACGTCACCGGTTCCGCGAACGCCTCATGCACCGGCCCACGCAGCAACGGCTCCACGCCCGGTTGCGGCGGAAGCTCCTCTGCGGCCGATTCCCCCTGCTCCGTCGCACCAGCCACCGGCGGCGCGATGACGACAGCGGAATCCCCGCCCGCCGTCGGCTCGGCCGGAACCGTTTCCACGACCGTCTCCTGGGCCGCCAGACGATGGACGGTCACTGCCATCGAAACCGGGACCAGGAGTTGGGCCCAGGTCAGACTCCCCCAGAAAAGCCCCCAAACGCGTTTCGACATTTGCACATTACCCTCGAAAGGAGAACCAGGAGGTGCCGAGTTCGTCGGCTCGAAGAGAGATGGATCACTTGCACGCTGCGGGAAGGCGTCCCGTGGATGGCGTCTCCGCCAGAAAGGACATTTGGTTACCCCGCCTCGGACGACGTTTCGCTTCCCCGCAGCGCACTCATGAGCAAACGCTGCGCCGGTATCCAACGAGCATTCTCGGCAGGTCGTTCCGCGTCTCGTCGGACGATGTGCGAGGAATGCAGGATTCGAGAAGCAATCCGCTTAAAAATCGAGGCCATTCGGCGCAATCCGCCCACCGCCGCCACGCTGCAGGTCGCGACTGCCCCCGATGGCAGCGTGGAGAGCGCTCTGCCAAGTGTATTCAAGATGATGCGGCGGCGACTCCATTCCAGCGACAACATCAACGCGGCGGCCGTCCCCAGAAGCTTTGCCCACGAGCCAACGCTCCCAGTCCTGCGCCGGAAAGTCGGGTCACCCCCGCGCGGACCATGGGGATCGCTCAGGCAAAACGAACCAACTGTGCCGAAACTACGGCGAATCGACGCGCCGGGTTCGGCGGGCAAACGACAGAGGGGGCGGCTTGCGGACGCGGCCTGCACCGCGACACAGTGGTACGCGGCCAAAAAACCGGGGGACGCGCGACGTTCGCGAGACGCGCGTCACCCCGCAGGACACCTGGGAACCACAGTGAGCAGCGGGAGGTTCCAGGCCCGCTCGTGCATCCTAGCCGCGACGCACGCGACGCGACGCCAGCCCGACCAGGGACAGCGCCCACAGCACCAGTGCCGATGGCTCGGGCACGGCGGCTACCCCCGTGCGCGGTCCCGCCTCGTAGCCACCCTGCTGGAATGCGGCAACGAAGTCCGCGCTGTCGAAATTCGCGTTGCCATCCCAGTCTCCGGTTCCCCAGGTCGAATTGCCCGGCACGGCATCCTCATACTGGCCTGACTGGAACGCCACCACGAAATCGGTCGAATTGAACAAGCCATCCAGGTTGGCATCCCCGACGTAGGTCTTCGCCTTCTCGTTGATCCAGACCAGGCGGTCGCCTTGCGTCAGTTTGCCGTCGGAGTTGAGGTCGAAGCGAGCTTCGAAGGGCCCGGAGCGAACGGCCGACGAAAGCGTATCAATGTCCGCAGCGTCGTAGATGCCGTTCCCGTTGTAGTCGCCGACCAACGCCGCCGTGGTCAGCACCAGGTTGTCGACCGCGCCTCCGAAATGGCCGCTGCCGAAGTTCGAAGGTCCGACCTTCAGGCGAATGTCGCCCGAACCGTCCCCGGTGTATTGGAACGCCACTCGATTCAGGTCGATCGTCCCCGCCCAGTCACCCGGTCGGTACTCGTGCCGCGCCAGCACCGTGTTGTCGCCGCGGAGTACTTCGACGAACACCCCGTCGTCCAGCGTCGTCACCTGCGAAGGCGCCTGGTAGACCGCCGGACTGGCATCAAACGCCACCTCGTACGACTGCCCCGCCTGGTTCGACCCCACGATGGGATTAAGAAGTTCGATCACGTTGTCCTGCCAGAGCATGACCGCGAAGTCGGCGGCGGGCGGAGCAGGAGGAGCAATCCGATTCACCGCGTGCACGACGCCACCACCCGACTTCGACCAAGCGCCGAGGTCACCGCCGTAGGCCACCTCCAGTCCCGTCTGGTACTGGAGTCCGTTGAACTGATTGGGTGGCGCGGTGAAGTCGTTGAAGTCGGCGGAAAACAACGCCTGGGCCCCCGACAGCTTCAGGTCGTCGATCGCTCCTCCAAAATGACCGCTGCCGAAGTTCGACGGCCCGACGCGCAACCGCACGTCGCCACTTCCATCGCCGACATACTCGAACGAACCCGGCTTCATATCCAGAACGCCGGCCCAAGCTCCGGGCTGGTACGCCTGGCTGGCAAGCACCGTATCGTCGGACCGCAGGACTTCGACCAGCACGCCATCCTCCGGTGCCGTCACCTGGGAAGGCGCCTGGTACACCGCCGGGCTGGCGAGAAAGTCGAGCCGATACTTGGCTCCCGATTGGTTCGAGCCAACGATCGGGCTGTTGAGCGTGATGACGTTGTCCTGCCAGATCATGACCGCGAAGTCGCGCTGGGTGGGCGGCGGAGTTGTCGTCAGGTTCACCGCATGCACCACGCCGCCGCCAGACTTGTTCCAACTGGCCAGCGTTCCACCGTAGGCCACCGCCAATCCCGATTCGAACTGCTTGCCATTGAAGTTCGCCGGCGGAGCCGTGAACCCGTTGAAGTCCTCGCGAAAGATCTCCGCGGCCTGAACGGACGCCAGCGAGGAGACCACCGCCAGTCCCACCGCAGCCTTGCAACCAACTCGCCCAAGAATCCGTCGCGTCTTCGCGCATCGCCTGTCAGTCATCTGCCACCCCACACGCTGCTGTGTCTCGAAAATGCCTATCGTTACCGGCAGCGCCGCGAGAACATGCCGTTTCGCTGGCTACCACATCGCAGGCAGAATATCGAAACGCAAAGCGACAATCAACGAAAAAACACGGTCAAGAACCGGTTTTGGAGGTGCCTGCGTGAGGCGTGGCTTGCGTGAGGCGATATCCGCTCTGTCGCCAGCCTCCCTGGGCAGATGGCAAAACGGCTCCCGCAAACAGAAAGGCCCCGCCGAAGACGGGGCCTTGTGAAGCGAGGAGTCCCCAGGCTTCCTCGCGATTCGTGCCGCGTTCGCCCATCCTCGCAAGGCAGGGTCGAACGCGGGCTTTCCCGGAGACACTGGCCGCACGCCAAGCGTCTTAGATGTCGCCGAACGCGACATCCACGGCGGCGGTATCCAGACCGTACTTGCCCGGGTCGCCGTTAAGCCGCAGCATGTAGCCGTTGACTCGATCACCCGCCAGACGCACGTCGCGATTGCCGGTCAGGGAGACAATCGACTCATCCGTCGCACCGGCGCCGCGAACCGTCACTTCGGCCGTCTTCGCGTCGTCGGACAACTGCACATCCACCGACTCGTAGTCGTTCCAGCCCTGGTCCAGGCAGTACCAGTCCAGCTCGCCCTCGGCGTTCAACGAAGCCAGCATTCCGTGGGCCGTGCGCGACGAGAAGAACATCGGGTCGCGGATGAACTGCGACTGCAGGCCGCGTTCGCCGAAGTTGTAGTACTGGCTGGTCACGCCGGGACGCAGGTCGATCTCGAAACGATCGTTCCTCAGCGAGAGTTCGCCGTTGAACGTGTCCTTGCCGTCGATCACATGCATCGGCTGGAACTCGGTCAGCGTGTACACGCCCTGCACGAGGCCCGTGAACTCGTAGGAACCGTCCTTCGCCGTCCGCGTCTCCAACGAGACCGGACGCCCTAGGAAGTCGGTGCCGGCGAGTGTGATCCGGACATTTCCATAACCACGCTCGACCGAATCCAGATCACCGTCGTTGTCGGTATCCGCATAGACGAACCCGCGAACGTTTTTTAATGATACGGCGACCACCGAGATCTACACAGTGGCGACGTTCGACGTCAGTCCGTTGGCTGTCGCGCGATAGGTGAAGGTGTCCACTCCGACAAAGCCCGCGACGGGCGTGTAGGTGAACGAACCATCCGTGCGGAACTCCAGCGTGCCACCCTGGGTCGGGCCGCTCTCCAGGGTCGCCGTCAGGATGTTGCCCTCGCGGTCGATGTCATTGACGAGCACGCCATTGGCAGCATTCACCACCAGCGTTCCCGTGGTCTGGATCACGTAGCTGTCATCCACGGCGATCGGCGCGTCATCGACGGGCCGCACGGTGATGGTCACTGTCGCGGGAGCGGAGGACTGGGTGCCGTTTGTCGCCCGGTAGGTGAAGGCCACGTCACCGGTGAAGTTGGCGGCGGGCAGGAAGTTGAACGAACCGTCCGGACGCAGCACCAAGTTGCCCGAGGAGGGACCGGTCACCAGTTCGGCCGTCAGCGGCTTGCCGTTCGGATCGGTATCGTTCGCGAGCACGCCGTTGGCGACTGTCACGTTCAGTTCGCTATCCTCGTCGGTCGCGTAGGCATCGTCGACGGCGGTCGGCGGATCGCCAGCAACGATGAGCAGCGTCGTTTCGCCGTACGAGATTTCGGCGGTCGGCACGGGCGTGCCCACGTTGAACAGCAGCACGTCATGGGCCGGCAGGTCATCGGCAGCGTCGCCGACGAACTGGGCGGTGCCGGAAGCCACCGCCTTCATCGGCACGGTGAACACCAGCCGTTCGGCTTCGCCCAGCGGCTTCAGGCCATCGAACGCCCCTACCTCGTCGATCAGTCCCAGCAGCGAGGTGCTGCCGGTCTGCTGGTTCGGATAGCTCTCGCCGTAGGTGATCGGCCCGTCCACCGCCACCAGGTTGGCCGAGTAGAGGACGTCCAGGTAGGCGGCGAACACTCCGTCACGCGGAATGTCGCTCACGTCCTGCACGTACGCGGAAAGCAGGAAGCCAGCACCCGGCGCGAGGGAGGTGACGGCGTTACCATCCAGCGAAGTGACCGCGAGGCGGAACTTGACTTGGAACTCGTTCGCCACCGTGATCGTCACCGTGGTATTCGCTGACGTGGCCGAACCATCGCTGGCAACATAGAGGAACGAATCCTGGCCAACGAATTCGCTGTTGGGAACGTAGCTGAACGAACCATCGGTGTTCAGTTCCAGGGTGCCGTTGGCGGGCCCGGAAACCAACTGGGCCGTCAGCGGCTTGCCTTCGGGGTCCGAATCGTTGGCGAGCACTCCGGAGGCGACCGCGACGGTGAGCGTCTGGCCCTTGATGGTCCGGTAGGAGTCGGGCAGGGCGACCGGCCCGTCGTTGACGGCGCGGATCGTGAGCGACACCGTGGCGACGTTCGAATCGACCTTGCCGTCGTTCGCCTTGTAGGTGAACGTGTCCACGCCGTTGAAGTTGGCGGCGGGAACGTAGGTGAACTGCCCATTGGGCAGCAACGTCAACGCACCATGCGCCGGGCCACTGACCAGCAGGGCCACCAGCGGATCGCCGTCCGCATCGGTGTCGTTGGCAAGCACGCTGACGGTGGAGTTGAGCGTCGAGTCCTCGTCGCCCGAGTACGCGTCGTCCACGGCCACCGGGGCTCGGTTGGTCTGCGTCACCGTGATCGTCACCGTGGCGGCGTTGGACACCTGCCCGTTCGCGTTCGCGGTGTAGGTGAACGTGTCCGTGCCCACGAAGCCGTTGACGGGCGTGTAGGTGAAGGAACCGTCGGCAGCCAACTGCACCGTACCATTCGCGGTGCCGGCCACCAGCGCCGCGGTCAACGGCGCGCCGCCCTCCACGGTGTCGTTCTTGAGCACGCCATTCGCCACGCTGACCACCAGGGGCTGTCCGGCCACCGCGTCGTAGGCGTCGTTGTTCGCCACCGGCACGACAATCGAACCGACCTGCAACGACGTGGAAATGAAATCGATCCGATCCGGCGCGACGATGGAACTGGTCTCGCCCACCGGGACACCGAACACCAGCACGTCATGCAGCGGGCTGATATCGGCCTGGTCCGGCGTGAACGTTAGCTGGCCGGCAGCCTTCGAACGCATGGGCACCGTGAACAGCAGTCGCTCCGTCGGCCCCAGCGGCGTGAGCCCGTCGATCGAACCGGCTTCATCGATCAAGCCAGCCGTTGCCGTGCTGCCCGAGGGCGCGTTTCCGTAGGCGGAACCGTGCTGGATCAGTCCAGTCACTTCGGCCAGACCCGGGTCGTAGGTCACGTCCAGGTAGCCGGCGAACACACCGCCCTTGTCCCGCGCCGTAAGGTCCTGCACGAAGGCCCGCAACTGGAACGACTCGCCCACGCCGATCTGCGACAGCGTGTCGCCGTTTGCATTCGTGGCCGCCAGGCGGATCCGCACCAGGTCGCCATCCTCGCCTTCCGCATTGAGCGTGTTGAGCACCAGCAACGCATCGAACGGCGACAGCGTGCCGTCGTCGTTGACGTCAAAGAAGATCGGAGTCGGCTCGCCCTCCGGCGTGGCCGCCAGTCGCGGCGAGGTCGCGTCGTTCAGCAGGTTGATGACATACAAAGCGTCCACGGGCGACGTCTGGCCATCGTCGTTCACGTCCGTGGGATAGAACCAGTTGTGCGCGACGTCCCCCGCGAGCAGGGCCCGCGATTCCAAGGATTCTGCCTGGAACCGACGATAGACGCCAGTACGAGCGGCGCGCGTCCGCGTTCGACGAGAACGTTTGAAGGATCGAGCTTCCAGAGTACGGAAATTCATCGAGGCTCTCTCTATAGCGAAGTATCGGGAAGTCTGTCGAACGGGTCGGTTGGGAACGGTTGCGAGCGGATCTCGTGATGCGACAAGTGCGCAACCGCGAGCATCCGTCCGGTGTGCGATGGCTCTCAGTATGATTCGAAAACTCGTCTTGAAAACGCTTCCCTGAAGCGTTTTCCCGCCTCTCCCTCGTGCGATTCTACCGAATGTGACGAAGGGCTTCCATGGATTCGCAGGTCACAGGTCAAGGGCCGTGAACAACTTCGATACCCGGCGAGTTGACCATCCTCCGGCAGTTGTGACCATGTATTGTCAGTGCTGAAACTCGTGCTGCAACTTCTGAACGTCGGGCAGGTCGTTCTCCTGGAGCGTCGCGGTGCCACGACTCGCGTGAAAAGGCCGTCCGCACGACACCGCGGTCAACAAACGTCAACACGCGACTTCGTATCGTGGTCCGCGCGCAAGTCACTCCATCACGACCACAGGCCCAACGACCCGCTCCAACGGCGGCACGTCGCCCGCGGAAGCAGCGTGTCCGCGCTTCCGGCCGCAAGCGTCCATCCGTCCACTCGACCCACGTCGAAGTGCCCGACCGATCCGTGACGGTAACTCCGACTCCATCGACTCCGCAGCCAAGGCCACTTGCCCGCGTCGGACAGGCAACCGATCTGTCAGGCGAGGCCTCGAGCACGCGCGACTCGCGTCTGCGGATACGGCCGCCTTCACACGAGACTGCGTGGCGACGCCCCGGCAGCGGAACGCCGCACCGTTGGGCCGCACTCGCCGAATGCTCCTGAGAAACCGGGCCCATGCTGTTCGCTCCGTCGCTGCTCCGTCCGGTAGTCCGATATCCCCCGTCCCGGGAGATGGAGCCCTTCAATCCGCGACTCCGCACCGGAGCCCCTGGATCGAAAGGCGGGATGGGCATCGGCCTCCTGCGGCTCCCACGCTTCAGGTTGCCTGAAACGCCGCTGAACACCTCATCCCAGCGACGCCTCCCAGCCTTTCCAAGGCCCGGAACCCACGCCGCAATGTCCCCCAAGACTACCAAGTCACCCGTGAATTCCCATAGCACCATCTTCCGAATCGACACAAATCCTCAAGCCGAGCGAACCGTCAGACTGTCCCCAGACCTCGCAGAGCAACCGGCGTGCCAGTGGCATTGCGGCCCGTACATTCACACAAACCACTGCTGCAAAGCACTTTAGAACAAGAGACACAAGTCGCTCTTGTACCGTTTCGAGGCAGTGGGTGTAGCGAGCTGGCGTATCAAAACGGGCAAGCTGCAGGACGCATGAATTTCGGGGAAAGATTGCCACTCGTGCCGAGAAATCTTTTTATCCCCGATAAACCGAACCGATAGGTTCTTTGGAAAATACCGGACGGACTGGCTACGGCTGCGGAAAGCAATCCAGGTTGCGTCCTTATCGGGGGGGAAGCCAGCAAGCGTTTGTCGAACGCTGGCTGCGATCGGGAGAAACGAACACTATGAAACGTCGACTCTTGGGGACCTTGGCCCTGGCGTTTGCCGTGGCTGGAGGCGTGAACAGTCAGGCCCAGATGCCGGGATACGGAATGCCGGCTCCGGGAGCTGGTCCGGGCTATGCCGCTCCGGCGAATTTCATGCCGGGATATGGCCCCGCTCCTGCCGGTGCCCCGGCTCCCTATGGCGTACAGCCAGCCAGCTGCGACTCCGGTGGACCTTGGATGAGTCCCGCCATGGCATCCTCGGGCCCGGACGGTTGCGGGTCCATGTGTGGCCCGGCCGGTCCCGGTGCGGGCTCGGGAGGGCTGCTCGGCGGTCTCTTCGGCCGGCACTTCGGCCAGGGCATGGGCGGCAGTTGCCCGGACGGCTCCTGCGGCGGTGGCCTCTTCGGCTGCCCCGACGGCCAGTGCGGCGGCGGACTGTTCGGCTGCCTCGACAACTGCTTTGGCGGTGGCGACAGTTTCCTGGGCGGTCCCAACGGGCCCTACGGCAGCGGCGGCTGCTGCACTCCCCGCTGGTACGACTTGCACGTGGAGTGGCTGTACTGGACGCGTGACAACACTTCGGACCTGGCCTTGGCCACCGAAGGCATCTTGGGGCCGGTCGTCCTCAACACGGGCGACCTCGACTTCCAGGAGCAGTCGGGAGTGCGTGTCACGGGCGCCTACCTGATCGGCCCCGCATCCGCCTTGGAAGCCACCTACTTTGGCACGGCCAACTGGGCCGATTCGGAGACGGTGACGAGCAACGATAACCTCTACTCGATCTTCGGCGGCTATGGCGCTGACACGTTCGACGCGTTCCCGGAAGTGGCGGGCAGCGAATTGAGTTCGGTGGCCATATCGACGGAACTGGACAACGGTGAGCTGAACCTGCGTCACCGCGCGGTGTCGGCCAACTGCCTCATCCACAGTTCGTTCCTCGTCGGTGCCCGCTACCTGCGACTGCGGGACGACATGATCTACTTCACGGAAACCAATACGGTCGACTACCAGGGCACGTTGGACTACGGCGTGAAGGCCGACAACGACCTGGTGGGAGCCCAAGTGGGTACCGACCTCTACGTCTGCATCACGCCGCGACTGAAGGTGGGAGCAGAGATCGAGGCGGGCGTGTACGGCAACCGCAGTTCGCAGCGGACGATCATCGACTGCACCTCGTGCGACGCGATCATCGTCGACAAGGCGGCGGAAACGGACGTGGCGTTCATCGGCGAAGCCGGTGCGATGGGCCTTTTCCGGCTCACCCCCCGCACGACGCTGCGAGGCGGGTATCAGGTCCTGTACATCGACGGAGTCGCCTTGGCCGCGGACAACTTCCGCTCCGACACGCCTCTCAGCGGGCGCACGCCCGTCGTCGACAACTCCAGCAACATCCTGTTCCACGGTCTGAACGTCGGCTGCGAGCTGACCTGGTGATCGAGCGACTGCGGCGAGCCGACCCGGCCACCCGCAGCGGTTTGATACAGTCACGGATCGCAACATGACGCGTTCCG
>CAZUJM010000005.1:0-4748 GCA_964620405.1 uncultured Pirellulaceae bacterium | reverse complement strand
ACATCCTGTTCCACGGTCTGAACGTCGGGTGTGAATTCACCTGGTAGACAGGCAGGTGCGGCGAGCCGAACACCTCGATGCCGCGCAGCCCGAGCACCGCTCCGCTGCGGTTTGATACAGCCGCAGCACGCTCGCTGGAGCGTTCCAATACAGAACAAGGCGAGACTTCCCCGGAAGCCTCGCCTTGTGTCTTTTTTCGCAACAGCCGGGACCATTCACCGTAGCGACGCGGTGCGTATGAAGCGTTGACAGCAGCGATCGTTTCAATGCTTGAACCTCGCTGGCGGTCGCTCGTCGATCGTGACAATTCCGCGCGCAAAACTTCCGGACTCGCGGACCCTCCGCTATATTCACGTCCGCAGGGAATCCGCTTCTTTTTGTCGAGCATCGCGTCGCGTTCAGCGCGAGTAACACGCGACAAGCGATCGAGACGACCCAGGCATCCGCCTCGCGACCACGGCAGTCTTTATGTGGTTCGCGAGTATGGATTTGTTTTGGATCCGCAATTAGACTCGAAGAAGTTTTTGATACCGCGGCGATCGAACCGGAACAGATTTCAAGACGCTGCTGGAGTGCTTGCACACGACGGTGGATACGAACCACGACTAAGGCGGACAAGCGGCGGCGATGCAACTCGCCGCGTGTAGTTTGCCGCGTCACGATCGTATCCTCGGATCCACCTCCATGGTCTCCTGTGGGTGGCAGGCAACTTCATCAGAGCAGGCAAACATCGATTGAGGAACAACGACGTGTTTTTTGGAAAACCTTCGCAGCGTTCTGAAAGCTCGCGCCGCCCTCGGCACATCGCTCGTCGCCGACGACTTGGACGACCGCTGCATGCGTCGCTGCGTTCTCTGCAGATGGAGTCGCTGGAATCGCGACAGGTGTTGGCGACGTGGGACCCCGCGGGTCCCGCGCCGTTCATCAACGGCGGATCGGAGAAGGTGTCTCCGAACAACGAAAACGTCGGCGCCGTTCACGCGGTGCTCGCGCATCCGACCGACGCGAACGTGCTGTACGTCGGTGCCGTGAATGGTGGCATCTGGAAGACCAACAACGCGCAGGCGGAGCGTCCGACTTGGACGCCGCTCACCGACTACCTCGTGTCGAACTCCATCGGCGCCATGGCCATGGATCCCGACAACCCGCAGCGGATCGTCGCCGGCTACGGCCGCTACAGCGCGTTCTTCAAGCAAGGCGGTGAGTTGGGTGGTTTGATCCTCACCGAGGATGGCGGCCAGACGTGGCGTCGCATTGAAGACCCGCTGCTGGTGGGCCAGAACATTTCCGGTGTCACCATCCAAGGCAATCTGATCCTGGCCTCGGCCGGCGCGTCGACACCGTTCCGCACCGGCCCGCAACCGCTGCCCACCGGTGGACTCTACCGCAGCACCGACGCGGGACGCACGTGGACCAGCGTGCAGTTGCTGACCCCCGATCCGCTCTTCCCCGATGACATCGTGCCCTTCGAGGCCTTCGACCTGGTTTCGGACCCGACCGACTCGGATCGCTATTACGTGAGCGTGGGCGACCAGGGCGTGTTCCGCACGGAGGATGGCGGCCTGAACTGGAACAATGTCACGGCCACCAACCCACGCATCGCCGCGGTCTACCAGACGTTCCGCGACCTGGGCTGGGTGAACAACAACCTGGAGATGTCCGTCGCCAAGAACGGTCGCCTCTATATCGCCATCACGGCCAACGGCCAGCCGATGTACTTCGGCTACAGCGACACGCAAGGCGATACCTGGTTCGAGATGGACGTCCCGCAGACCCAGGAAGCCAACGGCGGCGCGGTGGGCATCAGCCCCCGTCCCAAGCCGGGCGCCCAAGGTTACATCCACTTCTCGATCGTCGCGGACGCCAACGACCCCTACACGGTCTACGTCGGCGGCGACCGCCAGGACGGCAACATCAGTTTCGCGACCGGCAACTCCGTCGGAGCCCGCGGCTACTCGGGCAAGCTCTTCCGCGGCGACACGCGTCGGCCTTCCATCGGCAACACGCTGAACAACGCCGGCTTCGTGGCCTTCAACGGCTACTCCACGCAGTGGGAACACCTGACACACAGCGATGCGATCGCCGCCATGCCCGAGGGCGGTACCCGGCGCGGCAGCTCGCCCCACGCCGATTCGCGCGACATGGCCTTCGATGCCGCGGGGAACCTCATCGAAGTCGACGACGGCGGCGTCTTCCGCCGCACGTCTCCGCAGAACAACAAGGGCGACTGGTTCTCGATCGGCAACAACCTGCAGGTCTCGGAACTGCACGATGTCGCCTACGACAGCGTATCCAACATCATCGTCGCCGGTTCGCAGGACAATGGCAACATCCAGCAGGTCGCCGCGGGCAGCCTGCAGTGGGAGGTGATGCCGATCATCAACCAGCTGATCGACATCGCGGTCTACCGGACATCGACCGGCGATGGCGGCGACGTAGCCATCGACGACACCAGCACGCCGGGGATGTCGTATCGCTACACGAGCCTGCAAAGCCTCGGCTATTTCCGTCGGCAGGTCTTCAATTCCTCCAACCAACTCGTCTCGGAGAAGCTGCTCACTTATCCGATCGTCGGCAACTTCGTCACGCCCGTGGTGCTCAACCGCCTCAATCCGACCAACTTGGTCGTGGGCGGCGCGCAGGGCATCTACGAGTCGACCAATCGCGGTGACAGTTTCACGCAACTCCTGGGCCCCGGCGACGTCGCCTTCGGCGTGCTGGAACCCGCCCAGACGGCGATCATTTCCGGCGGTCACCGCAACGGTGTCGCCAACCCGGCACTGCTCTACGTCGGTACGGGCAACGAAGTGTTCGTGCGCACGGCGGCTCGCGAGAAGCTGCGACTCTCCAACCAGCAGTATCCAGGCGGAATCGTGCGCGATATCGCAGTCGACCGCCAGGACTGGGCCAACGCCTACGTCATCGACCGCGACGATGTGTTCGTGACGCACGACACGGGCGACCAGTGGCACAGCATCACCGGCGACCTGCGCGAGGTGACCCGCGGCGTGCGGGAGCTTCGCAGCCTCGAATTCGTCCGCGGCACCTCCGGCGAAGGTTTCGTCGTCGTCGGTACGGACACGGGCGTGTTCGTGATGGCCGAATCGAAGCCGGGTCAATGGACCGAACTGGGCCAGGTACCGCACGCTCCGGTCTACGAGATGGAATACGACGCCACCGACAACGTGCTGGTGGCGGCCACTCTGGGACGTGGAGCTTTCCTGCTAAAGAATGCGGCCGCCGAGATCGACGACGTCGGTTCGCAGAAGGTCAAGCCGACGTCGGCCAGCGGCTTGGTCTGGAAAGACCTGAATGGCGATGGGATCCGGAACCCGAATGAGCCGGGCTACGCTGGCATCACCGTCTACGTCGACGTCAATGGCGACGATGTACTGAGCCTGTGTGATCCGGCCGTGACGACCAGCGCCAACGGCACCTACACGCTGCGGAACGTGCCGCCTGGCAATTTCGCGGTTCGCGTTCGCATGCAGCCGGGCATGTCGATGACGGCGCCCAAGGCGGGCGAATACGTCGTCTCGTTCGGCAGCAGCCAGGAATACTCCAACCTCAACTTCGGACTTCGCGAAGGCGCGGGCCCGAACGAGGGCTTCGACTTCGGCGATGCACCGGCTCCCTTCCCCACCACGCTCGCCCGAAACGGAGCCTCTCACGGCATCCGAGCCGGCTTCCAGCTGGGTGCGGCCATCGACGGTGACAGCGACGGCCTGCCGACGTCGGGTGCTGATGGAGACGACACCACCGGACTGGACGACGAAGACGGCGTCCGCCTCCTTGGCGAACTGGGCGTCGGCGGGCAAGCGACGCTGGAGATCACCGTCAACAACGGCAGCAATCCCGCGGGCCTACTGCAGGGTTGGATCGACTTCAATGGCGACGGAAGCTGGGATTCGACGGGCGAGCAGGTCTTCCGCGACGTGGCCGTGCAGCAGGGCGTGAACCTGCTCAGCTTCAACGTCCCTGCTTCGACCAAGCCCGGCGCCAAGTTCGCCCGCTTCCGCTATGCCTACGAGCGTGGACTGTCCTTCTCGGGCCGTGCCCTGGCGGGGGAAGTCGAGGACTACGTGATGGAGGTCGTCGAAGGCGGCCCCACTGCGGTCAACGACTCCTACCAGGTGCGACGCAACTCCAAGGACACCTTCTTGGCGGTGCTCGACAACGACAAGATCCAGGCCAACAGCGGCACGGTCATCTCCGCGATCACGCAGGGATCGGCCGGTGGCGTGGTAACGATCGCCGCGGGAGGCAACGGGCTGGTCTACTCGCCAGCCTTCGGATTCACGGGTACCGAGACCTTCAGCTACACCTTGCGTGACAGCGCCGGCCTCACTTCGTCCGCCAACGTCTCGGTGTTCGTGAAGCCGGACATCGCGGCGATCCGCCTGGGGGCGGCCGACACCAGCGGCAAGCCGATCACGTCGATCGCGGCCGGCCAGCAGTTCCTGCTGCAGGCCTTCGTGCAGGACCTGCGGACGCCAGTGGCGGGCGGCGTGTTCGCCGCATACCTCGACATCGAATACCCGGCGACCGCCGCGAGTGTCTCGGGCGCCATCCAGTACGGCGAGGACTATCCGAACGGCCAAAGCGGCACGACCAACGTGGCGGGATTGATCGATGAAGCCGGCGGCTTCGACGGCATCGACCGACTGGGCGGCGACGAAGGACTGCTGCTGTCCATTCCGATGCAGGCCGTGCAGCCGGGGTCGATCACCTTCGTGCCGAACCAGGCC
>CAZUJM010000004.1:44319-67508 GCA_964620405.1 uncultured Pirellulaceae bacterium | reverse complement strand
GCGCGTCCTGCGCGATGGCGACATGGCAGGCCGCCATGTTCGGCAGGTTCTTCAGCATCCACAGCGGATACATGCGAGACTGGAAGTGCTGGGCGAAGTCGGCCTGCGAAAAGACTCCGTCGCGCACACAGGCCTGGTACAGGTCGGTGAAGTCGTCGGTGTCGCCGTAGAGCATCTCGCCGCCGAAGACAGTGCCGATGCGATGGGGTGGCAACTGTCCGGGCTCGAGCCCCGCGTCCTCGGCGGCCAAGGCATACGCCGAGAAGGCCGTCTGCAGTTCGCGGCACATCACCTTCAACGCCTTGCGCGGCTTGACCAGCTGCTTCGGATCAAAGTCGAGAAGCTCGGCGCCAAAATGCACAGGCATGCGTTCGGCGGGAAACGATTGCAGCGGACGAACTCCGCCACGGCCCTCCGACAGCGAAGTCCAGAACGCATCCCGGCCAATGCCGATGGGGCTGACGACGCCGAGGCCGGAGATGACTACTTCGCGAGATCGGTCCATGAACCAGCCGCCATACGACTACCAAGGGTGGATCGTTCCAGGGGTGGATCGCGACCGGAATTCGCCTGTCAGGCACAACAGGCCGACTACGGTGCCCGATGAAGGTCCATGAAACGGCCTGCCGCGCGGCAGCCTTGTCCTTTTTCAGGCGCAAGGCGACGGACCGGCAGGTCGCTCCAGCCGTCCGCCCCGCAGCGGGATCTCTATCCTAGTCGGAGCATTCAGGCTACTCAAGGCGACCGGTCTTCGGTTGTGGGGGGCTGGGACTGCTTCCCACGGTGACAAGTTGGTCGCGAAATGCGGTCGAACGCCACGCCCCGGGTTGGCTCCAAGCTTCAACCTGTCGCGGCGAAAAAACTGGTCATGCGTCCTTGGGGGGTAGCTTGGGAAGGAGGCTGGCGATCGTATAAAATGGCGGACCCTCGGCGGCGACGGGTTCGCCTTGGGGTTGAGAGCAGAAAGGATCGGACGATGAGCACCGGAAATTCGTTTGAGCGTCGCGGCCAAGCCCTGGAGAACGAATTCTTCCATCGGGTGGACGCCCAGTTGGCAGCGCAGCTGCGGGCCCGCTTGGAGGCCGAGGAGCAGCAGGCCGAGTTGGCGAAGGTCTGCGGAGTGCAGAACGCCGAGGTGGTTGCCGCGCTCGTGAAGGCAGGCATCAAGCCCCAGACGCTCGCCGCCTTCAGCCTGGTGCCCCTGGTTCGCGTCGCCTGGGCCGACCGCATGATGGCTCCCGAAGAAAAAGCGGCCATCCTGCGAGCCGCCGCGGAAAGCCACTGCGAGGCCGGTTCGGCCGCCCACCAGCTCCTGGAAAGCTGGCTTGGCCACGCGCCCCCCGCCAGCCTCTTCGAAACCTGGTCGCATTTCGTGGCGGAAATGAAGGCGACTTGCGACAGCGGACACTTTGACCAGCTCCGCGAAGGCGTCCTCAAGAACGCGCGGGCCGTGGCAGCGTCCGCGGGCGGTTTCCTGGGCATCCACACCATCTCCGCCAAGGAAGAAGCGGCTCTCGCCGAGGTCGCGGCCGCGTTGCACGCCTAGACGCTGGGCCGACGCAGGAAACGAGAACTGACCCCGCTCCTGCCGTCAGCTGGCCCCGCTTCCGCCGTCAGTACGTCAGCGGTTGGATTCCATAGGGCGGGAAGCAGAGCAGCGGGATCAGCAGCGAGATCCCGCCCAGGATGCGACGGCCGGTGCTGAGCGGCACGTTGTCGTTGGCCGTGCGGGGATGGTCGGTGCCCATCAGGATCACCAGGATCAGCATCGGCGCCCACAGCATGGCATCTCCGAGCACCACGAACAGGATGGCCGCGAACACGAACCCGCGCGCGATCCAGTGCGCGCGACGGCCGAACAACGCATAGACCACATGCCCGCCGTCCAACTGGCTCACCGGCCACATGTTCAGGCCCGTGATCAGCAGGCCCACCCAGCCTGCCATGAAGTAGGCGTTCAACTGGCCGCTGCGCACTTGGTGGAGCGGTCCGATGTCGGGCCTCAGCCAACGGGCGAGCCATTCAATCAACAGCGGGCAGTCGTAAAGCTCGGAACCATACTGGGCGCTCATGTCCAGTCGCGCGATGCCAATGCACAGGATCGGAATGGCGGCCACGAGTCCCGCGAGCGGTCCGGCAAGCCCGATGTCGAAGATCTCCTTGCGATTGGCCAGCCGGCCTTCCATTGCGATCACCGCGCCCATGGTGCCGATCGGCGTGATCGGCAACGGAATGAAGAACGGCAGGCTCGCCGGCACCCGATACCACAAGGTCGTGAAGAAGTGCCCCAGCTCGTGCGTCATCAGGATGGCCAGCACGCATCCCATGTACACCAGCCCCTGCTCCCAGTTTCGCAGGATCAGCTGGCGGAAGTCGACCATGATGCCGACCAGCATCGGCTCCCAGTCGGTGGCCCCCACCCAGAACGTGGAGAGGCAGGTGGCGAGGAACAGCAGCACGGGCAGGCGCACGCGTCGTCGTCGCGGTCCCTGCAGGTGATGCGCCTGGAGCGTTGGAGCTGACGCGAACGTAGAGAGGTCCACGCGATCGCCCTGACCGCCGGTGTCTCCGGCGGGGCCGGTCACCCTCGGTGGCTCGTGTTCACCCGATGTTCCCGGGGAATTCAACGCTGGATCGTCAGGCGACTCGGAATCTTGCATGGCCGCAGCATACCACAGTTCCGCCCGGAATCGGTAGTCGGTCCGCATGCCAGCCCCCCGCTCGAACCGGTGCATGCTCGAACCCGTGCTTCGCAATTCCGCAGCGGCGTGCCTGCGCGCGGTGGAGCGGCGGAGGGAATCGCGTTTCGCCTGCGCGGGGCGGCGGTTATGATTTGGGACGTGTCGCCAGCGATTGCCCCGCGCCGAACCGCGGCCCCAGCCCTTCGATTCGAGAGCCCCGCCGTGAACGCACCCATCTGGATCGCCCATCGGGGCTACCCGACTCGCTATCCCGAGAACACGCTGGTGGGATTCCGGGCGTCGATCGAGGCGGGAGCGACCTGGCTGGAGACGGACATCCAGTTGAGCCGCGACGCGGAGCCGATGCTGTACCACGACGAGACGCTGGATCGCGTCTCGGGAACGCCCGGTCCTATTTTCGACCATGCGGCAGCCGACCTGGCTCGCATCCCTGCCAGCTGCGCGTCGCAGTTCGGCGACCGCTACGCGGACGAACGCATCGCGACACTCGGGGCGCTCGCCGAGCTGCTGCGGGACGCGCCGCGCGTGCAAGTCATGGTGGAACTGAAGGAGCATTCGATTGAGCGTTTCGGTGTGGTGACGATGGTCGACCGCGTGTGGGAACGGTTGTCGACGGTGGCCGATCAGGTGGTGTTGATCTCGTTCGACCTCGAATCGCTGCGCTACGCGCGACGCCGTCATGGAGTGCGCATTGGATGGGTGCTGCCCGCGTGGGATGATGGCGTGGAGGCGCGGGCGCGCGAGGTGGTACCGGAGTACTTGGTCGTGGACCGGCAGTTGCTGCCGCCGTCGCCGGAGCCTCCGTGGCAGGGCCGTTGGACCTGGGCCGTCTACAGCATCGACCAGCCCGATGCGATCGGGCCCGTCGTGGCCCAGGGAATCCGGCACCTCGAGACCAACTGCATCGGGGAGATGATCACGCGGCGGTGATCCGGCGGCGGTGGGTTCTGCGGAAGCTCGGTACGCGGAAAGGCGGGAGGTCATGACAGCGCCCTCGGAAACGGATGTCCTGGTGGTCGGTGGAGGCATTCATGGCGTCGGTGTCGCCCAGGCCGCCGCCGCCGCGGGACATCGCGTGGTGCTGCTGGAAAAGTCGCGCCTCGCGGACGGCACCTCCAGTCGCTCCAGCAAGCTCATCCATGGCGGCCTGCGCTACTTGGAAAGCTGCCAGTTCCGGCTGGTGCGCGAGAGCCTGCGTGAGCGCGAGCTGCTGCTGCGTCTCGCGCCGACCCTCGTGCACCGTCAGCCGTTCTTCCTGCCCGTCTATCCCCATACGACGCGCCGACCGCTGGTGCTGCGCGCCGGCCTGTCGTTGTACTCGCTGCTCGCCGGGCTGCGCCGTGGAACCGGGTTCCGCAGTGTGCCGCGATCGGAATGGGCGAACTTGGATGGCCTGCAGCTGGACCAGGCCACGCAGGTCTTCCAGTATTGGGACGCGCAGACGGACGATCGCCTGTTGACGCAAGCGGTGATGCGCAGCGCGGAACGCCTGGGAGCGATCCGGCTGGAGGGAGCCGAGCTGCGCGAGGCAAAGCTGGCCAAGGCCACGGCGGCTCCATGCGAAGCGATCTTTCGGCAGGACGGACGTGAGCATGCGATCCGAGCGGCCGTGCTGGTGAACGCGGCCGGACCGTGGGTGAATCTTGTGCTGTCCCGCATCCATCCATCACCGCGTCTCGCTGCGATCGACCTCGTGGGCGGCACGCACCTGGAGCTGCCGGGACGGATTGAAAAGGGCTGCTACTATGTCGAAGCGCCGCAGGATCGCCGCGCGGTGTTCGTGATGCCGTGGGGCGACCGCACCATGCTGGGCACGACCGAACGCATCTTCACCGACGATCCCGACACGATCGCGCCGACGACACAGGAGACCGAGTATCTGCTGGATGTCTACCGGCACTACTTCCCGCGCCGATCGACCGAGGTGCTGGATGCCTGGGCCGGCCTGCGCGTCCTGCCCCAGGCCGACGGCGCCGCCTTCGGACGCTCGCGCGAAACGCAGTACCTGACCGATGATCCGCGCAGGCCACGCGTCGTCTCGATCGTCGGCGGAAAACTCACCGGTTATCGCGCGGCGGCGGAGCAGGTGATGCGGGTGATCGGGCCCTCGTTGGCCCCACGACGACCCATCGCGGACACCCGCTCCCTGCCGCTCGAATGATCGTGCCACGTCGACAACGATGCGGCCCCGCGGCGATGGAGGGAACTTGGATGCGTCTAGAACAAGGAGCTATGGTGCGATGCATGGTGAAGTGAAACAGATCCCGCGAAGTCATTCCGGCAGATACCGACCTCAATGGGCGGAGATACCTCAAGGCAGGGCCATGGCGTGGCTTGTGGTTGCGTGCCTGGCAGCGCGTCTGGCCAGCGGCCCGCTTTCCGCCGTCGCGCAGCAAACGCCGTCGCCCAAGCCAGCAGCGCCGTCCAGCTCCGCGGCGCGAGATGGTTCGTCGTGGATCGAAGGGTTCGCGAAGTGGCATGCCGACGAGGCGGCCGAACTGGTCGACCTCTATCGCTGGTTGCATGAGCACCCGGAACTGTCGTTGCAGGAGGGAGCGACCGCCGAGCGTTTGGGCTCTGCATGGACGAAGCTGGGGCTGAAGGTCGCGCAGGGCGTGGGTGGCCACGGCGTGGTGGGCGTGCTGGAAAACGGGCCGGGCCCGACGGTGATGGTGCCTGCCCGTGACCGAACGCACGCAGCTGCCGTATGCGTCGCAGGTGACGACCACACTTGCCGACGGCACGCCCTCCGGGGTCATGCACGCCTGTGGACACGACCTGCACATGACCTGCGTGACGGGCACGGCCGCCTACCTGGCGAAGCACCGCGAGCAATGGTCCGGCACGTTGGTCGTGATCGGCCAGCCCGCCGAGGAGTGGGGGCAAGGGGCGACCGCCATGCTGAAAGATGGACTCCTGGAACGCTTTCCGCGTGCTGACTATGCGTTGGCCTTGCATGTCGATCCGATGCTGGTGACGGGCAAGATCGGTGTGCGCCCCGGACCGATGTTCGCTAACGTCGACACGGTGGACATCACGGTCCGCGGCCGCGGCGGCCATGGAGCGGCTCCACACACGACGATCGATCCGGTGGTGCAGGCGGCGGAGCTGGTGTTGAGCTTGCAGGCAATTGTCAGTCGCGAAGTAAAGCCGACGCAGCCAGCGGTGGTGACGGTGGGTTCGATCCACGGAGGCACCAAGCACAATATCATCGGTGATACCTGTCATCTGCAGCTGACGGTGCGCAGCCATTCGCCAGCCGTGCGGCAGCAGCTGGTGGACGCGATCCGGCGGAGGGCCGAAGGCGTGGCGGCCGCCTGGAACGCACCCAAGCCCACCATCACGATGGACGAAGGTACGCCTTCGCTGCACAACGATGTGAAGCTCGCCACGCGACTCCGCGGCGTGTGGGACCGCCAGCTGGAGGGACGCGTGGTGGACGCGGAGCTGGCGATGGCCGGCGAGGACTTCAGCGAGTACGGCTTGGCCGGAGTGCCGATCCTGATGATCCGCCTGGGCGTGACCTCGGAGGCACGCCAGCGGCACTTCGAGATGCTGGGCCAGTCACCGCCCAGCCTGCATTCGGCTGAGTTCTATCCGGACCTCGACCGTTCGCTGGAAACCGGAGTCGCGGCACTCGTCTCCGGCTGCCTCGACCTGCTGCCGCCCGCAGCGCGGTAGAACGGGGTTCCCGGGGTCGCGGCGTTCCGTCGCGGCGGTGTCCTGACTGGTGTTCACCGCCGCTGCTGTTCGCAGATCTCCGCGCGGGTGCGGAATGCGTCGCGTTCGCGTTCGAGTGAAGCGATGCGGGCCTCGTGTTGCCCCAGGAACAGGCGCAGCTGGTCGACGTGTTCCAGCGACTGGGCGAGCTTCCGCTCGCTCGCCTCACGCTCATCACTGAGCTGGGTGAGCTGCGTCAGCTTGTGCTGGATCTGTTGTCGGAGCTGCTCCTGCTCGCGCCGCAGCTGCTCGATGGTGCGCAGGTTGTCGCGGTGGGCGACGGCTTTCTCGAATTCGGCATCCAGCTGGCGCTTGAGATCTCGATTGCGGACCAGCAGTTCATCGCGTTCCTGCCGGAGCGTATTGCGTTCGCGTTCGAGCGCGGAAGTGTTCGCCGGTAGGGGCGCATCGAAGGGTGGAACGCTGGCGGCCACGGAAGCCGTTGCGGAGGTGCCGGAGGCGGCCGCCGTGCTGCTGGTCACCGCGTTGGCGGCGCTGCTGGCGGCAGCGGGCATGGAGCCAGCGGTCACGCGCGGGATGCCCACGGTGGGGATGGCGTCGTGGAAGTTCTGGCCGCGGAGGGAGGCGAGTTCACGAGCGGCGGCGTGGTACTGCTGGCGGTAACGCGAGGCGAAGGTGAGCCCGACGGCCGCGCCCACGGCCGTGCAGGTCGCCAGCGAGAGAACTACGGTCAAGGGATCGACGACGATCATAGCCAGGAGCAAGGGTGCAGCGGTGGGCATCGGCGGATCCCTCGATGGATCGGACCAGGGGCGCGGTGTCGGGTAGGATACCACATCCGTCGGTGTGAAAGCGTCACCGGGGTCGCGCCCAGGGTCAGACACAGAGGTGTCACTCGTCGGCCGAGATCATGCCTGGCGAACAGGTTTCTGCACGCGGTAGACCTCCACCTTGCCGAAGGGCGGGTAGATACCGTCTTTCGGTCCGGTCTGTCGCTCGCTGCCGGCGACGAATAGGCGGTCGCCCGCCTCCTCGAACTGCGCGGAGCAGATGCGGTAGCCGGTGTTCATGTGCAACTGCTTTACGCCAGTTCCATTCTCGAAGATCGCGCCGTTCCAGTCGCCGCCGCGGTTGCGGCCACCCATGAAGAACAGGCTGCCATCGGAGGAGAAGGCAAGCGTTTCCATCAGGCCTTCGCCCGATTCGCCCTCATGGGTCCGGTCGACCTGCCGCGCCGGCTGCTCGCGCCAAGCGAAGCGAAGCCAAAGCTGCTTGCCGTTGCCCGCCATCGGGTCGGTCATCGGTCCCATGCCGGCCAGCAGCAGGTGTTCGCCATCGGGCGTGAACCGCATCGCGAACACGCCGCCCAGGTAGCAGTGGCTCTTGATGATGCCCCAGGAGGTGAGCTGGTCGGTGGTCCACTGCGCGGCGAGCGATCCGTCGGCCAAGTCCCAAATGCGCACCTCACCCATCAGGTTGCCGGCGGCGACGTAGCGGCTGTCGGGGCTGAAGCAGACGGCCTGGACCGACGGCACGTGGGGCAGGGCATGCCGCAGGTCGCCCGTCCGCGCGTCAAACACCTTCACGGAAGGTTCGCTCTCGGGCCGCGGCGCGTAGTTTTCCGCGCCCGCCAGGTACTGGCCCGTGACCGACGCGATGAGGCGCTGGTCGGGCGACAGGGCGAGGTCCCATGACCAGAACTGATGCGCGAGCACTCGGCGAAAGATCGCACGTGACGCGAGATCGTACCAGCAGAGCTGCCCGTCGTAGCCGGCGGACACGAGCACCTGGGCTTGCGAAAGCAGCGCGAGGCCCGAAACGTAACTGCGATGTTCGTGCAGGCGTTCGTACGCACCCGATTCGACATGCAACTGGTAGACTCCGTCGAAGCAACCGACGTACAACCAGGGAGTCCCCGCGTGGTGGGCGATGGCCAGCGCCGCGGTCGGCAGCGCGTACTGCGCAAGGCGTTCGGCCGTTAGCGGGGCGGCGGCGTTGGGGGCGGCGTTGGCGGAAGCGGTCGACTCCATGGGGAGGCCTTGCGCAGGAAGGAGGTCGTCGATGGGGTGGAGGCGGACAGGCTTCAGGTGGTGAGCAGTTCGTGGATGGGTTCGGCCGACTGTTCGACGCGATGGAACTCGGGGAGGCCGGGCAGGTCGTAGCGTACGTGGGGATCGAGGCCGAGCGTCTTGAAGATGGTGGCGAACAGGCGGCGCTGGTCGACCGGATCGCGGGCCACGTCGATTCCATCGCGGTCGGTTTCGCCGAACACGACGCCTTCGCGGATGCCGCAGCCCGCCATTGCAAGGCTCCAGGCGTTCGGATAGTGATCGCGACCGCGGGCTTCGTTGATCCAAGGCGTGCGACCGAACTCGCCCATGGCGATGACGAGCGTCTTCTCCAAGAGTCCGCGTTCGCGCAAGTCGCCGATCAGCTGGGCCAGCACGTGGTCCAGTTCGGGCACGAGCATCTGGTGCATCTCGTGGTTGTAGACGTGGCAGTCCCAGGGCATGCCGTTGGAGATCATGACGAAGGGCGCGCCGTTTTCAACGAGGTGTCGCGCGAGCAGGACATGCAGGCCGAACGTGCCGGGACCGTACTTTTCCTTTTCGGCGGCCGGCAGACGCTCCATGTCGAACAGCGGCGCGCAGCTCATCAAGCCCTTCACGCGCTGGAAGGCGGCATTGTACGAACCGGCCGCTTCACTGCGCCGATCATTCTCGAACTTGCGGCTGAAGAAGGTGCGCAACGCCTCCCGATCGGCGTGCTCCGCGTCGGAGAACTCCGGGGGCAGTTCCAGGTTCTCGACGCGGTATTCGCCGCCCAGTCGCACGGGGCCGTATTCGGCGCCCAGCCAGCCGGCCCAGTTGCCGGCCTTGAACCGTTTGTACTCGTTGCCTTCGGGGCAGGGGTCGAGCAGGATGAAGCTGGGAATGGGACTGTCGAGCTGGGCGAGCTGCTGGCCGAGGATGGAGCCGAGTGCGGGGCGGATGAAGGGTGGCCGAGGCTCGTCGCCGCGATTCAGCAGGTCAATCGCCTGGAAGTGTTCCGTCTGGCTGGTCTTCATCGAGCGGATGACAGCCAGCTGGTTGGCGATGCGTGCGCAGCGCGGCATCAGTTCGCTGAAATGCACGCCCGGCAGCGCGGTGGGGATGGTGCCGAAGGGCCCGCTGCTGGGTCGGCCCGGTTTCGGATCCCATGTTTCAAACTGGCTCGGCGCGCCGCACAGCCACAGCAGGATGCAGTGCTTCTCCTGGCGTTTCGCTTCCTCGGCGATCGCGGCGACATTGAACAGTCCGCTGAAGCTGAGCATCGACGCGGTGCCGGCGGCCAGGGTGCCTTGAAGGAAGAGCCGCCGATGCAGTTCGTGCTGGGGACTGCCGCACGTGGATTGCGCTGCCTTGGCCATGGGAAGCTCGCTAGTGGTTGATGTAAAACTCGGCGCTGGCCAGCAAACTCCAGAGCAGCGATTCCATGGCCCGCTGCCGCGCGTCGCGCCGCGCTTCCAGGTAAGCGGTCGCCTGCTGCAACTCTTCGAGATCCGGCTCGCGACCGAGGACCGTCGCGAACAGCGTCTGGGCGGCGAGGCGGTTGTCGGTCTCCGCGATCGCTTGTCGCAAGAGGGGCGACTGCCGAATCCGCTCGGACAACGCCGCGTGATTCGACAGCAGCAGCGCCTGGGCCGGCGACGACTGCGCGGATTCCGGCAGCACATCGGGAAAAGCCTTCTGGAAACTGCCCAGCAGCTCGGGCAGCTCGTCTTGTGCCGCGCCGCTGGTGGCCACCGCCCAGGAACGAGCCAGCTGCTCGGCCGTCAGCGGTTTGCTGAGTCCGTGGGCGAAGTGTTCGGGCAGCGCCTCGCCGCTGGTCGGGAGGGACGAGAGCTGGTAGGCGCGGGTGCGGAGCAGGGCGCGAGTCAGGCGACGGATGTCGTGGCCCGAGCGGCGGAAGTCGTCGCTGAGCCAGTCGAGCAGCTCGGGGTGGGAGGCGGGATGGACCGAGTCCATGCGATCAACGGGATGCACCAGGCCTCGGCCCAGGTAGAGCGCCCACAGGCGATTCACCATGGCGCGTGCCAGCAATGGATGTTCGAGCAGGATGCGGTCGACGAACTGCTGTCGCCGCGAAAACTTGGGCACCGCCGGCTCGTTGCCCAAGGAAGGATCGAAGCGTTCGGGCGAGTCCTTCAGGTCGTCCGGCAGGCGTGCCTCGTCCACCACCGGACTCTCGAAGAACGTCAGCCGTGTCTCATGGCTGTCGCCGGCAAGGTCGGTAAACTTCTGGAATCCGCCGACGGACGATTCGACCACGCGCGGGCCCGCGGCCGTGTCTTCGTTCTTGCCGCGATTGAAGAAGGCCACGAGCCCCCAATAATGTCCCTGCTGGATTTCGCTCGCCAGCGGATGGTCGTGGCACTGCGCGCACTCGATGCGAATGCCAAAGAAGCTCGGGGCCACCGATTCGGCGATCGTCTGGTATTCGTTTCGTCGCGCGTAAAGGAACCAGGAGGCGCGGACATCGGTCTGGTCGGTGGACCGCGCGAGGACCATGTCGCGCGCCATCGCCTGCCAGCTGCGATTCGCCGCGAAGGCCTCGACCAGATACTGTCGCCAGGGTTCGTTGGGAGGCGCCGCCGCGCGGCGGCCTTCGGGACGACCGAGCAGCATCACGTCGAACAGCTCCGCCAGATGCCGCGCATGCCCGGGATCCTCGAGCAGCCGGTCGATCCAGCGGTCGCGCCGGGCAGCATCCGGATGGGCGAGGAACTCCTGCATCTCGACAGGTGTCGGCACGCGTCCCAACAGGTCCAGCGAGAGGCGTCGCAGGAAGGTGCGGTCGTCGGCCGGTGGACTGGGGCTGATGCCGTGCGCATCCCATCCCCTCTGCAACTGCAGGTCGATGACAAGCGTCGGGTCGATCCCGGCGGGCAGGTCGAGTCGTGGTGGGGGTTCCGCGACGGCTGTCCATGGAATGCCGAGCGTCGCCACCAGCAGTAGAGCGGCGGAGACGAACGCCTGCAGTGGGCCAACGATGGCGCGGGCCCGCAGGGCGGATGCGGCGTCATGCGGGTAAACGCCGCGACGCGGGGCGAGTGGGTAGCCGCGACGTGGCACGGCGAGCGGGGCTGCGAGTAGGTGGGCCATGGCCGCTCCGCCGAAGGCTCGTCAGGTGGGTGGGTTCCCCGCCCGGGAAGCTGGCCGGAAGCAGCCGCCGAGCGGGTGAGGCGAGGCCCTTAGTGTGACCCATTCGACGAGCCGCGCCAAGCGAATCCGGGGGAGCGGGTGCCGGGGCATTCACGTTCCGGAACGTCCCGTCTTGGAATGGACGGACGCAGGGGAAGGCGCGCGACGGGGAAAGCCGGGCGTGTGGCGATGGGTGGTCTCGCGAGTGCTGATCCCGCGGTGGTTGGGTCCCGCAGCGGACCCTCCACAGCGGTCCGGGCGTCAGAGATACATGCCCAGGTAACCGCCGCTCTCGTCGCAGGCCTTCTGGATCTGCTCGACGCGCTCCTTGGCCTTGTGAAGATCGCCTGCGGCAATGAACCGGTCGAACTCAACCGCCACCGAGCGCCGCACCGTCTCCTCCAGCCAGGCGACGATCGGCTGGCTGAGCCAGTCGCAGGTCTCCCGCGACAGTTCGACATGCAGGTCGCAGGTCTTGCAATGCATGTCGTCGATGTCGGTGAGCACCGTTCCCTCGAACGTGAACTCCACGCTGCCCATCTCTGGATGATTGAGGAAGTGGTAGGTGCAGCGTGCGTCGTGCAGGTAGTAGGAGTTCATGGTGCCGTGTCGCTGCACGGCCGCCAGCAGTCGCTCATAGAATGCCCGGTAACGCGGCGACGCATCCTCGGGAACGTCATGCCGCGTGATGGCGCGGAGCGGCAGGCAACTGAACGTGATTTCCACCCAGCGATCCATCGTCGTCCTCTTTGCGGACTGCCAGCAATTGTACGAGAGCGGCCATCGCCGACCGCTCTCGACAACTTTAGCTAATTCCAGCCGAGGGACAACCATCCCTGATTGGCCGAGCTGAACTGGAGGACCATGTCGCCCAGGCTCTTCCAGCGATCGCTCACCTTCACGCCCTCGCGGTCGATCGTCGGCTTGAAGAAGGCCTCGAACTTGCGGCTGATGAACGTCTTGTTGCGCAGTTCCGTCAGGTTCAACTGCTCGCCATCCTTGCCCGGATACGTGACTTCAACGTTGCCTTGCCGCACGAGTCGCACGCGGCCGTCGACCGTTTCCAGCTTGTAGGTCGCCCCGATCTGGGTGGGGCGGCTGACCACTTGGTCCCCTCGAGTGAACCGGCGGCCGCGGATGGCGATGGTGACCGTGTTGTCCTGGAACTGGACACTCACCGGCTGGTTCAGGTCGAAGCTGATCGACCAGTCTTCCTCGTCCTCCTTGAGTTCCAGTTCGGCGGGCACCTCGCCAAGGAACTCCTTGGCCAGGTCGCGAGCTCGGTCGTCGGTGACGGTGAGGCCGCCGATGGCGTTCACGGCGGAGTTGGTGACCATGGATTCGTGGACCTGCACCAGGATATGGTGGTCGGGAACGGAGGGCGGTGCGGACGGAGCGGCCAGCTGGCTGGTCCGGGACTGGCGAGCCGCGAAATGCAGCCGCTCGCCGGTCGACGAGAAGTGCATCCACTGCGGGTACAGGTTCCGACGCTCCAGCGGTTTGCGGACCTGCGTTGCGATGCGCGTATTCGTTTCGGCCAGCCGCTGCACGACGCGTTCGTCCAAGCTCTTGGTGATGCGCGCCTCGGCCTTGCGCGAGGAAGCCTGCTCGGCCAGTGGCTTCTGCTTGGCGGCCTGCTTCCAGGCAATCCGCTCGACGAACCGCTTGCCGAAGTTAATGTCAGGCCGGATCGAGTGGATGTCGGTCTTGGTGTCGCAGTGGGCGTGGGCCGGCTGCGTGTGCAGGCCGAAGTCTTCGATGAACACGCGCTTGTGCGCCTGGAACTGCGTCAGGCCGCGGCTGAAGACAGTGACCGGATGCTGGCGGCCCACCGTATCCGAATGTGTGTTGCCCGTCAGGTGGATCTCCACGACGGCGGACTGCGTGCTGGGGACGAGCCGTGCCGTGACCTGGCCCTGCGTGCGAGCGGTGCCGGTGACGCGGGTCTTCAAAATCTGTTCGTCGATCGGCGTCACCTCCGACACGGGCTCCGAAAAGCCCTTGGAGACCGCGTATCCGTCGACGCTAACCAGCAGGTTCGGGTAGGCGAACTGCCGTCGGAGGCTGGAAACGACGTTGGAGGCCTGGCCGAGCTGATCGAGCCATTCGAGGCGTGTTGCCAGTTCGGCTTGGTGTTCTGACGGCTTCTGCTTCGCCAGCTCCGCCGCCTCCTGGGCCACACGCAGGTTTTCCGCGACGCGTTCCGGCAGACGCGGGTCGTTCTGGGACTGGAGCAGTCGCGAGTAGCCGACGAGCGCTTCACGCAGCTTCACGAAGGCAGGTAGTTCCAGTCCCGGCTCGCCCATCAGCATCCGCGTGACCGATCCGTTGATCGCCTCCGGGTCGGAAGCGGCGGCGGAGTCGAACTGCGGGGCCAGCTTTTCCCAAAGCAGATACTTCTTCCAGGCCTCGGCGTTCGCGGCCGGGCCTCGGTGAAGGAACTGTTCGAGCTGTCGAGCGGCTTCGGCCACGTGTGCCCGAGCAATCTGCAGCTGGTCGGAGGAGATGGAGCGCGCGGCCACGGGCTCGGCGGACTGGCTGCCAGCGGAGGCCTCCTTGGTGGATTGCACCGCTGCAGCCTCTTGGCCGAGGCTCCACGAGGTTCCCCACGCGCTCCAAAGCAGACCGGCCAGCAGCAGTTGGCCCCAGGATCCCAGACGTTTCATCCAATCGCTCCTTGCATGACATGACCGCCGGCCTCCAGGCCAGGCGCCTCGAAACCCAGCGCCTCGCCCCCACGGGGGATAGCGAGCCGAAAAATCATGTCAAGCATCTTAGACCGCCCCGTCGGTTTCAGCAACCTAACCTGCGTACGTTGTGTAGGCCGGGTGTTCGGTCCGCTTGACGCGAGCGAACAGGTTGCGGGCAGGGTTCAGTGACCGGTGGGGTAGGGAGGTCGTCCGGTCGGGGGCGGGCAACGGAACCCTAGACCGGTGTGGTTTTGATCTGGGACCGCGCCGGCGGGGGGCCGTCTGCTTCTGCGGGAAGTCGGCGGGGGCGATCGTTGTGTCCGCTACAGGTGGGCGCAAAGTTGCCATTTTGCCACAAACGATGCTGCCTTCGGGCAACGTGCGCCCGAAGCGTCGTGTAGTTTTTTGCTGGCGTAATTGGGGGGAGACGGGCACCTTTCGCGGGTAGGCCGGATTGCCATGGTGGACGGGCGAGGAGATCGGTGGCTTCGTCGCGCGGCGTGGGGGATCGCCGCGTGCCTGCTGCTGGTTGCAGGCTGTTCGCACGCGCGCCTGCCGGCCATCGACCCGTCGGGCCAGAGCTTCCTGCTACCTTCTCCTTATTACACGACGCTGAACTCGCACCATGGCCTCTTTCACCATGGTCAGCATCACGGCCAGAAGCAGCATCCGCTGCTGGACCACATGCGTGCGAAGCACGCGGCGAAGATGGCTGCCCACCAGTCGCATTGGGGCCACGGCCAGAAAGCGGCGGCCGCTCCGCCGGCCTTTGTGAGTCCCACGAAGCCGCCGGACTGCCAGTTGCCTTCGCAGTTGCCGAACACGAACACGACCGCCAGCACGGCCGCCACGTTGCCCCCCACGCCGGCGGCCGACCCGACGGCGCCGCGCATTCTTGTGCCGGGACCTTGCCAGGACCCGTATCGGGCGGCCGAGACGACGGGCCAGATGAACAAGCACGGCGGTCCGGTGGGAAGCGAACCCGGCGCCAGCCTCTCGCTTTCGCCCCAGCGTCAGATGGCCCCCGTCGGCTCCGAGGTGATCCTCATTGGCGGTGTCTGCGACGGAGAAGGCTACTACCGCGTGCGCGAACCGCTCGAATGGGCTTTGTCGCAGGGCAGCGTGGGGCACTTCGTGGAGCCGGGGACGGCGGTGGGCGGAAGCCACGGCGTGCGCGGCCGGTTCGCGGGGTTCTTCACGGAGCCGCTGCCGGAGCTGCTGTCGAACAACTACGCCGTATCGTGTACCTCCAAGAAGGTGCAGGTCCTGACGCGCGGGACCGTGCAGACCCAGGATGACGTGCTGGTCGAGGAAGGCCAGGGTTGGGTGAGTGTCACGTCACCGGTCGAGGGTGAGACCTATGTGACGCTGATGGCGCCCGACCTCGATGGCTGGCAGCAGCGCACGCGCACCGCGGTCATCCAGTGGGTGGACGGACAGTGGACGCTGCCGCCTTCCGTCGTGAAGCAGGGGGTGGAGCCGCACCTGCTGACGACAACGGTGTCTCGCAAGCTGGCGGGCACTCCGATCGCGGGCTGGATTGTCCGCTACCAGATCCTCGACCCGACGGCCACGTTCGATGACGGCACGACCGCGCGCGAGCTGGTGACCGACGGCGAGGGCAAGGCGTCGGCGCAGGTCGTGCCCACGAAACCGGAGGGCGGCACGGCGCGCGTGCAGGTTCAGGTGATTCGTCCAGGCATCGGCGACAGGCCGGAGCAGCTGGTGATTGGCGAGGGCACGACGAAGGTCACCTGGTCCAGCTCGAAGGTCACGATCCTGATGACGGGTCCGGCCACGGCGCAGGTGCGCGAGACGGCGAACTACCGCATCGAAGTCACCAACCCGGGTACGCTCGCTGCCACCGACGTGCTTGTCCGCTCGCTGATCCCCGCTGGCTTCGAAGTCGTCTCCAGCAATCCGCCGGGCCAGTTGTTCGGCAGCCGGCTGGAGTGGAAGATCCCGCAGCTCGCGCCGGGCCAGCAGTTCCCGATCGACGTCTCTTTCCGCATCAACCAGAGTGGCACGGCTCGGCACTGCGCCAGCGTGCAGTCGTCGACTTCCGCACCGGAGGAGAACTGCGTCACGACGACGGTGGCGGGCGAGTCGCTGTTCATCGACATGCTGGGGCCGGCGCAGGACACGCCGCTGCCGGTGGGCCAGGAGATCCAGTACCAGGTGACGATCGTGAACCGGGGCGACCGTCCCTTGAACAACATCCTGCTGTCCGATCGTTTCGATCCGGGATTGGAACACAGTGGGGGTCCGAGTCCGATTGAGTCAACGATCGCGTCCCTGGGGCCGGGGCAGTCGCACCAGCTGTCGCTGCAGTTCCGCATCACGCAGCCGGGTCGCCTGTGCCACACGCTGGAAGCGAGCTCCGTGGGCGCACGGCCCGCGCGAGCGACGGCCTGCGTGACGGCGGAAGTCGGAGCGCCGCAGCCGGGAGCGGTGGCGCCTCCGCCGTATGGACCCTCCACCCAAGAACCGCCCGCCCAAGGACCGCCCGTCAACTTGACGGTCCGCAAGACGGGACCGCAGCAGATGGTCGTCGGCCAGCAGGGTGACTTCTTCATCATGGTCGAGAACACGGGCACGGTACCGCTGTCCAACGTGCAGGTCACCGACATGTACGATTCGGAATTCCGTCCAGTGGGTGCGGAGCCGCCGGTGGCGCGAGCGGAGCAGGGGCAGGTGGTGTGGTACCTGACGCAACTGGCGCCTGGCGAACGCCAGACCTTCCAAGTGCGATGCGAAGCGCTGTTCGACGTGGCCAACGCCTGCTCGCGAGTGGTGGTGCGCGGCGGCGATGGCTGGGAGCGATCCGACCAGACATGCCTGCCGGTCCTGCCCGCACCCGGTCAGCCTGCCCGCACGGCACCTCCCGGCGGCGTAGCTCCCGGCGCCGCTCCCTTGCCCGGCGCCGTGCCGCCCGCGACTTCGTCCCTCGATGGTCCCCGTCCGCTCACCGGAAACCTGGAAGTGCAGATCGACGACCGCGGCGAACGTTGGCGCGTGGGCGACCAGGTTGAATACTGGATTGTCACCCGCAACGCGCGGACCGTGCCTGACAACGACGTGGTCGTGACCGTGCAACTGCCGCCGCAGGTCAAGATGGAAAGCTACACGGGGCCGGTGAGCGCCGGGAACCACAGCGACGATTGGCGGATCATTGAGATGGCGCCGCTGCAGGTGATGCGGCCCGACGAGACGGTGGAGTTCCGCGTGCTGGCGCGCGTCGTGCAAGCCGGGCCGATGACAGCCCGTGCGATTGTCAAAAGCCGGGGAACGCCCGAGGGCATCACCCGCCAGGACGATTCCCTGGCGGAGGGTTCCTGATCCGCGCCGGCGGATCCGGGGCGACGACGGCGCAGGGCCTCAGAACGTCAGCCCGAGTCCGCGGAGTCGTTCGGCGGCGGCGGACATCAACTCATCTTCGGCCGCTTCATCGGCCGCCTCGTACGTCACCGAGAATCGCAGGAACGCTCCCGCGTCATCCCACGGCACCGTCACGATCGACTGCTCGGTGATCAGGTGCTGGCTGGCCGCTTCCGCGTTGGCGAACTCCAACCCGCCCTTCGCACCACGCGGGCTGCGGCAGTACAGGAAGTAGGTGCCGCCGGGCATCTTGCAGTCGAAGCCGCAGGCATTGAGCATCGTGACAAGCTTGGACAGGCGGCGCTGGTACTTGGTGCGGATCTGCTGCGGGATGGAAGGGTCGTCCAGCGCCTGCGCGGCGGCTTTCTGGATGGCCATGAACTGCCCGGAGTCGCAGTTGTCCTTGACGTCGGCGAAGGCCTGCACGAGTCGCGGATGCCCGCAGACCCAGCCGATGCGCCAGCCGATCATGTCGAATCCCTTGGACAGCGAATGGACTTCCACGCCCACCTCGCGAGCGCCCGGAACCGACAGGAAGCTCAGCGGTGCCTGGTCGTAGGTCAGCAGGATGTGCGCGGCGTCCTGCACGATGACGATCTGGTGGTCGTGCGCGAACTGGATGACGCGTTTGTAGAAGTCCTGCGTCGCCACCTTGCCCGTCGGACTGTTGGGATAGTTCAGCACCAGCATTTTCGCCTTCTGCCGGATCTCGGAGGGGATGCCGTCGAGGTCGGGATAGAAGTCGTTTTCCGCCAGCAGCGGCAGGCGGTAGACGGAGCCGCCGTAGTAGCGCGTGTGCGTGCCGGCGACCGGATATCCGGGGACGGTCATCAGCGTGATGTCGCCCGGATTGATGAAGCAGGCGGGCAGGATCGCGAGGGCCGTCTTGGAGCCGATGCAGTGGTTGACCTCGGTCTGCGGATCGAGTTCCACGCCGAAGGACCGCTTCATCAGCCGCGCGGCCGCGTCCTTGAACTCCTGGATGCCGTTGTCCGCATAGCCGCGATTCTCCGGCCTGTCGATCTCCTGCGCCATCCGCGCCCGCACCGACGGCGCGGCCATCGAATCGTTCTCGCCGATGCCGAAATCGATCAGCCGCCGCTCGGGATGCTCCGCCAACGCCTTCCGCTTCGCACGCTTGATCTTTTCAAACTTGTAGATCTCGGTGCCCTTGCCATAATTGACACCGCCGATACGCTCCGCGAACAGGCTCTGGAAGTAAGGATCGCTCATGGGGGTTCTCGTGTGGGGACGGGCCGCTCTGGGACGGCGCGCTTTTTCGACAGCCACGTGACATCGGGCCGTCGTCAAACGCAGGCCATCGTCAAACGGGGGCCATCGGAAACGGTGGACTTGGATTGGGATGGACTGGGACAGGTACGAGCGTGGATCGAAAACCGCCGCATGCTCACGACCGCCAGGACCCGGCCGTTTGATCCGGCGAGCCGAGTGGGTGGAGCACCGTGTGTTTCCCACGGACAGGGCAGGGCTGTGCACGAGCCCCGGATGCGGCCGGTCCACGACGGCTAAAGGCTAACCCACAACCGGTTTTCCGACAACGGCCCCCGGGCGTGGCGAGCTCGGGTGGCAGCCTTCCTCGCAGGGATCCCGCGCATGAGCAGCAGCGACGATTTCGCTTCCATCACCACGCGCGTCGCCCGGCTGCTGCGGGAGCGGCAGGAGCGAGTGGTGTTCGCGGAAAGCTGCACGGCGGGCTGGGTGGCGGCTCTACTGTCCGCCGAGCCGGGCATCTCGGCGCACCTCTGCGGGTCGCTGGTGACCTACCGCGAAAGCTGCAAGCAGGCCTGGCTTGGCGTCGAGGAGGCGGTGTTGCGTGAGCACACGGCCGTCAGCGCGCCGGTCACGCGGCAGATGGCTCTGGGGGCGCTCGCACGGACGGATGAGGCCCACTGGGCGGTGGCCGTCACGGGCCATGTCGGGCCGCAGGCTCCGCCTGACCTCGACGGTGTCTGCTTCGTGGCACTCGCGCGGCGAGCCGAAGTGCCGACGCCGGCCGCGGAATCCGCGTCGATCCGCGAGTCGCGCGTGCAGCTGACGACGGTGGAACGCGTCGAGCGGCAGCAGGAGGCGGCGCGGTGGGTGTTGGAGCGGCTGGGCGAGGCGCTGGCCGCCGCGCCGCCCGCGTGAGTGCGCGGCGGACGCTGCACGCCCGCGGCGGGTTGGTGCGAAGACCTTCCGGCCGACGGGGCGCCTCCCGATCTCGCGCCGTGCGATGGCGCGCCGTGCGATGGCGCGCCGTCAGACCACACGCAGCGGCAGGCTGCTCAAGCCCTTCACCAGGAACTGGACCGCGCGCGACGCCATGTGGTTGTAGTATTGGAAACCGTGGCCGCCGGCGATCGTCTCCAGATCGCACTCGAAGGGAACGCCGAGGGAACTGAGCTTCATGCGCAGGCGGTCGACGCTGTCGAACCAGCGGAGGTCGGTCGGGTCGCAGCAGAAGAACTGGAATCGCGGCCAGTTCAGCGGATGGATGTAGAGCAGCGCGGTCTCCTGCCGGGCAGCTTCGGGGTCCGGGTACATTTCGAGCAGCGGGTCGTCTTCTTCTTCCACGTCCTCGATGCGCCGCTGGAAATCAATGGCGGGCGAAATAGCGGACACGACGGGGAACCGGTCGGGGAACACGTAAGCCAGGCGGAGCGCGCCCTGGCCGCCCATGCTGGTGCCCAACAAGCCGATGCGCGGCGGCTCCACGTCGAACGCCTCCCGGATGTAGGGCAGCACCCGCTCCAGCAGATGCTGCTGCGGCGTGACCTGGGGGTCGAAGTCACGGCAGACGCGATTCGTCCACCAGCAGCGCCCGGTCCAGGGAGCGACACATGCCAGTCCATGCCGTTCGAACTCGTCCGTGAACGCCTGCTGTTCACTCAACCGGCCGCCGTGCACGCCATGCAGGTAGATCACCACATAACCGGCCGCGTGCCGCTGGCGGGGCTGGAAGACTTCGCACGGGTAGCCCGCCACTTGTTCCTGAGTCCAAGGCATCGCGGTCTGCTTCCTCCGGGGAATGGAAAGGGGCCCATGGTGTCGCGGGGGCAACCAGGGCAGGGGACCCACGGCGGCCTGGGGACGCACCGGCGAGTCGATCGGCGAGTGGCCGGCGAGTGGCCGGCGTGCCGGAAATCTCACGAAGCGGTCGCGCGTCCTTCGTCGCACTGTAGGCGACGGCGACGGCGGCGACAACCGCCGTGCCCGCGTTGACGCCGCGAGCTGCGAATGGCGGGCGGTGGTTGGAGTGGCCCGGATCTGCCGTTACACTGGGCGCGAAGTGGAACTGGAACCACGACTGCCGCGCGGAAGGCTCCAGGACCGAGCGTTCCAGGATTGTCCCGTTCGGCGGCTTCGCGGAGGGTTCGATGCGCGTCCTTGTCACCGAAGCCGAGATCCAACGCACGGTGCGTCGCTTGGCCGCCGAGGTCCAGGCGGCGCATGGGAACAAGCCGCTGACGGTCGTGGGCGTGATGACGGGCAGTGTCGTAGTGCTCGCCGACCTCATCCGGCAGCTCACCATGCCCCTTCGCGTGGGCATGGTGCAGGTCAGCAGCTACCGCGGCGGCACGGTGCGCGGGGAGCTTTCCATTCGCGTCGAATCGCTGCTGGACATCGTGGGCCACCATGTGCTGGTCGTGGACGAAATCCTCGATTCCGGCCAGACGCTCCAGCAACTCACCGAATGCCTCTGGGACTTCCAGCCCGCTTCGATCCATTCGTTGGTACTGATGCGGAAGCAGGGCCGGCAGGAGGTCGACTTTCGTCCTGACTTCATCGGGTTCGAGATACCCGATGAGTTTGTCGTGGGGTACGGGTTGGACTACCGCGACGAATATCGCAATCTTCCGTACATCGCCGCCCTGGAACCCGTGGATCTGGAACAGTCCGCGGTGAAAAGGCCATGAGTGTCGGCATCCTGCATCTCGTGCCTGGCCTGCAGTGCTCGGGCATGCTTCGCCAGCTGACATGGATCTGTCAGGACTTGGCGAGCACCGGCTGTCGCGTCGGCGTGGCCAGCTTGGCGGGGGACGGCGTGATGGGCGATCGCTTGCGGCAGGCGGGGGCGCAACTGCTGCCGATCCGCTTCCAGGTGGGACGACCGGCTGGCTGGCTGCGGGATCTCGATGCCGCGCTGGCCGACTTCCGCCCCGAGATCGTGCACACCTGGACGGGGCCGGCGAATCGCTGGGGGCGACTGGCCGCACGGCGCCGAAAGGTACCGCAGCTCATCGCTTCCTACCGCACCGTGGAACGCAACCCGCCCGCCTGGGATCGCGCGCTGGAGCGTTGGCTGTCCGCGGGGACGCGGGCTGCCGTGGCCAATAGCGAGAGGGCGGAGCAGCACGCGCTGCAGGCCGGCGTGCCTGCCGAAAAGCTGCGTGTGATTCCCAATGCCGTGGCGACCGACCCGCAATGCTCCGACGGAGCGAGGCGGCGGTTGCGGGAGGAGCTGGGGCTGCCGGAGGGCACGCGACTGATTGGGGCCCTGGGGCCGCTGGTGCCGGCGAAACGCATCAAGGACCTGCTCTGGGCCATCGACCTCCTGCACGCCGTTCGCGAGGATACCTATCTGCTGGTGGTCGGCGATGGTCCCCATCGGTGGCGGTTGGAGCGATTCTCGCGGCAGGTGCACGCAGCGGAACGCACTCGCTTCCTGGGTTGGCGCGTGGATGCTCCCGAACTGCTGGCTGGCCTCGACTGCCTCTGGCTGGGTAGTGCCCGGGAAAGCCTGCCGAACAGCGTGCTCGAAGCGATGGCGGCGGGAGTGCCCGTCGTGGCCGCCGATTCACCCGCCACGCGGCAACTGATCGACCCGGATCGCTCCGGCGTGCTCGTGGCGCCCGGCCATCGCGGCGGCATCGCGCGGGCCACCCAGCAGATCCTCGAGTCGCCGGAGGATGCGGCGCGGCTGGCCGCCGCCGCCCGCCAGCACGTCCTGCGCCATCACGGGCTGCCCGACATGCTCGCTCGCTACCGCGAACTCTACCAGCTCTGAGCCTCCGGATGGCCCCGCTGCGCATCCCGGCACGCATCCTCGCTCGCAACCGCCTCTGCCTCTCACCCCGGACTCAAGCGTCCGGCTCCCGCTCCCGAGCGAACCCGAAGCCACCTGTCGCAAGCGTCTCAATCGCTGCTAGCGTCGCCCCGCAAGGTTTCGCTGTTTTTCCAAATCCGCGAAGCCGATAGAATGCTGCCGTCAATTAGGAGGATCTGGGGGCAGAGTAATCGTCTGGATCGTATGCGACGACGCGGGTGTCCGATGGGCAGGCGAGGGTGGCCGTCAGGGAATGAGGGCCGGCTCGCGAGCGGATACCAGATCGAATCGCCTTGGCGGACAGGAAAGAGACCCGGAGGAGCGCGATGAAAGACTGTGTAACCGTGGTGTTGGCGGGTGGCAAGGGATCGCGACTGGAGCCTCTGACGCGGGATCGCGCCAAGCCCGCCGTCCCTTTCGGCGGTTCTTACCGCATTATCGACTTCGCTCTCTCGAACTGCCTCAACAGCGGCCTTCGCCGCATGCTGGTGCTGACGCAATACAAGGC
>CAZUJM010000004.1:0-44309 GCA_964620405.1 uncultured Pirellulaceae bacterium | reverse complement strand
ACGTTCAATCTGGCCAACTACAGCGACACAGTCGCCTCGATCGCCACATCAACCTGGGGTGGCGGCACTTCTTCTGCCGCGAGTTGGGCGAGTTCATCGACGTGGTGCCGCCGCAGCAGCGGATCGACGAGCAGTGGTATCAGGGCACGGCGGACGCCGTCTACCAGAACATCTACTCGATCGAGAAGGAGCGTCCGGAGTACATCGTGATCTTGGCGGGAGACCACATCTACAAGATGAACTACCGCACGATGGTCGACTACCACAAGGAAAACGGTGCCGACCTGACGATCGGTGCCCTGCGCGTGTCGCGCGACGCCGCCCGTGAATTCGGCGTCATGCAGGTCGATACCGAAAACCGCATCGTGGGATTCCAGGAGAAGCCGAAGGAGCCGCAGACGATTCCCGGCGACGACCAGCACTGCCTGGCGTCGATGGGCATCTATGTGTTCACGGCGCGGTTCCTGTTCGAGCAGTTGTGCCAGGACGCGACGCGGACTCGCAGCACGCACGACTTCGGCCGCGACCTGATCCCGGCCATCATCGACTCCTGCCGCGTCTACGCGTTCCCGTTCCGTGATGAGAACCGCAAGGGGGACGCCTACTGGCGCGACGTAGGCACGCTGGATGCCTACTACGAAGCGAACATGGACCTGATCACGGTCGACCCGCAGCTGAATATGTACGACCAGCGGTGGCCGATTCGCACCTACCAGCCGAACTATCCGCCGCCGAAGTTCGTCTTCAGCGGCCGCGACGGCGACTTCGAGCGCTGCGGTCGCGCGATGGATTCGATCATCTGCCAGGGGTCGATCGTGTCCGGCGGTCAGGTGGAGCGAAGCATCCTGGGTTCGAACGTGCGGATCAACAGCTACGCCCACGTCGAGGATTCGATCATCTACGAGGGCGTGGACATCGGCCGCCACGCGCAGATCCGCCGCGCGATCATCGACAAGGGGATCCAGATCCCGGCCGGCGCGCGGATCGGCTACGACCTGGACGAGGATCGCCACAACGGCTTCACGGTCAGCCCCCAGGGCGTGGTCGTCATCGCCGCCACCGACGGCGTCGAACAGCTCTGCCACTCCTCCCAGCTGGCGTGATCTTCGGACGCCTCCCACGAAAAAGGGGCAGGTCTCATCTCCCTCACGGGCCAAAATGAGACCTGCCCCCATTTTCTCTCCGCCCCGCTTGGCGAAAATGAGGCCCAGCCTCTTTTCCATCTCCGAGCCTCGTGGGGAACCATCCATGCCCAGCTTCGCGGTCATCGTCGTCGCGGCCGGCAAGAGTGAACGGTTTGCGGACCGGCACTACAAGAAGCCCTTCGCTCCCCTGGCGGGCAAGGCCGTGTGGCTCTACTCGGCCGAACGCTTCCTGCAGCGGAAGGACGTGAAGCAGTTCCTGCTCGTCGTCTCCCCGGAGGATCGCGAGGAGTTCCTGCAGAAGTTCGGAGCCAATGTGGCCATCATGGGCGTCGACCTGGTTTCCGGCGGAGCCCAGCGATCCGATTCGGTGCAGAACGCGCTGGCACAGGTGCGGCCGGATATCGAGTATGTGGCCGTGCATGACGCGGCGCGGCCCTGCCTGGTGGACGAGTGGATCGACCAGGTGTTCGACGCGGCGGTGCGGACGGGAGCGGCCATCCTGGCGAATCCGGTCACCGGAACGCTGAAACGTTCCCGCGATGGTCGCGCGATCGAAGCCACCGTCTCACGCGATGCGCTCTGGGAGGCGCAGACGCCGCAGGTCTTCCGCCGCGACTTGCTGATGAAGGCCTACGCCCAGCGCGGGCAGCTCCAACCGACCGACGACGCCCAGGCGGTGGAGCAGCTGGGCCATCCGGTAACGCTTGTGCCAGCCTCCCGCATGAACCTGAAGATCACGACCCGCGACGACCTGCGTTGGGCCGAGCAGACGCTCAAGGCGCTGCCGCGGCCCAAACTGTCGGGCCCCGCGCATCCGTTCGCCGACGGCGACCTGTGGCGTTAGAGGAGCAGAAGGCGGAGCCGCGTTCGTTTCCGCCACCGCCGTTTTTCAAGGATTGCAACGAGGCCTGGCAAGAGCTGCAGCAGGCCCCGGGGATGCTCCGCGTGCCGCTCAGTACGGCATCATGATCTCATCGACCTTCATGCCAGCGATCGACTGGAAGGCACCATCGGCGATGGCTTCTCCCAGGCGGGCGACCGTGCGGTAGTACGAATCGCTGGGGCGATGGCCGGTCAGCTCGCGGCGGAGATCCTGGCAGAGCACGTCGGCGGCCTCCTGCAGGATCTCGTCGTCCATGCGGCCCGCATAGAGGGCCGTGCAGAGGATGATCACCAGGTTCTGGATGCGCGATGAGAGTTCCGACATGCGGCACTGCCGATCGGCCAGCTTGAGCTGGTGTTTCTGCATCGTGCCGCTGATCTCCAGCGGGCTGCGCTGGAGCTTGTCGATGGCGTAGAGCGCGTGCTGGCGAAGCACCTCCGGCAGCTGGTCCAGGCCGCTCAGGTTCGGCCGCGGCTTGGCGAGGAACTTCTCGCCGAGATACCACTTGCCGTAGGGAACGAGCGCCTTGCGGAGGGCCCAGGCATGCGCCGGGTTGAGCGGGTTGGGCTTGCGGATGCCAGCGGCCTGCAGTGCGCGGCCGATCGGTTCAAAATACATCGTGCCGTGGTGCTTGACCAGCGACTTGAAGAACGCCATGCCAAGCATCTCGCCCTCGCCCTCGTAGATGCACGGCGCGAGATACTCATGCACGTTGTCGCCGAACATGTGTCCATGCAGGAACGAGCGTCCGCCATGCGTCTTCATGTAGAATTCGATGGCCGCCGTCTTCTGCGCCTCGCTGCCGAAGATCTTGGCGATGATGCATTCCATCTCGCCGCGATAACCCTTGTCGATGAGCTGCGAGCACCATTCGACGAGCGCATCGCAGCCGACAATCAGTCCGGCTAGCCGGCCGAGCCGGCGCTGCACCAGTTCGCGCGTGGCGATCTGTTCCCCGTACGTCACGCGATACTTGGCCCAGGGTATCATGCTGGCCATCATCAGGCGCATCGTGCCCGCGGCGTTCGCGCACAGCGCGACGCGGCCCAGGTTCAGGCCATGGTAGGCGATGGTCAGGCCGTTGCCCTGCTTCGGCTCCAGCAGGTTCTCGGCGGGCACGCGGAAGTTGCGGAAAACGATGCCCTGGTTGTAGGTGTGCTTGAGCGCCCAGAGGCCGTACTTGCGGAGCTGGAACTGTTCGTTCTCCTCGTGCGGCAGGTCGCAGATGAGCACGGCGGGGGAGTCGTCGATGAGGCAGACGAGGCCGATGGTGCGGCCGGGCACGACGTTCGTGATGAACAGCTTCTCGCCGTTCACCACGTATTCGCCGCCTTCGCGACGGGCGGTCGTGCGGAGGGCGGTGAGGTCGGAGCCGGCGCAGGGTTCGGTGAGCGCGAAGGCCGACAGCCGCTCGCCGCTCGCCAGCCGCGGCAGGAACCGCTGCTTCTGCTCCGCGTTGCCGAACGACCGCACGGGGTCGACCGCGCCGATGCAGCCGTGGACGCTGGCCAGGCCGGCGATCGTCGGGTCGGCCATGGCCATCCGCGTGAGGAACGGCGCGAAGCAGCGGAAGGGCGTGCCGCTGCCGCCATATTCCTGGTCGACCAGCAGCCCCCAGTAGCCGACTTCGGCGAGGTCTCCGAGCACCTGCTGGGAGATCTTGTTCTGGTCGGTCAGCAGCGTGCCCGCGGCCCGGTGCCGCTCGACGACGTTCACCGAGCTGTCCATCACCTTGCGGATGTACGGAGGCACTTCGGTGGGCGTGCTGCGGAATTCGTTGACCGGGAACATCCGGTCCCACACCGCGCGGTGCGCCGGGCTGTTCACCGTCTGGTACTGCGGCTTGAACAGCTGCTCGACGTTATCATCCGCGCTGTCGATCGCCCCCGTGCGGCGCGCCTCCTCGGCGCTCTTGCCTCCGAGCTTCAGGGCGGTTTCCGCGAACGACTCAGCGGGCACGGCGGACGAGCGGGGGACGGTGCCGCCGAACTGGGATTCCGTGGTGTCGGTCTTCATCGGAATGTCCTTTCGGGAAGGGGAGAGTGCGACGTTGGAGTGGAACGGGCGAGCGCGGGATGGGCACGCGATCGCCGGGAGTTGGATCAGACGCGTTCGAAAATCGTGGCGATGCCCTGGCCGGCGCCGATGCACATGGTGGCGAGGCCGAGTTCCGCGCCGGAGTCGACCATGGCGTGGATCAGCGTCGTGGCGATACGCGCGCCGCTGGCTCCCAGCGGATGGCCGATGGCGATCGCGCCGCCTCGCGTATTCACGCGTTCGATGTCCATCTTCAGCAAGCGGACGCAGGCCAGCGCCTGCGCCGCGAAGGCCTCGTTCAGTTCAATGCACTGGATGTCGGCCAGCTGCAGTCCGGCGCGGCGAAGTGCCTTCTTCACGGCGGGTACCGGGCCGGTACCCATCACGCACGGATCGACGCCCGCGACGGCTGTGGAACGGATGCGGACCAGGGGCTGCAGGCCCAGTTCGGCGGCCCGCGCTTCGGACATGACCAGCAGCGCGGCGGCGCCGTCGTTGAGCGGTGAGCTGTTGCCGGCGGTGACGGTGCCGAGTTTCGGCATGAACGCCGGATCGAGGGCGGCCAGCGCTTCCAGCGTCGTGTCGGGACGCACGCACTGGTCCCGCGTCACCAGGGTCCGCACGCCCGATTCATCGCGGCCATAGACCGGCACGATCTCCCGCGCGAACTGACCTGCCCGATGCGCCGCGTCCGCCCGCTGGTGGCTTCGCAAGGCAAACGCGTCCTGCTCTTCGCGCGTGATGCCCTGCGTCTGCGCAAGAAACTCGGCCGTCACGCCCATCATCATCGCGCCCTTGCTCGTGCGCTGGAACAGCTTCGGGTTCAAGTCGATGCCGTGGTCCATCGGCAGGTGCTGCATGTGCTCCAAGCCACCCACGATCTGGATGTCCTCGAACCCAGCCATGATCGCGTGGCTGGCCTGGTTGATCGCCTGCAAGCTGCTGCCGCAAAGACGGTTGATGGTGGCGCCGCCCGACGCAACGCCGACACCCGCCATCAGCGCCACGTTCCGCGCGACGTTCAATCCCTGTTCGAGCGTTTGCTGCGTGTTGCCCAGCACCACGTCCTCGACCAGCGTCGGATCGATCCCCGTCCGCTCCAGCAGCGCCTGCACGCAGGCCACCGCCAGGTCGTCGCTGCGGACGTCCCGGAAATATCCGCGCTCGGCGTGGGCGCGACCGATGGCGGTGCGCACGCAGTCAACGACAACAGCCCTGTTCATCCTGAAATCTCCCTCGGTTCGCGTTGATCCGGAGCGTCCGTGTGCCGGCTAGGATTTGGAGTCGTAGAACTTGCGCCCGCTGGCGGCCATCTCCAGCAGCAGCGGCGTGGGCTGCATGCGGCTGCCCAGTTCGGCCAGCGGCTTCAGCCATTCCACGATCTGCGCGGCGCCCACCTTGTCGGCCCAGAAGAGCAGGCCGCCCTTGAACGGCGGGAAACCCACTCCAAAAATCAATCCCAGGTCGACGTCCCGCGCGTCGCGGACAATGCCTTCCTGCAGGATGCGCGTCGCTTCCAGCAGCATGGGCAGGAACAGCCGATGCTCCACGGTTCGGGCATCGTAGGTGCGGTCCACCGGTTCCAGATAAGGCTCGATCAGCGGCCCCAGTGCCGGGTCGGCTTCGGCGCGCTGCTTCTTGTTCTTGTACGAGAAAAACCCGAGCCCGGTTTTCTGGCCCAGGCGACCGGCTTTCACTAGCGCCGGCAGGATCGGCGACGGCTTGATTCGGTCGGGATACGCTTCCCACATCGTCCGCCCCGCATAGAAGGCCGTGTCCAGGCCCACCATGTCGTAGAGCGTGATCGGTCCCATGGGCATGCCGAAGTCCTTGGCGACCTTCTCCAGCAACCGGATCTCCACGCCGCGCGACAACAGGATCAGCGCTTCGTTCAGGTACGGCAACAACAGGCGGTTCACGAGGAAGCCCGGGCCGTCGTTGACCACGATCGGGAACTTGCCCAGACGCTTCGCGTAGGCCACCGCGGTGACCACCGTCTGGTCGCTCGTCTGCTTGCCGCGGATCACTTCCACCAGCTGCATTTTGCGCACAGGATTGAAGAAGTGGATGCCGCAGAACTGGGCCGGCCGCGCCAAGCCTTCGGCCAGCTTCGTGATCGGAATCGTGGACGTGTTCGAAGCGAGGATCGCGTCCTCGCGCATCTGCGGCTCTAGACGGCGGAAGATCTGCCGCTTCAGCTCCAGATTCTCCACGACCGCTTCAATGACCAGGTCGTTCGCCGCGATCTCGGCGTCCACCGTCGTGGCGTTGAGCAGCGGAGCCTGCCGCAGCAGCTTCTTCATGTCGGCGCCGCGTTTCTTTTTGTCGAACGACACCTCTTCCAGGATCTGCGTGACGGCGCGGCCGAGCGCATCGCGGTTGGCGTCGTTGAGCGCCGTCGGCACGCCGCGGCGCAGGTTCGCCGCCGCGATGCCCGATCCCATGATGCCCGCGCCAATGACCGCCACCGATTGGATCGGCTTGGGCTCCGGCCCGCCGTCGTCGGCCGCTCGCGCGTCCAGGCCCCGGTCTTTCTTGTTGCGGTCGGTCAGGAAGAAGACGTTCAGCAACGCGGCGTTGATCGGCGAACCAAACAGCTGCGCCATCCCCTCGGCTTCCATCACGCACGCCGTGTCGATCGACTCGCCCGACGCTCCCAGCAACACCTCCAGCGCCGCCATCGGCGCCGGATACTGGCCCTTCGTTTCGCCCTGGATGACCGCCGAGGCCGTGGCGCCGAGGAACCCGAGCTCCGTTTCGCTGATCGTGATCGGGCCGCTCCACCGCGCCCGGTCCTTCAGGTAGCCGCCCGTCTGCTGCTCGCTGCGAATCAGCCGGATCGCCGCCGCCACCAGGTCTTCCACCGGCACCACGTCGCTCACCAGCCCCTGTCGCCAGGCCTCGCTCGCGTCGATCGAACTGCCGCTGGTGATCATCTCCACGGCGTTCGCCAGGCCGATGATGCGGGGCAGGCGAGCCGTTCCGCCCCAGCCCGGGAACAGCCCCAGCTTCACCTCCGGGAATCCCAGCTCCGTGCGGTCCGAATTCGACATGATCCGCCGATCGCACCAGACCGACATCTCGGCGCCGCCCCCCACGCAGATGCCGTCGATGGCCGCGACGGTGACTAGCGGCAGCTGCGAAAGCCGCTGAAAAAGGGTCTGGCCGCGGCGGCAGAGGGCCACCGTGTTCTTTGCGCCGATGTCCAGCGAGGCCACGAACTCCCGCAAATCGGCTCCCGCGATGAAGATCCCCGGCTTGGCGGACACAATCAGCAGCCCCGCCAGCGACTCACGCTTCGCCACCTCATCCAGCCGATCCGATAGCTCCTGAAGCACCGAACTGGATAGAATGTTGGCACTCTTCCCAGGGGTATCGAGCGTCAACTGGGCGATGTCTGCCTCGGGGAAGCTCAGCCGGATCGTGGGTTCCGTGCTCATATCGTGCCTGTTCCATCCTGCGGGTTCGAACGCCAAGCGAGCATATCGCCCGGATCGCTCACGCGACCATCATCCGTAAAGTCAGGTATCAGTCGAAATAGGCCCGGTCGTTGAATCGTATAGCCCATTTTCCCTACGTCAAAAAGTTTCACGCGCCGCGTAACATGAACACATCGACCATCGACTCATCGACGACTCGCCGCAGCTGCATCGCGACTTGGATCTTTCTCGTGGCCCTCGGTTGTGGCCTCGGCAGTCCTCGCGGCCCCGTCCTCGCGGCCGACCCGTCGGGTTCCGGCGATCCGCCCCCCGTTCAGGCCGAGACGCGGCCGACCACCGTCCAGCTGGTCATCGACTTCGGCGATGGCTTCCAGAAACGCTACACGCGAATCGCTTGGAAAAGCGGCATGACCGTCTGGGATCTCCTGGACGCCGCCGCCAAGCATCCGCGGCCGCTCCGCATCCAGCACCAGGGCGAGAAAGACACTCTGCTCGTCCTCGAAATCGACGGCGTCGCCGGCGGCGGGCCGGAAGACCGCCACTGGATCTACCGAGTCAATAAAAATCTGGCGGAACGCAGTGCGGGCGTGGTCGAGGTGCAGGCCGGGGACACGGTCCTGTGGCGGCTGGAAAGCTATCCCTAGACAAGCGTTGTTGGGTGGGTGAAGTAGCTGGCTGGGGCAAGCTCGCTACGAGGCTCGGGTGGCTTTTTCGATCGTAGCGTTGGCGTCGTGGAGCCCAGTCCGAGCAATGTGGCTAAGCGGTGCCGCCGCGTGTGGTAATCCGCCTGGCAAGGCCAATTGCGGTTTTCAGGGGGTCACGCTAGACTGCCCGTGGCCCCGGTTTCAGGGCCGGGTTTGCTCGCGGTATGGGAGCGGGCCGCCGCGCACTCTTCTCGGCCATCGTGGGCCGTTTCCCGTCTGGAATTGAAGATCGAAATTCAACAGGGCGCGAGGCCGCGCCGCGAAGGTCCCGGACGATCGCGCTGACGCGATGGGAATTCCGGGACCGATTTGCGAAGGATAATAGAACCGTGAAGCGAGCAACGATTGAGCAGTTCGGGATGCTGGTGATGTTGGTGGCGGTCGGCGCCGCGATGCGACTGTACTTCCGCGAGATCCCGAACTTCGCGCCGGTCGCCGGACTGGCTCTGTTCGCGGGGTTCTTCTTTCGCAATCGCTGGATGGCCGTGGCCGCGCCGCTGGGCGTGATGCTCGTCACCGATCTGGTGCTGGGCGGTTACCAGCCGCTGCTGATGGCCAGTGTGTACGGAATGTTGGCCCTGCCCGTGTGCCTGCGAGGTTGGGTCCGCGCGGGAGTGGAGCGGGCCGCCCAGGAACGTTCGGGCCTGTCGTTCGGCGCGTTGCTCGCGGGTCTGCTCGCCAGCAGCCTCGCCTGTTCGCTGGCCTTCTTCCTCGTAACCAACTTCGCGACCTGGGCCGTGACGGCCTGGTACCCGCGCACGGCAGCGGGCTTGTGGACCTGCTATGTGAACGCCCTGCCGTTCTTCCGCTACACGCTGGCGGGTGACCTGTTCGCCACGACGCTGTTCTTCGGCGCCTACGCTGCCTGGGTGGCCGGTCGTGAGCGAGCGGCCGCGACGGCCGCCGTCTCGGCCTGATCGCCAGCGCGCCGGACGGCCAGGTAGCCTTCGGCTGGTGTCTCCCCGGCAGGTTGGGGCCAAGAATCTCGCTTGGTGGTGAAGAGCCAAGCTCTGCTGTTCGGGCTTGGCGGCCCGAACCTTGTTGCAGAGGCATCGCCTGCCCCGCCTCGGCAGAGACGCAGCGTCCAAGGTTGTGTGGCAAGACGCGGGTCGCCGACCTTCTGTCGAGTTGGCCTGAGGGGAGCCAGATTCCTGCGCACCCTTTGCGTGGGACACCGGCTTAGTCGCGTTTCCGTCGCATGAATCCAGCAAAGGCCAGAAAGCCGACGATCCACGGAACGCAAAGCCACAACGCGAGAATCAGGTATTGGCTGAATGGCTTTAGGGTTTCGCGTCGCCAGTCATGCAGCGGTTGGAGAATCGCGACGCCGAAGCCGACTACCGCACCGACGGCGCAGATCATTGCTCCACTTTCCGCCAACGTGACTCGAGAACTCGGTTGCTGCACTGGACCTGTCCGATCTTTTGCGCCGAGCACGAACCGGTCTATCAACTAGCAACTCCTGCGCACGCCGTTTCCGTTGGCGTCGGCAACGACCCGGAAAAGTCCGATGCCCGGCGGATCTGGGCGCGAGGCATCGTGGCTTGTTGCACCGAGCGGCCCCTGCGGCCGGCCCATGCGGCGGCCTATTTGATCCCGGCGACGACCGTCTTTTCGAGCTGCACGGCGGGCTGCGAGAGTTTTTCGAGCAGCGTGGTGGGCAGCAGATCGGGGGCCGGTTCGAGCGTCTTGAGGACGGCATCGACCTGGGTCTTGAGCGACGTCAGCGACGTCTTGGACTTGGCGTCGACGTTGGCCTTCAGGAGTCCGCCGAGTCCTTGGCTGACGCTGAGCAGCTGGTATTTCAGCAGTCGTCGCGTCTGCTTCACCACCGGATTCTCGGGTGCCTGCTTGTCGGCTTCGTCCTCTTCCCCTTCGCGCCGGCGATCGCCTTCCTCGCTTCGACCGCCTTCGGTGCGGAAGCCGCTGCGGTCACCCTCCACGCCGACCTCGTCCGCCCGCTTCTGCAGGTTCTGGATCTCCTGCTGGCAGGCGGCGACGGCCAGTTGTCCGAGGCCCTGGCCGAGGGCGGCGGCGTTGAGGTTGGTGACGCCGGTGTAGTCGAGTCGGCCGAGGGCTTCGGCGGCGGCGCAGCGGATCATCACCGGCGTCGCTGAGGATCGGTTCAAAGAGCCCGGCGTCGGCGCCTTTGCCGCCCGAGGCCACGATGTCCACGGCGATCTTCTGCATCCACAGCAGCCCGTCGCTCGTGCCATTGGCCGGAGCGTCCTTGGTGCCGAGGATCTTGCGGGCCGCGGTCAGGATGTTTTCGTCGGACTGGCCGGCTGCGGCCAGCAGTCGAGCATGGCGTTGCAGGCCGATCAGTGCGGCCAGTTGGATGGACTGCGGCTGGTCGCCGTTGACCAGTTTCAGCAGCAGGGCGCGAGCGGGCGTGTAGGGGACGGCGGGCTGGAAGTTCGCGCCGCTGCGCTGCACTTCCGTGTCGTTCAGGTCGCCGAGAACGAGGATGGCGTTGTAGCGGCAGGCGGGGCTGTAGGCCGGATCTTCGGCCAGCGCACTGGCGGCCTTGAAGATCTCGCCACGCAGGAACCGATGCCGCTCCGAACCGCCCACTCCGCCCAGCGCCTTGGCGATCTGTTCACGCCACCGCGGATACTGGCCTGGATCGGAGGCCGGCAGCGTCATGCCCGCCATCACATGCTTGATGAAGTAGCGGCGCACGAGATCCTGCTCGGCCTGACCGAAGTTGGATCCGCGAAGTGCCTCGGCCGCTTCCTTTGCGTGTGCCTTCACCGTCTTCGGGTCGGTGGTCGCTCCGGGAATCTGTTTGTAGCCTGTTGGTCGCGCCGTTGCTTCCGCGGCCGGAGTCTCCGCGGCTTCGCTGCTGGCTGCCGCCGGTTCCGTGGCTTCGGGAGCCGCAGCCTCCTGGGCCGACGCCGACTGCAGCGATCCGCCCAGCAAAAGAGCCCCCATCGCGGCTCCCCGCGCCCACTGCCGAATCTTCGGATTTCCGTCTCGCTGATTGAGATACCGCACTACCGTGACTCCGAAACTGCGTGACTCTGAAACCGACCTGAGTGAACGATGGGGTGCTGGCGAGACTGTGCCGACGAGGCTCGGGGAACTCCGCCGTGGACCGATGGTGCCGCGCAGGTGTCCTGCCGCCGCCGACCCGGGCCGCAGCCTGCTCTTATTGTAACCCGACAAAGTCGGACATCCGCTGGAAATACGGGATTCCGGCTGGCTGGACGGGCCGTCGCGTCGAGGTGTGGCGATCGCCAAGCAGCCTGTTCTCGATCGGAGCCGCGGCCAGGAACGTACGTCCGCTCCCCAGAGGCGGGCGGCCAAGAGCGATCGACGTTGCCTTTTTGCAGCCCCCAAACCCCAGCCCCCGTCCCGCTTTCCGCCCTTCGCCTCTGCGGTCAGGGTACCGTCCGCCGCAATCGACTGTCAACGATCGCCGCCCCTCGCAGTGGCGGCCTGGGGCAGCCCGGTCTCCCGCTCCGCGCCCAAACCTGCGGTCGCGTTTCGAATCCTGAACGCGTGGGCGACGGAGGTGCCCGGTTTGCCGCCGGGCGGCGGTGGCCTTAGAATCGGCCAGCAGAGGCTTCGACGGGTCCTTCCACAGCAAGGCCGACATGGTTTGGGGATTTGAACTGGCGATTATGCTCTGCATGATCGCAATCAACGCGGTGCTGGCCAGCTACGAAATCGCGCTGGCGTCGGTGACGCAGGCCCGTCTGCAGCGGCTGGAGGACGAGAATCGGCCCGGCGCGCGGATCGCTCGCTACATGAAGGAAAACATGGAGGCGAGCTTGGCCGTGGTCCAGTTGGGGATCACGCTGGCGGGCGTCCTGGCGGCCGCGGTGGGCGGCGCGGGTGCCGAGGAGCAGATCGCTCCGGTGCTGTCCAGCCGGCTGGGCGTCTCCGAGCCCTGGGCCGATGTGCTTGCCATCCTCGTCGTCGTCCTGCCGCTGACGGTGGTCACGATCACGTTCGGCGAGCTGGTGCCCAAGATCTTCGCGCTCCGCAACAGCGAATGGGTCTGCCTCAAGCTCTCCCCGCCCATGCGCTGGTTCTCGCTCAGCGTCTGGCCTGCGGTCTGGCTGTTCGAAACCATGGTCAACGGCGTGATGTCCTGGGGCGAGCGGCGGATGAACTCCCACGGCCCCGCGCTCTCTCCGACCGCGGAGATCCAGGAGCTCCGCGCCTCCGCCGCGCTCGCCCGGGCCTCGCGCCTGATCGGGCATCGCGAGGAAAGCATCATCCTGGGCGCCACCGCGCTGGCCGCGCGGCCCGTACGCGAAATCATGCTGCCCGCCGAACACATCAGCACGCTCAGCCTCAACGCGACGCTCTCCGAAAACCTTGTCGCCGCGCACCTCGACATGCACACCCGGTTTCCCGTCACCGAAGTGCCCAACGATCCGCAGACGATCATCGGCTATGTCAACGTGAAGGACATCGTCGCCGCGCTGCGACTCAGCCCGCGACAACCGTCCATCCGTTCCATCCTGCGGCGGCTGCCCGTCATGTCCGACTCGATGCCCATCGCGGAATGCCTGGAGCACCTGATGCGCGAACATACCCACATCGCGCTGGTGCGAGATGCCCGCAAGAGCGTGGTCGGGCTGATCTCGCTGGAGGACATTCTGGAGGAGCTGGTGGGGGAGATCCAGGACGAGTTCGACCGCTTGCCGGTGCACGCGGTGGAGTCGGGGATCGGGTGGGTGGTGGGTGGCGGCACCTACCTGTCGCAACTGCAGTCGTTGGCTGGCATCCAGCTGCCCGACCTGCCGCCCGAGATGGCGTCGACGCTGCCCGAGGTGCCGACGCTGGCCGATTGGGTGAACGCGTACCTGAAACGGCCCGTGCAGGCAGGCGAAGTGCTGGAGCTGGAGAAGTGGCGCATTGTGGTGCGCAAGGTCCGCCGCCAGAAAGTCCAGGAAGCCCAGATCGCTCCCATACGTCCCGACGAACCGCCGGCCGTGCAGACCGGCCGCGTCCGCTGAAACTCCCGGGAACTCGCGTTTCCTTCTCGAGGTCCCGCTGCCGCCCCCGCTCCCGCCTGCTCCCCCGCCTCGCCCCCTTTGGTCTTTCGCGCGCGGGAGTGCTATGATTCGGGAACGCGCCTGGACACGGGGAGCTGCTAGGGCGACGACTTTGGTTCGAGAACCTGTGACGATGTCGAACTTTGACGAACAGATGGCGAAGGCGATCCAACGCGGATCGCAGCGGGGATCGGATCGTGAAGCGGCCGAACGCGCCAAGCAGATGAGCGAGGAAGAGCTACGGCAGCTGCACACCAAGTACCGGCTGAAGTTTTCGGAGCAGATCGAAAACTGCATGCGCCGGCTGCCCCAGCATTTTCCGGGGTTTCAGTTCGAGACCACGTATGGCGACCGAGGTTGGGGTGCCGCCTGCAGCCGTGACGATTTCTCGCCGGGAGACGGCGGCCGGCGCGGTAACTCCTACACGCGCCTCGAAATGTCCATCCGGCCCTACTCGTCGCTCGGCGTGGTGGAGTTGACCGGCAAGGCGACGATCAAGAATCGCGAAGTCTTCTCGCGCAGCCACTTCCAGCTGATCCCTGAAGTCGACGAAGGATCGTACGCGCAGCGCATCGACGCTTGGGTGCTGGAGTTCGCCGAAGTGTACGCCGCGCGGCGGTGAAGGACACGGGCTCGACCCGCGGCGCAGGGGCTCGCCATGCCGTTCCAGTCGACCGAGTCGTCGGTGCCGCCGCCCGTCTGGCTCGCGTCGCCCCCCGGCCTCCCGCATGCGCTGCTGGGGATCGCCTGCTGCGCCATCTACCTGGCCACGGTGCGCGGCTTCATCCCGCCCGGCTTTGAGTCGAGCTGGCTGCTGCACCTGGCGTTGTGGACTGTCCCCACCGGTGTCGCCTGGATGGGCATGGTCCTGGTTCTGGGCGCCAAACTTGGCTGGCTCCGCGGACAAGTTGCCTGGGGCGCCTGGCTGCTGTTTTCGCTGGGCGTAGGAAGCGCCCTGGGCCTCGCCGCCTCTTTGTTGCCCTACAACGCGGTCGTGCAGCGCGAAAGCCTGGGTCCCCTCGTGGCCCTCGCTGGCTGGATCGTGCCGCTCCTGTCCAGGCGAATCGAGCCGCGCGTCAAACTGCTGTTCCTCGCGCTTGGCGTTACCTTCCTGTTTCGCAGCCATGGACGCGTCGCGATCGCCTGGTGTTTCCACCTCCTGCAGCCCGCGGATGATTCATTCCTCAGTCAACTGCTGCGCTGGCCTTGGTTCACCCATCTGCCGGTGGCCGTGATGGCCCTGGTCGTCGCCTGCCTGCTGACGCGGCCGACTGCGCGGCAGCAAGGATGGCTCCACGCCGCCGGACTGCTGTGCGTCGAAGCCTATCTGGCCAACGCGGTCCTCCAGATGGCCATATATCTCTATCTTCCCTGAAGGCCTTCCCTGAAGACCCTCCGTGAAGGCGGACCGGTGACTTCGCTCGGCCTCGTGCCTCGGAGCAGCGTCGCTCCTCGCCGGCTGTTGACGAGGCGTCGTGGACGTTCCATGCTGGCGAAGACACGGGGCGAGCGAGCGAAGGCCGATGCGGGAGGCAGCATTCATGGTAGGGAGCGGTCATTGATGGAGGGGAGGCAGTCAGCAGCCCGCAGCGACCGGTTGACGCTGCCGTTCGTCGCGGAGGCATCCGCGACGCGCCGGACTGCGCTGCTGCTCGCTGCCGACGTGCGCACCTCGCGGCTGCTCGTTGCCACGCGGTTCGTCGGACTGCTGTTGCTCATTGGTTGCGTTCCCGGATGTGGGCGAACGCGGCCCGCCTCGGACGCTCCGCATCACGAGGCCACGGTGCAGGACGGGACGCCCGGAAAGCTGACGCACGAGGATGGCGCGCACGGCACGGTGACCAGCCAGGGCCAGCCGCTGCCGAATGCGACCGTGCGCTACCAGGGGACGCGATCGTCCGCGCAGACCGACGCCGACGGTCGATTCGAACTGCCTGCACCGCCCGCACGCTCCACGGCCTCCGGCGTGAATGCGCCGCTGGTTGTCACCGCATCGCGCGAAGGCTACCTGATCGGCAGCCAGCCTTGGTCCGCGCGGAAGCCGGATCGTCTCTCCATCCAGCTCATGCCCCTGCCGACGCTCGACCACGAAGACTATCCCTGGGTACATCCCGACCCGGACGCCGCGCGGCCCGGCAACTGCGGCAACTGCCACGGCGAGATCCACGAACAGTGGAGCGCGTCGGCTCATGCCCGAGGCACGGCGAATCGGCGATTCCTCAACCTGTACGAGGGCAGCAACTGGCGGGGCGAGATGGAGCATGGATGGAGTCTGGTCGCCGAGCATCCAGAAGGATTGGGCGTGTGCGCCGCGTGCCACGCGCCGTCCGCCGACCTGGAGCACCTGGCGATCGGCGACATTCGTGAAGTGGATGCCGTCGCCGCGCGGGGAGTGCACTGCGACTTCTGTCACAAGGTGCAGGACTCGCCGCTGATCGCGCCCGCCGCGAAACCGCATGAACCGCCCGCGTCGGCTGACCCGCCGGAGTCGACCGAGTTGCCGGCGCCGCTTGGCCTTGTCCATGGCCGGTTCGGGCTCGCGCTGCTACGGCCGGAGTCGCCGCGCGAGCAGCTTTTCTTTGGACCGCTGGATGATGTGGATCGTGGCGAGGACAGTTACGCGTCCATCTATCGCGAAAGCCGCTACTGCGCATCGTGCCATGAGGGGACCGTGTTTGGCGTGCCGGTCTACACGACGTATTCCGAATGGCTGGCGAGTCCGGCGCGCGAGCAGGGGAAGCAGTGCCAGGACTGTCACATGCGGCCGTCCGGCTCGCTGACGAATGTCGCGCCGGGAGCAGGCGGCCTGGAACGCGATCCGCAGACGTTGGCCAGCCACGAAATGCTTCCCGGCGGTCGACTGGGAATGCTTCGCCAGTGCCTGGGACTGGAGGCGCGGTGGGGAGCGACGGATGCAGCGGCAGCGTCTGCGACGCCCAGTCCCGCGTTCGTCAACGCCGTAGCCGCGGACGTTGCCTTGGTGAGCGTTCAGATCCAGGCGCGGGAGGTGGGCCATCGTGTGCCGACGGGGTTTATCGACCGGCATCTGCTGCTGGTGGTGGAAGCGTTCGATGCCGCGCAGCAGCCGGTGGCGATGATCGCGGGGCCGCAACTGCCCGACGCGGCGGGCGACTTGCGCGGCTTGCCGGGGCAGGTCTACGCGCGGCGATGGGTGGATCCGGCGACCGGTGCGCCGCAGCCGTTCTGGCGGCCCGGCGGCACGCTGTCGGATAACCGGCTTGAACCTCAAGCGACGCGCGCCGAAACGTTCGCCTTTCCCGCGACCGCGGCTCGCGTGCGCGTGCGCCTGCTGTTTCGCGGCTTCTGGGCCGATACGGCCCGCGACAAGGGCTGGCCCGATGATACACTGACGGTCCATGAATGCCTGCTGGATCGAACGGTGAAGTAGCCGCGCGGTGCGGGCCAGGCGCGGCTTCCAGGTGTACGCGCGATCGTGAGTGCGAGTTTCTTCGAGCAGCCGGAAGGGATGGAGCAGATCGAGCAGGCCGCGCGCCGGTTGCGCGCGGGCGAGGTTGTCGCGTTTCCCACCGAGACGGTGTATGGCCTGGGCGCGAATGCGCTGGACGCGCGCGCGGTGGCGAGGGTCTTTGAACTCAAGGCGCGCCCGCATTTCGATCCGTTGATCGTGCATGTCGGATCCATCGACGACGTGGACCGCGTCGTGGCGTCGCAGTCGGAGGTCGCGCGGCGCTTGATGCGACGATTCTGGCCGGGCCCACTGACGCTGGTGCTGCCGAAGCGGGAGGTGATTCCCGACCTGGTCACGTCGGGGCTGTCGGATGTCGCCGTGCGTTTTCCGTCGCATCCGGTGGCACAGCAGCTGATTCGCGCGGCCGGCGTGCCGGTCGCGGCGCCGAGTGCGAATCGCTTCGGTCGCGTCAGCCCCACGCGTGCGCAGCATGTGCGGGACGAGTTCGGCGATGCGGTGCCGTGGGTGATCGACGCCGGCGCGTGTCCGGTGGGCGTGGAGTCGACGGTGGTGGCGCTGGGGCCCGACGGCCCCACGCTGCTGCGGCCGGGCGGCGTAACGCTCGAAGAACTCGAAGCGGTCGTTGGCCCCGTGCGTCTGCAAACGGCGGTTCGCGGCACTGAAGAGCGGCCTGCCGCGCCGGGAATGCTCGCCTCGCACTACGCGCCCACCACGCCCCTCGCGCTGCTCGCGCCGGGCGAGGAGGCGGGGCTTGAAGCGGCGCGGCGCGGCTGGCAACGCTGGGGACTTCTCTGCCTGCAGCGGCCCAGCCATCTGTCGGGAAGTCCGCAGGTCGTGGAGGAGCTGTCGGCTGCGGGGGATCTGCGGGAGGCGGCGGCCGCCCTGTTCGCGGCCATGCGACGGCTCGATGCCGCCGGATTGCAGGGCCTGCTGGCGCTGCCCGTGCCGCTCGAAGGCCTCGGCCGTGCCATCCAGGACCGACTCGCACGCGCCGCCGCGCGGCCCGCAGACGCACAGGACCGCCGGGAAGCTTAAATTGCATCGCCCCCGGGTTTCGGTACAATACGGCCTCGCGCTTCCGACCCCCCTGTAGCGGAAAGACCCTCCTCGCGCGGCGAAGCCGCCGCAGCGAACGACCTCTCCCGGCCTTTGCCCCTTTGCATTGGATGCCCCATGCACGCGTTCGACTACGAATCACCGAAGACGCTGTCCCAGGCCCTGGATCTCCTGTCGCGGCACAACGGCAACGCCCGGCCGCTGGCGGGGGGAACCGACCTGATCGACCAGATACGCATCGGCCGCCGTCAGCCGCAGGTGGTGATCGACGTCAAGAAGCTGCCGGAGCTGAATGTGCTGGCCGCCGATGCGTCCGGTCTGCGTTTGGGTGCCGCGGTGCCGTGCTATCGCATTGGAGAACTGCCGATCGTGGGACGCGACTACGCGGCGCTGGCGGACAGCTGCGCGATCATCGGAGGAGTGCAGATCCAGAGCCGTGCGAGCTTCGGCGGCAATCTCTGCAACTCCGGCCCCGCCGGTGATTCCATCCCCAGCATGATGGCACTCCGCGGCGTCTGCGTGATCGCGGGAGCGAACGGAACGCGTGAAGTGCCCGTGGAATCGTTCTGCACCGGCCCCGGCAAGAATGTGCTGCAGCCGGGTGAGCTGCTCGTCGAGATCCGTTTCCCCGCGCCGGCGCCGAACACCGGTTCGCACTACCGGCGGCTGATCCCCCGCAATGAAATGGACATCGCCGTGGTGGGCGTCGGAGTGGCCGTGACGCTGGAGGCCGACAAGCAAACGATCCGCGAGGCCCGCATCGCCCTGGGTGCCGTCGGTCCGACGCCGATCATGGCCACGGCAGCCGCGGCCGCGCTGGCGGGCAAGCCGGCGACCGAAGATACGCTGCAGCAGGCAGCCGCCGCAGCCCGTCAAGCGGCTTCGCCCATCACCGACATGCGCGGCACCAAGGAGTACCGCGTCCACGTTACAGGTGTGCTCGTGCAGCGCAGCCTGCAGTTGGCCCTCGCCCGCGCTCGTGGCGAATCGGTCCAGTACGACCCCGGACACTAACCAGCGAAACAGTAGCTGGGTCGAACAACGGCCCTGGCCTCCTTTCGCGGAACCACGCGATACAGAAAACCACACGGAGCTTCGCATGTCGGCCAAACGCGTCGTCACGACGACAATCAACGGGGAGCAGGTCGAGTTTCTTTGCGAGCCGCGGCAGACGCTGCTGGAAGTGCTGCGCAACACGCTCGACATGACGGGCACCAAGGAAGGCTGCTCCAATGGAAACTGTGGCGCGTGCACGGTGATCATGGACGGCAGGCCCGTGGTAAGCTGCCTGGTGCTGGCGATGGAAGCCGAAGGCGCGGAGCTGCGCACGATCGAAGGCGTCGGCTGCAGTTCGCACCTGGATGAAGTGCAGAAGGCGTTTCTCGAAGGCGCGGCGCTGCAATGCGGCATCTGCACGCCGGGCATCATCATGCAGACCGAGTCGCTGCTGGAGAGCAATCCGTCGCCCACCGAAAAAGAGATCCGTTTCGCACTCGCCAATAACCTCTGCCGATGCACCGGGTACGACAAGATCGTGCGCGCCGTGCAGGCAGCGGCAGAGCAGCGACGCCTCGCGAAGTCCGGCAAGTAGCGGCCGTCCGGGCTCGCCCGCATTCCTCGGACACGGTTCCGGTTGGGCGGACGAGCGTGGCTTGGCAAGCCCGCGTGGGCAAGTTCTCCGCGGTGTCCGGCGATCCCCCTAACAGTACGTCCCGATTCTCGGAGCAGACGATCATGGCCAGCGTTGAAAAGCCCAAGTACAAGGTGATCGGCACCCGTCCGGTGCGTCATGATGGCGTCGACAAGGTGACGGGCCGAGCCCGTTATGGCGGCGACGTGAAGTTGACCGGCATGCTGCATGCCGCGATGCTCCGCAGCCCCCACGCCCATGCGATCATCAAGCGGATCGACACGTCGAAGGCGGCCGCGCTGCCCGGCGTGCGGGCGATCGCCACGTCGGCTGACCTGCCCGAACAGGGCGATCGGATCGTGGAGCTGGGCGAAGGCGCCGCGAACATGCGTCACCTGAGTGCCAATGTCCTCGCGCGCGGCAAGGTCAACTATCGTGGGCATGCCATCGCGGCCGTCGCCGCCGACAATATTCATATCGCCGAGGAGGCGGTGAAGCTGATCGAGGTCGAATACGAAGTGCTGCCGGCCGTGATGGACGTGCTGGAGGCGATGAAGCCGGAAGCGCCAATCCTGAACGACGACGTCCGCACCCAGGGCCTCGGCTGCGAGATCGCTCCGGCCGATCGCGACCGACCCACCAACGTCGCCGCGCACTATCTGTTCGAGAAGGGCGACTTGGCCCAGGGATTCGCCGAGGCCGACGAAGTGATCGAGCGCGAGTTCACGACGTCGATGGTGCACCAGGGCTACATCGAGCCGCACAACGCCACGGCGCTCTGGAACGCCGACGGCAAGGTCACGGTCTGGATGAGCACGCAGGGGTCGTTCACGGCTCGACAGCAGACGGCGGAACTGCTGCACATCCCGGTGTCGTCCGTGAAAGTTGTGCCGATGGAGATCGGCGGCGGGTTCGGCGGCAAGATCTCGGTCTATCTGCCGCCCGTGGCCGCCGTGCTGTCGCGCAAGTCGGGCCGGCCGGTGAAGCTGGTGATGAGCCGCACGGATGTGTTCGAGGCCACGGGCCCCACGCCTGGTTCGTTCATGCGGATCAAGGTCGGCGTGACACGTGACGGACGTATCACGGCCGGACAGGCTTGGGTCGCCTTCGAGGCCGGCGGCTTCCCCGGCTCGCCCATTGTTCTCGGCTGCATGTGCGTCTTCTCCTGCTACGACGTGCCCCACGGCCGCATCGAAGGCTTCGATGTCTGCGTGAATCGTCCCCGCACTAACGCCTATCGTGCCCCCGGCGCGACGCAGATCGCCTTCGGCGTCGAAGCGGTCCTCGATGAACTGGCCGAAAAGATCGGCATGGATCCCGCGGAACTGCGCTTCAAGAACGCCGCGCGCGAAGGCACTCGCCGCATCGACGGACCGGTCTATCGAAGGATCGGCATGGCCGAGACGGTGGAAGCAATCCAGAACAGCGACCACTACAAGAGTAAGCTCGAAGGCAAGAATCGCGGCCGCGGCATCGCGTCCGGTTTCTGGATCAATGCCGGCATGAAGTCGTGCGTCACCGCCACGATGAACGACGACGGCACCGTGACGCTGATCGAAGGCTCGACCGACATCGGTGGTTCGCGCACCGGCATCGCCATGCAGTTCGCCGAAACCATGGGCATCTCCGCCCAGGCAGTCACGCCGACGGTCGTGGATACCGACAGCATCGGCTACACCGACATCACGGGCGGCAGCCGCACGACGTTCGCCACCGGCATCGCAGCCTACGAGGCGGCGAAGGATATCCAGCGGCAGCTGGTGAAGCGGGCGGCCCTGCTATGGGAACTGCCGGCTGAACAGCTGCGTTACGAAGACGGCGGCGTTTCCGGCCCCGGCGGCAAGCGGATCACGTTCGCCGAACTCGCCAGCAAACTGCACTGCACTGGCGGGCCGGTGATTGGCAGCGGCACGTCCTGCGAAGCGTCGCAGGGCGGAGCGTTCGGGACGCATGTCGTCGACGTGGAGGTCGATCCGGATACCGGCAAGGTGCAGATCCTCCGCTACACGGCCGCGCAGGACTGCGGCACGGCGATCCATCCAAGCTACGTCGAAGGCCAGATGCAGGGCGGCGTCGTCCAAGGCATCGGCTGGGCGTTGAATGAAGAGTACTGGTACGACGGCGCGGGCAAGCTGCACAATCCGACGTACCTCGACTACCGCATGCCGACCTGCTACGACGTGCCCATGATCGAAACGATCATCGTGGAGGTGCCGGAGCCGAACCATCCGTACGGCGTGCGCGGCGTAGGCGAAGTGCCGATCGTGCCGCCGCCGGCCGCCATTGCCGCCGCCATCCACGCTGCCACCGGCGTCCGCATGAACCATCTGCCGATGTCGCCTCCGAATCTGCTCGCGGCGATTCTCAAGCAGCGCTAGGCTGGGCAACAGACCGACCGGCTGGCCCTGCTGAATCCTGGTTGCAGGAATTCGGGGATGTAACCACGGAGAGCACAGAGAGCACGAAGAAGCTCGGTGCCCTCCGTGCTCTCCGTGGTGGAAAGAAAAACCGCCACGAAGACCTGACCGCATTTTCGCGCAGGAGAGTTCCGATGGCCCAGGTCTATGTGCCCGCGCAGATGCGGGCCTGCACGAACCAGCAGGCGGTGGTGGAAGCGCACGGGCATAACGTGCGCGAACTGATCGCCGACCTCGACCGCCAGTTCCCGGGCCTTGGCGAACGGTTGCGCGGCGCGGACGCTCTGCGTCCCGGCCTAGCCGTGGTCATCAACGGCGACTACGGTTCCCGCGGACTGCTGCAACCTGTGCCGGAAAATGCCGAAGTGCATTTCCTACCCGCGATCGCCGGCGGTTAACCACGAAGCCCTCCGTGTCCTCTGTGTCCTCCGTGGTTACCCCCCCTCGACCCCACCGTGCATCGCGGACGGATTGTCGACGCCCACGTGCACGTGGCCACGGACGCTTAGCTCTCAGTGAGCCGCATGGCCCATCACGCATCCACGCGTTTCTTCTTCGTCACGTCCAAGGCCAGCGCTTCGAGCCAATCGGCGTCGTGGGCAGCATCCTGGGCGGCGGGCAGGCTGTTGCCGGTGTAGGTACCGGCCTGGAAAGCGAACACGAGGTCGGCCGTGGTGAAATCGCCATCGCCGTTCCAGTCGCCTTCGGCGAACGTCGCGTTCTGCGGCACGTTGTCTTCGTACTTGCCCGCCTGGAAGACCAGCACGAGATCCGCCGAGTTGAACAGGCCGTCGTCGTTGCTGTCGCCGGGGACCGTTGGGCCGCGGCCCGGCGTGCCGCCCTGCACGCGGCTCGCGGCCCACTGCGCCGCGACGCTCCAGCTGGCCAGGTCCGGGTTCGAGGGTCGCACCACTTCCAGCGACGGTCCGCCGCCATCGGTGGTCGGATACCAGCCATCGTCGTAGGTGAACTGCTGCACGATGACTCCCGCCGCTTCCACCGTGATCGTCTCGCCGCCGTTGCTCAACTGGCCGTCCCACGCGCCGGCGACGGGGAGAGTGGTGCCGTAGCGGAAGGCGAACGCCGCTGGGTCGGCCACGACCACGACGCGGGCGTTCGGCGCGAGCTGCGTGATCGCGCCGTTGGCGAAGTCGAAGGCTACGCCGCCTGCGTCGGTCTGCTGCAAGCTGACGCCGCGGAGGTCGATCGTCTGGCCGCTGATGTTCGTGAACTCGATAAACTCAAACTGATCGGCGTCGGTAAAGCCGGCCGCGATCTCCGCCTTCGTGGGATTGGCCGGATTGTAATGCAGTTCGCTGACGCGCAGCCCGGCGAGGACTTCGGTCGGCGTGCCGGGCGTCGCGATCAGCGCGCTGGGCTCCGACCAGCGGCTCCAGCGCCCCGTCGCGTCCTTCATCCGCACGCGCACTCGATATGCATGGCCTGGCTTTACGGCATCCTGCGGAATCGTGATGTCGCTGGCGAAGTTCGTCAGCTCGGCACTCGTCCAGGTCGCCTCGATCTCGTATCGCGGCGGTGCCTTGGGATCGTAGGCGGGCGCGGCCGGGTTGGTGACTTCGGCGAGCCGCCACTGCAGCGCGCCGAAGGTGTTGTCGCCTTGCGGATCCGAGAAGGCGGAGGTGGCAAAACGCAGTTGGTCGACCGGGAAGCCCGCTGCGCCCAGGTAGGTGACCACGGGCTGGTTGGGGATTTCGGCGTCGAGTGCGTGCTGCGCCAGCATCCGCGCGCCGTAGCCCGCCGGCTGGCTGCCGCCGCCCGGCGCGGGCAGCAGGAAGTCCTTGATCCACTGGGCGTAGCCCTCGTGGTTGGCCGACACCAGCGTGCGCACGCCATCCGGTCCCTGGAACAGGTTGTAGTCGGCCTTGAGCTGGTTGAACGCGCCGCGATGACCGTTCGCCGACTTCGGATTGTAGTTCCACATGTACTGATCGACATCGACCATGGTCATGCCACCGGTCTTGGGATTCACCAGGTTGGCATATTCGTCGACCAGCAGGCCAACCTGTTCTGGCGTGAAGAGCAGGTCCTGCAGTTCGCGGCAGCGATTGCGATACTCGATCGCCAGCGCGGGCACGCGCAGCGAGTTCATCAGCCGGATTTCGCCGCTCCAGTGCGTCGTCGGCACATAGAGCATGTCGAGATCCCACGGCACGGTGACCCACTTGTTCGTTTCTGAATTGTGGTACAGGTAGTGGTTCCAGCCATCGCGGATGTCCATGTTGTTCACGGCGCGGTTGATCGCCCGGAACGTGTGGTAGGCGTTCATGTCCACGTTCGCCCGCCACCACGCCTCCGGCGTCGTCGTGCGGTTCGCGGTGGTCATGAACGTTGTGAAGTCCTTGGCCGCGTTTGGCTCCGTCGCGCCCTGGTGCTTCATGTCCCCCGCGGCGTTTTCTACCTTGTAAGTCGATCCATCGGGCAGATCATGCTCGTCCAGGAATTGGCCGTCGGGATGCTCAAGGGTCATGTAAAGACCCCAGAGGTCGCCATCGTACTGGTTGGTGGGTGCTTCGGCGGCATCGTCGATGACGCGGAACTGCAGGTAGTTCGTGTTGGGCGACGCGAGGCCGGCGAGGTTGTAGAGCCGGAAGGCGATCGCCTCGTCCATGCCTCCCATGCCGCGGTTCATCAGCACCCAGGGCGTGGCCACGTTGCTGAAGTTCATGATCCTCCAGCCTTCTTCGTAGGCGTTGCCGTAGTTATCCTTGGCCTGGAAGTCGTGGCCGCGATTGAAGCGGAACTTCCATTTGTTCTTGCCCGTGTAGTAGGTCGAAAACTCGCCGCGCACGCCGAATTCGATGTGGTCGTACACCTGGCCGTCGTACACCATCGTGCCGTGGAAGGTCACTTCCTCGAAAGCGCCGTTGTACTGGCTGTTGGTGACGTCCGTCTTGTTCGCCAGCAACTGGTAGACCGGCAACTGGTTCATGACCTCCTTGCTGAACGTGACGGTGGGGGTGGTTCCCGGCTGTTCCGCGGCCTTCCACTCGGGCACGCCGTTGTAGGTGAAGTAGGCGAAGTTGGGCTGCGGATCGTCGGCGTACGGGACCGTGACCGATTGTCCGCCCGTATCCGCCGCGGTGATGCGGTAGCGCACCAGCGAGCGATGGACCTGCACCGACGGGGGAACGATCGCCGTGTAGATGCCGTCGTTCGCCTTGGCGTCACCCTGCGCGCCATCGTCGCGCATCGGCAAGTTGGTCCACTGCGCGTAGTAGGCCGGGTCCTCGATCCGAATGTAGCTGCCCGGCTTGACCTCCTGGTACTGCAAGGTCACCTTCGCCACACCCTGCGGGTCGGTGATGAGCGCCGTGATGGCGACCGGCTCGGCCTCCTTCGGCTGCTCCGGCGCATGCTTCACCTGACGCACGGCGGGAGCGGCGCGGAGGGACTGGACCGAGTTGACGTCGCCCGGCGTCGGACCCGCGGGCCGGCCGGCGTTCGACACCAGCCGCGCATCGAAGTACAGGTCCGTGTTCGCGATCGCCTGGTTCAACAGCTGGATCGTCAGTACGTTCCTGCCGGCCACCAAATAGGTCGAGGGATCGTCGAGCACGAAGTTCTCGAAGGTGCGGTTGCTGAGCGAACCGCTGGCGACCGCGTCAAACGCCATCTCCTCGGCCGGCACGTTCGCGAGCGCCACCTTCTTGCCGTTGATCCAGGCGACGAATCCATCGTCGTAGAGTGCCTGCAGCGTCAATCCGGTCACGCGGCCCGGTTCGTCCACCTCGAACTCCTTCCGCAGGTAGACCGTCGTGTAGCCGTTACGCATGTCTTCCAGATTCGTCCGCGCGACAATCGAACGGCTGCCGAAGCCGATCGGCATGGGGCCGGACGACCAGGCACTGGCGTCGTAGCTCAAGCCGCGCCAGGCGGAGCGCGGGTCGGATGGTTCGGAGCGGCCCTTGAAGTACTGCCACACGGAGTTGTCGCGAATCAGCTGGTCGCTGCCGATCGACGAACGCCAGTGGCCGCCCAAGTCGTTGTCGAGCGACGGGTCGATCAACTCCATCGAATAGCCCGGTACGTCGCCGACCGTCGGCCAAGGGAAGCCAACCTGGTAGTTGACGCGGTCGATCAGGCTTCCCAGAGCGTTGCGAAGCTCCACCGTCTCGCCTTGGTTGCTGAGCTGTCCGGTCCAGGGGCCGAGAGACCGCACGCCATACTTGGCCTCCACCGCCGCGGGATTCTGCGAGACGACGAGGAATCCCTGGGGGGGAATCTGCGAGCCGTCGGGAATACGGAACTGCACGGCATCCGACAGGAACCAGCCCGACGCGTCGATCGGCAGGTCGCTTGGATTGTGCAGTTCGATGAACTCCACCGCCTCCGTGGCCACGTCGGGATTCACATGCAGCTCGTTGATCCGCACGACTTTCTGGTCGTCAGGACCATTGATGACCAGCGATGCCGTGACCGGTTGCGAAACGCCCTGCGCGTTCGCGTAGGTGTAACGGAAGGTATCGACGCCTTGGGTGAAGGCGGCGGACGGCTGGTATTCGAGCGAGCCGTCCGCATTCAGGGTCAGCTGGCCGCGGGCAGGCGGCTGCACGAGCGTGATCTGGTACGCTCCCGTCGTGGTCGACTGATCGTTGACGGCCACGCCCTTGTCTGCCGTGACCACCAGCCTGGCGCCGGGCTCAACGAAGAAGTAGTCCGGGATCGCGACCGGAGCGACGATCGACGTCACGACCGTCGCCAGCTCCTCCGTTGTCAGCGCGCCGTTGTAGATACGGATGTCGGCGAGGTCGCCGGGCAGGGGACGCGTGCCGCCCGAGAGCGCTCCAAGTACCATGGGCAGCGTCGCGCGCGGCGCCGTCGAGGCTTGGGTCTTCACGACCGGCGTGCCGCCATCGACGGACAGGGACAGCGTGGACCCTTGTCGCGAGAAGCTGACGACGTGCAGCTTGCCGTCGTTGAGTCCTTTTTCGGTCGAATAGACCGTCTGGCTGGAAAACGCAGTGGTGCCGCCGATGCCGCCGGCGACCTGGCCGGCCGCGTTGATCGACGTTCCCCAGTCGGCCGCGAAGGCGAGTCGGTTCGCATCCACCAGGCCCGTGTTGGCGAACCAGTCGGCGTTCTGTCCGGAGAGGTTGGTCGCGCTGGTGGCAAAGCCGACGACGAGGGTGAAGTCACCGGCGTTGGAGAGCGGGCTGGCGGTTTCGGAAACGGTGAAGTAGTCGGCGCCATCGGCGGGGTTGAGCCGCACGGCGGGGCGCGTGCCGACCGCGGACTTCACCCACTGCGGCGTTCCTTCCGCCGTGGCGCGAATGCCGGCGACGCGATCGATCCAGAATGGCATCGTCTCGCCATCGCGCGTCCCCTCGCCCACTTGGTCCGCACTCCAGTGTGCGACCAAGTCGCCGGCCAGCAGCGCGCGCGATTCCAACGTTTCCATGCCCAGCTTGCATCGCCGCGCGGCGGGTCGCCGGCGAGGGAGCCTGCCCTTCGAGGCCCGCGCGCCGGTGGGCTCGCTATCCGTGGTCAAGCGATGCAGGGTTCCCGCCGCCTCGTCGTGAACCATCGTTCGTCGGTCGCCGTGACGCATGGTTGTCCTCTCCAACAGGTGAATTCGCCGATTCGTGGTTGCATCCCGGGCGGCTGTCAGCCGCTCGCTCAGCCGTTGTCCTCTTCGTCCTGGATGGCGTGCGCTTCGAGGTCTTCGAGCGAGACGAACTCCAGCGCCGAGATGTGCGTCGCCGCCAGGTTGACCGGAGGAGCTACCCCGGCCTTGAACGCTTCCTGCCACCGCTGCACGCAGATGCACCAGCGATCGCCAGGCAACAGGCCGGGGAATTCGAAGGCGTCATTCGGAGTGCTCAGGTCGTTCCCGCGGCTCTGCGAAAACGCCAGGAACTCCTCCGTCATCTCCGCGCAGACCAGGTGCAGTCCGTGGTCGCTGGGACCCGTGTTGCAACAGCCGTCGCGGTAGAATCCCGTGCGTGGAGACACCGAACACACCTCCAGTTCGCCGCCAAATACATTCCTGCCTGCTCGCACCGCGTCGACTTCCTTTCATTCGTGGCCACCGAAACACTTCAGCCCGGTGATTCTAACCGGAGAGTGGTCGAATTTCACGTTTTTGGGAATGCGGAACCCCCGAACCTGCGGGAAGCGCTAACTTTCGTTGGCGGGCAGAGGGTGGAGCGGTTGGCCGGGGCGGGGCCCGGTGTCCGGAGCGACGGTAACCCCGCGGCGGTTGGGCTCAACGAAAATGCCAAAACCGGTTACCATGTGCGGCTTGCTTGACCCACGGAAAGCTAGCGTACGAGGAGGTTCGTCTTGAACGGGGACATCTTCCAGGATCTGCAGTGGCGGGGACTGATTCATCAGGCGACGGACGAGAAGTTCCTGTCGGAATGGCTGCGAACCGGGTGCCGGACGGTGTACGCGGGGTTTGACCCGACGGCGGACAGCCTCCACGTAGGCAGCCTGATGCCGCTGCTGTACCTGCGGCGCTTCCAGCGGGCCGGCCATCGACCGTTGGCACTGGTGGGCGGCGCGACGGGCATGATCGGCGACCCGAGCGGGAAGAGCCAGGAGCGAAATCTGCTGTCCCGCGACCAGCTGCAGGCCAACGTGGCGGGGATCCAGCGACAGATGGAGGCCTTCCTCGACTTTGACGACTCGCCGCAGGGCGCGGCCATCGTCAACAACCTCGACTGGATGCAGGGCTACAGCTACCTCGACTTCCTGCGCGACGTCGGCAAGAACTTCCCCGTGAACGTGATGCTGGCCCGCGACTCGGTGAAGGCGCGGCTGGAAAGCGACGCGGGCCTCAGCTACACCGAGTTCAGCTACATGCTGCTGCAGGCGTACGATTTCGTACACCTGTTCGACCGCTACCAGTGCCAGCTGCAGGTCGGCGGCAGCGACCAGTGGGGCAACATGACGGCGGGCATCGACCTCGGCCGCCGAATGCGCGGCGCGCAGCTCTACTGCATCACCTGCCCGCTGCTCACCAAGACCGACGGCAGCAAGATGGGCAAGACCGAAAGCGGCACGGTGTGGCTGTCGGCGGAGCGGACGAGTCCCTACGAGTTCTACCAGTACTGGATCCGCGTGGCGGACGAGGACGCGGGACGCTGCCTGCGATTCCTGACGGAGCTGTCGCATGACGAGATCCTGTCACTGGACCAGGCCCGGCAGGACGCGCCGGAGAAAAAGGACAGCCAGCGGCGCCTGGCCGAGGAGGTGACGCGGCTGGTGCATGGGGCAGCGGGTTTGCAAGCTGCGCAGCGGGCCACCGACGTGCTGTACGGCGCCGAGATCAGCGACCTTTCGGACGCGCAGTTCTCGCAGATCTTCCGCGACGTGCCGAGTTGCGAGCTGTCGCGCGGCCGTCTGGTGCCGCCCGGCATCCCGCTCGTTGACGCGCTGGTCGAAAGCAAGCTGTGCGCGAGCAAGAGCGAAGCGAGGCGCACGATTCAGCAGGGCGGCGCCTACATCAACAACCGGCGCGAGGAGTCGGTGGACCGGCTGCTGACGGAAGTCGACCTGGCAAGCGAAACCACCATTGTGCTCCGCGCCGGCAAGAAGAAGTACGCTTTGCTGCGTTTTCCGCTGGAAGGCTGAGATCGCGGCGAGGCGTTGCACGTAGCGCACCCCACGCGGCTTTCAGATCAGCACACGGCGTGTGCTGACTACGAGTGCGATCACTTCTATCGTAGCCGGCACACGCCGTGTGCCGGAACGCGGGGAGCGTCTCGCATCTTGGGTTTGGCTAGAGGTTTTGCGCCGGGTCGCAGATCAGCACACGGCGTGTGCTGACTACGGCGTGAACTCCAGTTGCCAGCGATCCTGCTCCAGGGGCCGCAGCCGCAAGCTGCCGCGCAGTTGCGGGCCGACGAGTGTGGCCGTCAGCTTATCTGCGTCTTGCGACTGCCAGAGCAGGGTGCCGGCGGCGTGGCGCGTCACGTGGCCGCGGTCGCCGGAGACGGGGCCTTCGTAGTCGAGATACACGCGCCGGTGATCCGGCAGGCGGCGGACGATGGTCGTCACGGCGTGCGACGGCGAGGTCGCAAGCGCGACCAGCACCTCCCAGGTCCACAGCGGAGCGTCGGCCGACGGTTCCAGCATCAGGTCCCAGTGCGAACCGCGACCGAACGAAGGCGGCACCTCATGCCGCAGCAGCACATAGCGCAGTTCCGGTCCGCTCATGTTGGTTTGCTCACAGCAGGTGCCGGGCCTTGATCTCCAGGTACTGGTTGATCAGCGGCGCGGTCATCCGTTCCGGGAACTGGTCCAGCACCAGGACGCCCTGGTGTGTCAGGTCGGTCAGCACTTGCTGCCGCCAGGTGAGCACTTCGGCGGCGGCCGCGGCGCGGTAGAGCGACGAACCCTCCGGCGTCGGATCGGCGAGCGGCGCGTACATCTGGTGGTCCCGCAGCAGCACCAGCAGAGGCAGGTGCCGCCGACCGATGTGCCCCAGGTATTGCTGCACCTGCCGCGCGTTCACTTCGTCGACGATGTTCGTGAACAGCACCACCAGCGAACGCTTGCGAAACCGGGAGGACAGGTGCAGGAACGCTTCCTCGTACCGCGACTCGACGAGCGTCGGGAAGCGATCGAACACCGCGTGCAGCAGGTGGTTCATCTGCGTGCGGCCTCCCCGGGCGGGGACCGACGTATGGATGCCGTCCGAGAATGTGACCAAGCCGACCGCATCGCCACGACTCAGCGCAATATGGCTCAGCATCAGCATCGAATTGAACGCATGGTCCAGCAGGCTCAGACCGCTTGCGTGATTGGTCATCATGCGACCGCAGTCGAGCAGGAAGATGATCCGCTGGCTCTGCGTCGCTTGGAAGTCCTTGACCGTCAGCTTGCTGCGTCGCGCCGTGCTGCGCCAGTCGATATGCTTGTAGTTGTCGTCGGTCGTATAATCGCGGAGTCGCTCGAAGTCGTTATCCTGGCCGACGCGGCGCGTGCGTCGCAGGCCCATGAGCGACAGGCGGTTGGTGCGGGCCAGCAGGGCATATTCGCCCAGTTGCTTTAGGTCAGGGTAGACGCGTACCGTCGAGGTTTCGGGCAGGCGCAGGTATCGGTGCCACAATCCCAGGCGGCTGCGAGTCCGCAGGTGGATGCCGCCCATTTCAAACTCGCCGCGCACCGTGGGGGTGAGGTCGTAGTGGGTCATCAGCCGGCTCCGCGGCGGAATAATCAGCGGCAGTTCGGCTGGCTCGGCGTCGAAACTGGGCGGCAGGTCGTCGCGGACGATCAGTTCCTGCGCGCGCGGCAGGCGATTGATGATCTGCAGGCTGACCGTGTGGGCCTTGCGCAGCGAGGCGATGCGCGGCGCCTCGCGATGCACGGTGAAGTCGGTCGGGCCGGCTGGTGTCCAGGCGTCGTACGCCATGACCAGGATCAGCGCCAGGTCCAGCGCGAGCAGCAGCGCGATCCAGTCCTGGCGCATCAGCACGCCCGCTGTCAGCACGCAGGGCAGGGCGGCCAGCGCGACCAGCGTGCGGCTGGGATAGGTTTTCCGCAGGAACGCCAGCAGCGCGAGCGGCACGACCAGCGCGAGAGGCATCACCACCGGGTGATCCTTCAAGAACTGGCTCAGCCAAAGGGCGACCGCGTTGAGCACGTGGAGGTTCCTGGATTACGGATTTCAGGAGCGAGGCACTTCGATGGAGCGAATCATGGCGGCCAGCAGGTCGTCCATGCGATGGCCCTCGACGTCGGCCTCGGCGGTGAGGATGACCCGGTGCCGCAGGACGGGCAGGGCGATCTGCGTGACGTCATCGGGCACGGCGTAGTCGCGTCCATGGAAGGCGGCCAGCGTGCGGGCTCCCTGCATCAGCGCCAATCCCGCGCGCGGCGACGCGCCCATGTGGAAGGAGGGCCACAGCCGCGTCTGCCGCACGATCCGGTTGATGTAGTCGATCAGCTTCGGCTCCACGCGCACCTGCGCATTGGCGATGCTCGTCCGCAGGATCTCTTCCGGCGATGTGATGGTCTGCACCTCCGTCTCCAGCCGCTGGTTGATGTCCACCAGTTGGCTGTGCAGTTCCAGGATTCGCGCCTCTTCGAGTTCGGCCGGATAGCCAGCGACGAGTTTGAACATGAAACGATCGAGCTGCGCTTCGGGCAGGTTGTAGGTGCCTTCGGATTCGATCGGGTTCTGAGTCGCGAGCACCAGGAAAGGACGCTGCAACGCGTGGCTGACGCCGTCGACGGTGACCCGGTATTCCTGCATGGTCTCCAGCAGGGCTGCGTGTGTCTTGGCCGGGGAGCGATTGATTTCGTCGGCGAGCAGCAGTTGCGTGAAGACCGGACCGGGCCGGAAGCGGAACTCCTGGGTCTTCATGTCGAAGATCGGTGCACCGGTGATGTCGGAGGGCATGAGGTCGGCCGTGAACTGGATGCGTCCGAACTGGCATCCAAGCACCCGGCCGAGCGTGCGCACGAACAACGTCTTGCCCAGGCCAGGCACGCTTTCGATCAGCACATGCCCGCCGGAGAACAGGGCGACCAGCGTGCCCAGCACCAGTTCCTCCTGGCCCACATACAGTTTGCCGATCTGCTCGACGATCCGCTCGAACAGTTCCCGCGTCGGTGTGCGCGGCAGCGAGCTGTCGCCGAGGGTTGGCATCTGGAGCCGCAGCATGTTGGGCGTCGCGGCCGAACGCAGGCGGGCGAGATCGGTCGGGCGGTCCGTAGCCACGGCGGCGACGGTCCCTGGTTGCGCCGGCGTGGACGGCACCGGCGTCATGCCAGCGGCGATCGGCGTCGGAGTGGGCATCGTTGCCTGCTGGGCGACGGGCACGGGCTGCACCTGCTGGCAGCCCGGGCATTTGACGTCGCCACGCACCGACGCGGGCACGCGCAACCGCCGGCCGCAATTCACGCAGGGGAATTCCAGGCGGCCCGGTTCTTCCGCCGAGGGCTCCGCGGGTTTCGTTCCCGACATGGTGTCGATCTTCCTTTCCAGTCCTCGCCTCAGGGAGTGTCGAGGATCTCGCTTTCGTTCCAGGGTCGATGGTCTGCGGTGCGCAACAACGTAGTGCCGCGCGTCATTTCGTGCCAGCATCCAGGTCGGTTGGGGTGCTGGTCGTGTTGCCGGCCGTGTGGCCGATCGTGTCGCGATACTGGCGGAGCTGCTGGTCGGCGAAGGCGGCGTCGCGATTCCGTTCGATGAGCGCGCCGACCGCCTCGATGTGCTTGCCGAAGTCGGATACGCGATCCTCGGGCAGGGGCCGCGGCGCTCCAAAAATAGGATAGATCGAGAAGCAGTAGATCAGTCCCAGCAGCAGTAGGTGGAGCACCAGCAGGTTGATGGGCCAGACGGTGAACGATTGCAGCATCAGGGGTAGCTGCGCGTCGCTGTCCGTGATGGTCAGGCCTCCGTCGTCGCTTTCCAGGAAGCAGACCCGCGCGCCCTCGCCGCATTCGCGAATCAGCTGGCCGGCGAGTTGCCGGTTGCCTTCGCGGACCAGAGGCAGGTTGAGGAGCCAGGAGCCGTTGGCGACGACAATCAGCTGGCTGCTGCCCCAGGCGGGCCGCTGCAGGCGCACGGCCAGCGGCTGGCCCTCGCCCAGCAGGCAGTAGTCCGACTCCAGCGGTCCGCGCCAGTCGGTCTCGTCGGCCGATTCTTCAGGCAGCAGCAGGCGCGAGCGGAGCCGCGCATGAAAGCCCTGGCCGTCCTCGTTCACGGCGGTATCGTCTTGCCTGGAGGCTTGCGCACCTTCCGCGGATTCGGGGCTCTGTGCCTGTTCTGTCTGGACGGCCTGCGCCCACGGGCCTCGCGGCGTACGAACCAGCAGCGGCGGCTCATCGGCGCTCCAACGGAACCAGCGGCACTTGCGACTTTCCTCGCTGTCCATCCGACGGCGCGCCGTGTGTCGCGTCGTAGCGCGGGCCAGTTCGCGACGCACGGCGATCGGATCGGATGGCTTGGCGTCCAGCACGGACTGCCAGTAGTCCAGTGCGGCGTCGTAGTCTCGGCCGATGTAAACGAGAGTGCGGCCCTCCTGTTCGGCGAGCCAGTCTTCCAGATAGTCGGTCTCCGCGTCCGAGGGCACGGCGAAGCTGTCGGGCGCCCAGACGATCACGTCGTCGTACTGCAGGCGCGGCGAAAGTCGTCGCCAGCTGCTAACCTCATAACCCGCCCGCTCGAACATCGTGCCGAGGATTGTCGTGCCGTTCACACTCGCGCGGCCCTCGCCTCGACGCGTGCCATAATCGGTCTTCAAGGTCGAAGTCGGCTGCGAGCAGCCGACGAGCAGGATCATCACGCACGCCAGCAGCCAGCCACGTTGAGTCGCGGCGCGCGGCTGGCGATGCTGGAGCTGTGACCGATGGTTGTCAGGGAGGCGCATCATGAGGTTACCCCGTCACCCGCCGGGCCAGACCCTGGAACTCGTCGAGATGCGACCATGCCGCTTCAAATCGTTCGCGTTCCAGTTCATAGTGGCCGAAGAAAGCGTCCTCGAACAGGCGGACGGAGTGCGTGAGGAGTTCGCGCAGTCGCGCGTGCGGCGCGAGTTCATGCAGGTACTGCCGGTTGGTCTTGCCCTTGCTGAGGTGGATCTTGTGGTGCTGGTCCAGCTGGACCAACTGGTAGCTGTAGAGGTAGATCATGGCATCGCGGTAGCGACCAGCTTCGTAGCAGCGACGTGCTTCGCCGAGGAGGTCGGACTGCGCGACGGGAACCTGGAATGGCAGTTGTTCGATGGAGTCGATTTCGCTGCGCGGCCGCGTTTCCGGTGTGGCGTTCAGCGGGGAGTCGGCGGGTGGTGGATAGAGCAGTCTGCGCAAGGGCAGGTAGAGCAGCACGGCGAAGACCAGCAGCAGCACGGCCCAGGCGATCCACTGGAGCACGTCTGCCAGCCAATCCCAGGAGCGGCTGGTGCTGTTGTCGCTGCCGGAAATCCACTCCCAGTCCGACGGCTGGGGCCGTTCTGGTTCGCCAGCCGGTGGGGTCGGCCGGATTCGAGCCGCGGCAGGGTCGTACCACGGGAATTCTCCCGAGCCGCTGACCACCCCCGCGCTGGTCGCTTCCGCCGGCAGCCAACGCGCGGGCGTGAGGTCCTCGGCGCCAGAAACGTCCGTGGCTTCGCGAGCGTCCCAGCGCGGGCCCTCTTCCTCCGCATCGGATTCGTCGTCCTCGGACATCGTATCCGGCTCGGCAGCGTCCGGTTGCACGGCAGCCGGCTGCACGTCTGCTGGTTGCTCCGACTCTTGCTCCGCGACGGCTCCTTCGGCCGCTGTCGCAGCGAAGACGCGACCGGTGACCATCGAGAGGCAGGCGCAGGCGAGCAGGAGGCGGATGGCGCGATCCAAGACGGCGCGATCCAAGACGGCGCGACGCAGCCGTGGGCGCGAAACGGCCGTCGGCAGATTGGCGGATGGCAGCAGCCGGTGTGGGCTCATGCGGCGTTCTCCCGCAGTTCGAGTGCGGCGGCGCGCAGCTTCAGCTCCACCTCCCAACCCTCGCGGCGAATGCGCAGGTCCAGGTAGCTCAGGTAGTTCACGATCGCAGCGTAGACCGCCGCGATCCAGAGAGACGTCGGATAGACCACCTCCAGCATCAGCGAACCCCACTGCCACTGGCTTGTCAGTGCGCCGAGGAAGAACCAGAGCGAGAAGGTGACGCAGGCGGCGACCAGCATGGAAGCGATGCCGGTGAGCATTCCGCGGGCGAACAGCTCGCCGCCATTCGGAGCGTGCAGCAACTGGGAGCGTTTATGGATGGTCATGCCGGTCCCGCGCCAGGGAGTGCGTTCCAGCAGGATGATCTCGTTCAGGAAGGGACGCACGAATCGCAGCAGGCCCATCGCGACGGCCAGCAGCGGCAGGATGAACTCCGCCGGCGAAAACTCGCTGTAGGAATCCAGCAGGAACCAGAAAAAGATCGGCGCCAGGGCCATCCGCGCGATTCCCTGCAGGAACACCAGGCGCAGGGTGTGCTGTTGAAGATCGTCGCGCACGTACGGAAAGTCGGTCGGCTCCAGGAACATCCCACGCCCCAGCACCAGGGTGGTCGGTGCGGTGGCAAGCGGCATCTCGAGGAAGACCATGGCGGCCATCAGGCGGATGAAACGAGCGATCGAGAAATCGGTCAGCTCGCTTGCCAGCAGAGGATGGGCGATCCAGGCGTTCAGCAGGAAGAAGGGCAGTACCAGGAAGAGGTTTGAGACAAGCAGCGGCCTCCAGAATTCGCGCGCAACGCGGAACGCGAGGTCCAGCAGTTCCCCGATGCTCCGCGGGCGGATGACAATGCGCGTCTGGTCAAGCTGCACGGGACGACTCTTCCGGGAATCCGAGGACCACGAAGTAGAACATCAGGAAGCCGCTGGATGCGATGGCGACCAGTGCCTTGATCCAGTACGGCGCGGGCGTGGGAGACAGGAAGCCTTCGATGAGCGCCGCGAGGAAGAACAGCAGCATCGCGGCGCCCATGATCGGCATCGCCTGCCGAGTCGCGAGTCGCAGGGATGCGGTTCGCGTCAGGCCATTCGTCTTAAGCCACGCGAGTCCCAGCCGCAGGCCGGATCCGGCGGAAAGCACGATGGCCGTCAGTTCGAACGGACCGTGCGCCGTGACAAACTCAAAGAAGTTCTTGCCGGCTGGGTTGTCGGGTCGCGCCATGTAGCCGAATGCCGCGCCCAGCTCCACGGCGTTGAAAGCGGTGGTGATCAGGCCGGGCAGGAACAGCAGGCCGCCGACGAAACACTTCAAGCCGATGCCCGTGTTGTGCCAGATGTAAAAACTGGCCATCACCGGATTCATCGACGAGCCCCGTCCGATCGGCTCGTCGAAGCTGTTTTCGAGCTGCTCCATCTGGTCGGGTCCCAGCATCCGCTCCGCATACTCGGGCCACGCGGCTGGCGACGCGGCCAGCGCGGCGGAGATCAGGAAGATGCCCCAGAACAGGGCGAACGCGAGTTGCACGCAACCGTCCTGGAACACCTGCCGCGGCACTTCGTGCAGCAGCACGTGCGACCACGATCGCAGGTTGAACGAACGGCTGCGGTAGAGCTGGTTGTGGGCTCGGCCGACGAGGTGGTGCAGATACTGCGTCGTGCCGGGAGGCAGCTGGTTGGCTTCCGCGAGTGCCAGGTCGGCGCACGCGGAACGGTAGAGCGACGCGAAACGCACCGACTGCTGCCCCGTCGCCAGCCCGCGGCGCGATTGCTCCAGCTTCGCGCATAACTGCTCCAGCTCCGTCCACTGCGCCTGGCGTTCCGCCAGATGGTGTGCCACCTTCATCGGCCTGTTCCTCCCAGGCGGCCAAAGGGTGCCGGGACGCGTGGCTGGAAACGCGCGCGGGGGACGCGCCGAGTCCAGTGGTCGTGCGATGCATGATGTGCCAGAAGACCCATGGATCAAGGCTCCTCGACCAGCGCGGCCACGATCGGTTCACTCGCACTCGGTGGCTGTTCATCGACCAGCAGGGCGTCCATCACGTCGCTCGAGGGACGTGATGGCGGCGCGTCGGAGTTTTCCGTGCTGTGCTGGACGAAGTGGCGGTAGTAGAGTGCGCAGAGCAGTTGGTCGCCGCGGATGGAGGCCGGCAGGCTCCACTCCCGGGCCAGCGGCGCGGCGACATGGCGGGCGATGTCCTGGCGTCGACCGGGCGGCAGGAAACGTCGACGCTCGACATAGGTCGCTAGCGCCTGCGATAGCTTCCGCGAAACCACGAAGTCGGCTGGCAGCTCCTCGGCCAGTTGCGGAATGCCTGGTTCGTCAAGCTGCACGATCTGGCCGCGCCGCTGCGAACCCTCGACGACGACCATGGTGCCGCAGACGAGGTCGCCGAGCCGCTGGTAGCGCGCGTTGACCAGCGGCGTTACCAGTCCAATCAGGCAGGTGGGCAGCATGATCGACGACTCGCCCGGCGTGCCCACGCCGAGGGGAATGAGCGGCATCATGTCGGCCAGCCGCAACAGGTTTCGCATGACGGCCTGCAGGCCGTTGATCGGCTGGCCATCAATGCTCAGCACGCGCAAACCCAGGGCACGCTTGCCGAATGTCTGGCCGTTCCAATACGCTTCGAGCAGGCCGCCGTAGAACCATTCGAGCACGAACCACGCCAGCAGCCAGAGGGCAATCAGCAGTTCGTCACCAAAGCTGGCGCCGATGTTGAGGAACGTCAGCACGATCAGGAAGAACGCCCAGGCGGCGAAACGCACGGCGAGATCGATCAGGAAGGCAGGAAGCCGCCGGAAGGGACCGGCCAGTTCGTACTGAAACGAGATGTTCTCCGGCGTGACCACGTCGATCGTGGAGTCGATCTGCCTCGGTCTGGCGGACATGCGCGGGCGGATCCCCGGGAGGACAGGTCGATTCGATGGAAGACGCCTTCACGCCGCGTCTCTCCCATTGTCTTCACCGCGCACGTCGCCGCAAGGGAGGGCTTGGAGGGCGGCCGGGGTGTCGCGGCTGGCGGCAAGCCCACAGGGGCGACCCATGGCGATCGAACGCCCCCGGCGGCCTGCCGCACTTGGCACGCGCCCAGGACAAACGCCCTTTACCTCCTGTTCGCCGAAACCCCGAGGATGCTGCCATGACGCAGGTTGCCAAGTCGACGGCTGACGATGCTTCTCACGCTTTGCGCAACGTGCTGGTGACCGGAGGCGGCACGGGCATCGGCCAGGGGATCGCCTGGGCGCTGGCGGCCGCCGGGTACCAGGTGATGGTTGCCGGTCGACGCGAGGATCGTCTGCGCGAGACCATTCAGCAAGCTCCAGCCGGGTCGGTGCCCATCCGGGGCGTGCAGGTCGATGTCGCCCTTCGCTCCAGCGTCACGCAGATGGTCGAATGGACGATCGAGCAGTTGGGGCGGATCGACTGCCTGGTCCACGCCGCAGGCATGAACATCAAGCAGCGTTCGATGCTGGAGATGTCGCCCGAATGGTGGGATGAGATCCTGTCCGTGAACGCCACCGGCGCCTACAACTGCATGTGGGCCGTGCTGCCGGGCATGCGGGAGCGAGGCACTGGACTGATCATCAACATCAGTTCGATTTCGGGCAAGCGAGCGGCCGACCTGGGGGGCATTGCCTACTGCGCGTCGAAGTTCGCGGCGACCGGCCTGGGGACCGCCGTGGGGCTGGAAGAGGCCAAGCGAGGTATCCGCGTCACGAACGTCTATCCGGGGGAGGTCAATACGCCGCTGCTGGAACAGCGGCCGCAACCGGTTTCGGAGGAGCGTCGCGCCGCGATGTTGAAACCCGCCGACGTGGCCCAGATGATCCTGGCCCTTGTCCAGCTACCGCCGCACGCCCATGTGCCCGAAATCGTCATCAAGCCGCTGGTGCAGGCGTACGCTTGAGGCCCCGCCGAGGTACTTGCCCGGCAGAGATCGGGTGCGGAACCGCTTATAATAGGAACCGGGAGCACACCACGCGTCCCCGACCGATCGTCGTCCCCGTTTTCAGGAAGCTCATGCCATGCTGCGTCGCACGTTTGTCGGCCTCGCCCTTGTCGGCGTCCTGCTCGCCTCCGTCTCCAGCCCCGCCGGAGCGGCTCCTCGCGCGAAGGACGGCGCGAGTGACAACAAGTCGTCCGCCAAGTCCCCGGAACAAAAAACCTCGGAGGATGATCCCATGCCCGAACTCGAAACCGTGACCCTCGGCGCCGGTTGCTTCTGGTGCATCGAAGCCGTTTTGCTGCGCGTCAAAGGCATCGAATCGGTCGTCTCGGGCTACATGGGCGGCGAGACGCGCAACCCGACCTACGAACAGGTGTGCACCGGACTCACCGGACACGCGGAAGTCGTAGAAGTGAAGTTCGATCCGCAGAAGCTCTCGTTCGACGAGCTGCTGGATGTCTTCTGGCAGCTTCACGATCCGACGACCCTGAATCGCCAGGGAGCCGATGTCGGCACGCAGTATCGCTCGGGGATCTTCTATCACACGGACGAGCAGCGCGAGGCCGCCGAAAAGTCCAAGAAGAAGTGGAACGATTCGGGCAAGTTCAAGAATCCCATCGTGACGGAAATCACCAAGGCGAGCGTATTTTACGCCGCCGAGGACTACCACCAGGACTACTTCAACAAGAATCCCCGCAACCCCTACTGCCGCGCGACGATCATTCCCAAGCTGCGGAAGCTCGATCTGCTGAAAGATGACAACGACTGAAGTCGGAGTCGGCACACGGCGCGCATCGGCTTCGGCTTACGCGTCGCATCGTAGTCGGCACACGCCGTGTGCCGAGCAGAATCGCGCTAGACAACCCCGAGGTTACCGCGCGACCGAAGCATCAGCGCCGATCGGCACACGCCGTGTGCCGACTACACGTTCGTCAATGAAAACACCCGCTGACCCAACCGAAGAAGGATCAGCGGGTGTCTCTTCAGTCCCCGCGAGTCTGGGGAGCCCGCGGCAGACTGTGTATCGCATCCAGATGCTTAGCGGCGACCACCACGACCACGGGGGCCTTCAGGGCGCTCTACTTCGGGACGACGAGGCGGTGCAGGACGGTCATTCTCGCTCTCGTCTTCATCCTCATCTGCGTCGTCGTTGTCGTCATTCGATGAGTCATCATCACCACCATCATCATCTGAGGAGTCATCGTCTCGGTCGTCGTCATCGCCGTCCGAGTCATCCTTGTCGTCGTCGCGAGCGTCATGGATGGCTTTGTACAAGTCATTGAGCGCCTTGTGAGCGGCACCGAGGTCTCCGGCATCCAGGGCCGTCTTGGCGGCGGCGATGGCGGCGACGACCTGGTCCTTGGTAACTCCCGTGGGCAGCTTGTCGGCATCGACTGCAGCTTGCAGGGCGTCGATGTGGGACTGCAGGCGGGCCTTCACCTTCTCCGGCGTGGCGTGGCCGTGATCGTCACCGCGTCCGTCGCCGTGATGTCCCGGTTTGTCGTCGTCCTCTCCGTCGTCATGCGCGTCCTTGATTACGTCGTGGAGGCCCTTGAGGATTTCGCGAGCGGCATCCCTGTTCCCGGCAGCCATGGCCGCTTCGAGGTCGGCGACCAGCTTGGTCACTTCCTCCGCCGTCAGGTTGCCCGGCAGGTCACCGCCGGCCGCCAAGGCGGCCTTCAAGGAGTCGACGACTTTCTGCAGTCGAGGCACTCCGTGGCGATGGTTGTCGTGGTCATCGCCGACATCGTTGCCGGAATCGTCCACGGGCTGGCCGGTCGTTTCGCCACCGCCCACATTCGGATCCGCGGGAACATCGGACGGGCTCGGGTTGTCATCGGGGGTTTCCAACGACGACACCTTCAGGCCAGGTTGATCGTATCGGCCATGCTGGAAGGCCATGACCAGATCGGAGCTGTTGAACCGACCGTCGCCGTTCCAGTCGCCCTGGTCCCAGTTGGCTTCCGACTCGGTTTCAAACTTGCCGTGCTGGAAAGCCTGCACCAGGTCGGAGGTGTCGAACGCGCCGTTGCGGTCGCAATCGCCCGCCACGCTCGCGTCGGAGGCCAGCACGCGACGAGACTCAAGGCCTTCGACCTGAGTCAGTCGCCCGAGTGTTCGGGTGCGACGAACTCTTCGGACTCGGGAGCGTTTCATCCAACCGGTCAGCTGCTGGTGCAAGAGATGGAACATGGGTCATCACTCCTTGGTTGGGCCGAATGGCTACAAGCGACAGGATAACGATGCCAAGCTGGCGTGTGTGGTGGGTGCCACACGAATTGAACACGGCTGGGGCGTTCAGGTTTTGTACTTTTCGTGCAGCTTGCGGGAAACACGAAGCCGCTGTGCCAACTACTTCGGTCGTCGAGGGTCGCCATCCGCGTGAGTTTGGCGGACGGGGAGAAGTCCGTCGGTTTCCGGGGTTCGAGCGGCTTCGGTCGCTCCCCACAGGCTGGAAGTCCCAAAGCGTCGAGCGGGCCGACACGGATTTCGCGGAATTTTCAAAAACGGGGAATCCACGCGTCTCGGGGAAGGTGGGAAGGTAGCCGCGGGTGACCAGAGTCGGCTAGGCCCCTCGTCTTGGAGGGCCTCGATCCGTGCGGGGCGAAATGCGTGGAAACCCTAAAACGATCGGTTTCCATGTCGGATTCGGAGGAGCGACGGGACCTCTATCTATAATGCGAGGGAGCCCTGTTGGAACCGAGCCCCACCGCGCCAAGATTCATGAACCAGCCGCCCGACGAATTCGCCGCCACCGACCGGACGTTAGTTCGTCGATTCCAGTCGGGACAGAACGCGGCGGCGACGGAATTATATGTGCGGTACGCGGACCGTCTGGCGAAACTGGCGCGGTCGGAGATGTCCCCGCGGTTGAACTCCCAGTTCGACCCCGAGGACGTCGTGCAGTCGGTTTTCCGGACGTTCTTCCGTCGCGCGAATGAGCCCTATTTCCAGGTGCCGTCCGGGGACCAGATCTGGCAGCTGCTGCTGGTGATTGCCACGAACAAGGTCCGCAAGCTCGGTCGGTATGCCCGTCAGCAGAAGCGCGATGTCGGCCGCACGGTCGCGATCGACGAGGCCGCGGCGGCGGCCGACGCGGGCGACCATGCTTCGCTCGCGATCCTGGAAATGGTGGTGCGTGACGCGTTGGAGGGGCTGCCGGACTATCAGCGGACCATGATTGAACTGCGGATCCAGGGGTATACCACCGAGGAGATCGCGGCCCGTACCCAGCGCTGCACGCGAACCGTGGAACGGATTGTCCAACGTTTTCGCGACCAGATGAATCGAATCGTCGAGGCGAGTGATGTCGAGCCTGATTGAGCGAACCAGCTTTGATTGCCGGCTGGATGCCGCCGTCGAGCGGTTTGAAGAGTCATTGCAGGCGGATCCGCTGAGCGATGTGCGGAGCTTCCTGCCGCGCGAACGCGGCGAGGAGTCGACGCGTATCGCCGTCGAACTGCTGCGCGTGGACCTGCAGTATCGCTGGACGCGCGGCGATCGGAAGCCGGCACGCCAGTACCGCGAGGAGTTCGCCGAGTGGCTGGTGGAACGGTCGGCCGACGCGGACGACGAACTAGCTTATGAAGAACGGCGGATGGCCGACTATGTGTCCTCGGCGGCTGCCGGTCCTGCCGGCTCGGTGTCGAGCGGCACGACGGCCGTCGCGCGGGTGTCGACGGTAGATGGTGTCTCGGATCGAGCGCGAGGGGACGCGCTGCGTTGGCTGGATCGAGCCGACCGGTTTCCTGAGTTGGGCGACACGCTGGCGGAGTTCCGGATTGAGGAGGAGTTGGGCCGGGGCGCGTTCGCTCGCGTGTATCGCGCCAAGCAGCTGGGGCTGGCCGAGCGCGACGTGGTGTTGAAGATCACGGCCGATACGACTCTGGAACCGGACAGGCTGGCGCGGCTGCAGCACGCGAACATCGTGCCGATCTATTCGCTGCACGCGCATGAAGGCTTGCAGGTGTTGTGCATGCCTTACCTGGGCCGCCGCACGCTGAGTGACTGGCTCGTGGCCGCGCGCCAGAACCATTCACCGGACGGCGGTTCAGCAATCGACGTCGGGGAGAGTCTGCGTCTGATCCAGCAGGTGCTGCGCGGGCTCCAGCACGCGCATCGTCGAGGGATCGTGCATCGCGACATCAAGCCAAGTAACCTGCTGGTGGCCGACGATGGCACGGCCATGCTGCTCGACTTCAATCTCTCGGATGATATCCTGTCCGGCGGGCCACTCTGCACCCTCGTCGGCGGCACGCTGCCTTATCTGGCACCGGAACACCTGGAGTCGTTACGTACGGGCGAGCGGGTGGGGCCGCAGGCGGACATCTACAGTGTGGGGGTGATTCTGTTTGAGCTGCTGGCGGGCCGGCCGCCGTTTCCTGCGCGACGCGGGTCGTTACGCGGGTCGTTGGACGAAGTGCTTGAACCGATGCGGGCCGATCGCCGCGCGTCGCCGTCCCTGCACGATGCCGTCCCGGGTATGCCCGCGAGCGTGGCGGGGACCGTCAACCGCGCGCTGGTGCGCGGCGGCAACCGGCGCGTCCCCGCGAGCGTGGCCTGGATCGTCCATCGCATGCTCGCTCCGAATCCCGCGGCCCGTTATGCGACCGTCGACGAGGTGCTGGCCGACCTCGACTGTCATTTCCAGGATCGACCGCTGCGGTTTGCGCCGGACCGTGATCCGCGCGAGCGTTTCGGCAAGTTCCTGCGGCGGCATCCCCGACTGTCGTCCGCGACGGGAGTGGCAGCGATCGCGTCGGCGCTGTTGCTGGGTACCGCGGCTTCGTGGTGGTCGATTCACCATCGGTTGCAGGATTCGCAGTCGCAGCAGGGCTGGAACGAGCTGCAGTCGGCGATGCCGGGTATCCGCGCGGCGCTGAGCCTTCCCGGGGGATCCGCGCCGGGGATGGAGGCGTCGAGGGACGAGGCGGCGCATCAGTTGGAACGATATGAAGTGGCCGCGAAGGATTGGCGCGAGCGGCCGCAGGTGTCGCGCTTGAGCGGGGCACAGAGGCGGCAGCTGGAGGGTCAGCTCGCCGATGTGGCGTACCTGCTCGCGAGCCAGGAGCTGGCGGCGGCGCGGGCCGCGCGGGATGACGCCGGTCGCGCGGGCCACCTGCAGGCAGCGCGGCAGTTCCATGCCTGGATCGCGAACCTGGACCCGAACCCCAACTCCGCGGTCACGGCCCA
>CAZUJM010000003.1:63038-72246 GCA_964620405.1 uncultured Pirellulaceae bacterium | reverse complement strand
CGGATACAGCATCCTGCTGCTTGCCCTCTTCTACCTGGTGATCGACGTCTGGGGTAAACGCCGCTGGGCCGAGCCGTTCCTCTGGATCGGCGCGAACTCCATCACGATCTACCTGCTGGCGGAACTGCTGGACTTCTCGAAGATTGTCCGCCGCGTGCTGCACCAGGATACGCTGGAGTCCATCGCGCCGTATGGCGATCTGCTGGTGGCCGTGCTGTCCCTCGCGCTGGCGGTGTGGATCTGCCGGGAGCTGTATCGGCGGAAGATCTTCCTTCGTGTCTGACCGCGGCCGACAAGCCTGTGTCGATCCACGGACGCATCGACACGCGCGCCCTGCGCAGTGACTTCACCGAGTCAGCCACGCGTGGTCTTCGGCGGTGAAGACGAGGGGCGTTCGCGGGATGCGGGCGACGTCCAGGCGCCGCGCGAACTCGCGGGCGTCCATCTCCTCGCGCGGCCCGAGTCCGGACCATTCGGCCAGCAGTCCGAGGATGCGCGTGGCAGGTACGCCCGCGTCGCGATAAGCGGCGATGCGGCTGTCCCCGTGGCGTTTCGCCAGCCGTCGTCCGTCCGGGCCGACGACGAGCGGAAAGTGCCAATAGAGTGTCAGTGGCTGGATTCCCAGGCAGTCCTGCAGGATGCGCTGGCGGGCGGTGGAGGCGAGGAGGTCGTCGCCGCGGACAACATGCGTGATCGACTGCGCGTCGTCGTCGCAGACGACCGCCAGCTGGTAGGCGGGAGTGCCTTGGCGCGTGAAGACCAGGAAGTCCCCGACCTCCCGCTGCACATGGCTGGTCTGCGGTCCCCGCCACTGGTCGACATAGTCGATCGGCTCGTCCGGGACGCGCAATCGCCACGCGGCCGAAGCGATGGTGTCGGCCACGGCATCGTCGTCCACGACCAGGGGCTGCGGCTGGGCAGGTCGGCAGGTGCCGGGGTAACGCAGTTCGTGGTCGCCTTCCTGGGGAGCGGACAGGCTGGCGGCCTGGATCTGGGAACGCGTGCAGTGGCAAGGATAGATGAGTCCCCGCGCGGCCAGCTGCCGCCATACGCTCGCGTAACGGTCGCGCGCCTGCGTCTGGTAGAAGGGGCCTTCGTCGTAGTCGATACCGAGCCATCCGAGGATGTCGATCGCGTCGCGATCGGCCCCCGCCTTGATGCGCGGACCATCGAGGTCGTCGATGCGGAGCACGATGCGCCAGTCGAACCTTCTGGCCATGGCCCAGTTGAGCAGGAAGGTGCGCGCGTTGCCCAGGTGGAGGGCTCCGGTCGGCGAGGGCGCGAGCCGCGTCGTGGGGATCAAAGAGTGCGGCATGGTCGTGGGCAATGGGGAGGGCGGAAGTGAATCGTGTCGCGTGCCGGTCGAGTCTCCATCGCCGGCCGCTGCCATGCGCCCGCGGGGGCGTGGCCGCCGGCGCGCCCTGGCGTGGCGCCACCTTCGTCCTGCGGGCCCGGGACTGTCCGTCCGCAACGCTCACCGATGCGCAGCCTCGCGTCCTTGACGGCGGGAGCCGCGGCGAGCGTTCCACTGCCGAAGGGCTCTTTGTGGTAGTCTATCGGAACGCGCGCCGCGCCGGACAGAGCCGGAGCGGGTGTCGCGGGTGGCCGGCCGATGGTTTCCGCGAGCGGTCCGCGGGACGGTGTGCCGGCTCCCCCACGGCGGCTGGACGATTTCATGAGCTCCCCACACCCTTCGCCGCCCTCTCCGTCGGCGTCCTCTTTGTCGACCGCTTCTGCATCGGCCGCTTCCGCATCGGCCGGCTCGCCGTTGCGGGAGAGCAGCCGGGAGCGTTACGAGCGATACCAGCGCGATCGCGAGGAGCGGGTCCGTCAGTCGGGTCGCGACCGCTCCAAGAAACGTCGCTCCTCCGATCGTTCCTTCCTCCAACTGCTCGGCCACTTCCTGCGGCTGGCGCGCCCCGAGCGCGGCTCGCTGCTGATCGCGCTGGGAACCCTCACGGTCGCCACGATCCTTCGCCTGTTCCCTCCGGCCGCGACGAAGGTCGTGATTGACCAGGTGCTGGGCCAGGAACCGGTTTCCCCCTGGCTGATCCGCCTGGGCCTGCCTGCGGACAATCGACTCCAGTTGATGTTCTGGACGGGAGCGGCGGTCATCGCCGCTTCGCTGTTCGGCACGGCGATCCATCTCTGGGGCCGATGGGAGGCGACGAAGGCGCACAACAAGATGCAGGTGCGCCTGCGGCGGCGGGTCTTCGAACACATGGTGCGCCTGCCGCTTCATCGAGTCTACCAGCTCAAGTCGGGTGGGACGACCAGCTTGCTGCGCGAGGATGCCGGGGGCGTGGGCGAACTGGTGTTCAGCATGCTCTACAACCCCTGGCGGGCGATCGTGCAGCTGGCGGGCAGCCTGCTGGTGCTGGTCTTCGTCGACTGGCGGCTGTTGGTCGGAGCCCTGTTCCTGCTGCCGGTCGTCTATGTGACCCATCGCACCTGGGTGCGCCGGATTCGTCCGGTCTTCAAGGATGTTCGCGCGCAGCGCCAAGAGGTGGACGGTCACGCCACGGAAGCGTTCGGCGGCATGCGCATCGTGCGCACCTTCCACCGCGAACGCGCGGAAAGCGGCCGGTTTGTCCGCGGCAACAATCTCATGGTCCGCCAGCAGCTGTTCGTCTGGTGGTGGTCGCGGCTGATCGACGTCATCTGGGAAACCCTGATCCCTGTCGCTTCCACCGGACTGCTGCTGTATGGCGGCTACCGCGTGCTGCAGGGACACCTGACGCTTGGCGACCTCACCATGTTCCTGGTCTACCTGGCCATGCTGCTGGGACCGATCGCCACGCTGGCCACCAGCGCCACCATGTTTCAAAACCAGCTCGCCGGACTCGAACGAGTGCTCGACCTGCTCGAGGAACCGCTGGAGGCCGGTTGCCTGCAGCCCGGCAGCGCGTTGGCGCGGACCGAGGTCCAAGGCCGCATCCGCTTCGAACACGTGGGCTTCCGCTACCCCGAGACCGACCGCCTCGTGCTGGAGGGCATCGACCTGGAGGTGCAACCGGGGGAGATGATCGCGCTGGTGGGGCGCAGCGGTGCGGGCAAGACCACCTTCTGCAACCTCGTCGCCCGCTTCTACGATCCCACCGAGGGCCGCATCCTGGTCGATGGCCACGACCTGCGTGACGTTTCGCTGTCCGACTACCGCCGGCTGCTGGGGATTGTCGAGCAGGATGTGTTCTTGTTCGATGGCACCGTCGCCGACAACATCGGCTACGCCCGCTCCGACGCCTCCCGCGAACAGATCGTCGAAGCTGCCCGGGCAGCGAACGCGCAGGCGTTCATCGAGCAGCTGCCGAACGGGTACGAAACGATCATCGGCGAACGCGGCGTGCGCCTCAGCGGCGGCCAGCGGCAGCGGCTGGCGATCGCTCGCGCCGTCCTGGCCGATCCCCGGATCCTGGTACTGGACGAAGCCACCAGCAACCTGGACAGCGAGAGCGAGCGGTACATCCAGGAGAGCCTGGCTCGATTGATGGAGGGACGCACGAGTTTCGTGATCGCCCACCGCCTGAGCACGATCACGCATGCCGACCGCATCGTGGTGCTCGAACAAGGCAAGATCGTCGAAGTCGGCTCCCACGCCGAACTGATGGCCCGCAGCGGCATCTATCGCCAGATGGTCGAGCTGCAGACGAACGCATGAGCCGCAGGTTCGGGGTCGCGCCCGTTCGTGCCGGCCGTGTCAGCCTCGTCCTTCAAGGCGGACGCAGGTCGCGCCCGGCCAAGCCGACGCGTCAGGCCTTCGCCTTGCTCCCACGCCCGGCTTCACCGTCCGGCTTCACCGTCCGACCGGAGTGGTGGCGACACGAGCGGCGGGCGTTTCGAGGCCCGCCTTCTCCTTGGAGACATCCAGCGTTTCGGAACCGCCGATCCGCGGGATCGCCGTGGTGGGAATGACACGCTGCCAGAGCCATCCGGTCAGCGCGACGCAGAGAGCAAACCAGGCGTAGGGAAGCACCTGGATGCGAAATAGATTGAGTTCCCTGAGCCAGGGAGTGCGAATGCGGGCACTCTTTGCCACGACTAGACCTCCGACTCGTCCTCACGCATGAACAGCGAGACGCGCTGCACGCCTTCCGTGACCTCCAGCTCACTCTGCAGCTCGTGGCTGCGAGCCGGATCCCGCAGTTGGATCCGGTACGACATGTCCATGTTCTCCCCGACCTTCCGCGACGCCGCCAGCTGGATGCGACGGCTGTGGCGACGCAGTACGGGCGAAAGATTCAGGTCCGGCGTGCAGAGCAGGTTCAGCACCACATCGTAACGCTGGCGGCTGCCGAACTGCGTCACCCGCAGGTAGACCGAAATGGCGATGATCACCAGGGCTCCCAACAGCGCGGTCGACTCCTGCCGCGTGCCCACCGCCATGCCCTCGACGATCGCCCACATCACGAAGTACGTGTCGCGAGTATCCTTGAGCACGTTGCGGAACCGCACCACCGCGAACACGGCCAGCAGGCCGAAGGCGATGTAGACGCTGCCCGACATCAGCATCATCATCAACGCGACCAGGACCGGCATCACGACCAGCGAGGCGGTGAAGGTCTGCGAGTAGGACAGCACGCGGTGCGTCCACATGTACGTCCAGCCGATCATCTGGCCGATGACGAACGCGAGCAGCAGCAGGAACAGCACCTGCTCGGGGCTGCCGACCGAATCGAAGTCGCTGTAGAAGAGGAGGTTGATCAGGTCGGTCATAGAGTGATTCGTGAGGGTCGGACGCTACTCGGATCCCGTTCTCGCAAGGCGTCCACGCATTGGACGTACTTTGGAACGGACGTTCTCTTCAGGTTGAAATCCTCGCAAAGCTGCTCCATCCAGTGTGGGAACCGATCCGTAAACTTCAGTTCCAGCACGACGCCCTCCAACTTGGGCCGCGCGCTGTCCCGGGGAATGGACAGGTCCGTCCCCGGAACGTAGATCCCCCCCTCCAACTGCCGGTCGAAGGTCACCCGCACCGAGTTGCTGTCGGGGGAGACGTACGCCTGGCGGTGGTAGTAAACGTAAGTACAGCCCGTCGCACCGATCCGGTCACGCAGCAGACAGAATTCGTCGAGTGCGTCGAGCGTCTTGGTGCTTGGAGCTTTCTTGCCGAACAGGTACGACGGCGAAGCCGGATAGCCGGCCAGCACCATCTTCGCCCCCTCCCGCGTCACCGATGCCCGCTTCTTCTTGATCACATCCGTCTCGCGACGCTTGATCTCCAGGAAGGCTGGGTTTTCGGGATTGTCGTCGTAGAAGCGTATGCGAAGCTTGAACCGGTTCTTTTGGCCCTGGATCGTCTGGTCGTATAGCAGCAAGCCGCTGTTGTCGAGGTACAGGCTGCAGACCGGATAGCCGATCCCGCCAAACTTCAGCAGGTACTCGTCCGGCTCCAAGTAGGTCTCGACGAACGTGCGGATCGCCCGCGCGCGTCCTTCGTCGACGTAGTACTTGTACTCGTACCGACTCGACTGCATGCTCTGTTCTGCCACGGCTCACGCCCTTCTTGGTCTGTCGCGTGGAGATCGCCTTCGAGCCCAACAGTTTAGCCACTTTCGCCGCAAGGTCACGATAGCGATTATAGATAGACCTTCGCGGTTAGAAAATGCGCAAATGGGCTTGGCCGGGTAATTCGCTGGCCCCGGCCAGCGCCCGTTAACTCACCTTGACCCGGGGAGCGGTTTTCCAAACAATCCGCCGCCCTCGGTGAGGTCGGCGGAGCTGCAGGACGGCGGATTTTGCTCCCCCCTGCGGTATGGTTGACCCAAAGCAAGATGGCCCGGGGCGAGTCTCCCGACTTCGGATGCCCCGTCCCCTCGAAACCAGGAACTTCCCCGGTCCCGGTCCGCCAGCCGCTCGCTCGACGCGGTGCCCGGGCTCGCCGGCCCCTCGTTCCCGGCCCCTCGTTCCCCGCTCAGCCAAACCGATTTCCTCCAGCTGCAAGGATGCTGCCATGCTCCGTCGTTGTCTCTCCTCCGCCTTGGCCCCCGTCCTGTTTCTGGCCCCCGTCCTGCTCCCGGCCCTGGCCGTGCCATCGCAGGCCTCGGCCCAGCAGTCGGTCGTCTTCCAGAAGCGGCCCGCCCAGGCCGGCGACTCGGCGGAGCAATCCATCCAGTGCGACCTCCAGCTGATGATGTCCATCCGGCAGTCGGGCCAGACCGTTCAGGAGCAGAAGCAGGCTTTGCAACGCGAACAGCGCCGACACCTGACGATCCTCCAGGTCGAAAAGGACAAACCGCTGCAGGCCGAAGTTCGCTACGAGGCTTCGTCGGTGACCGTTCACCAGGCCGAAGGCAAACCCGAAAAGATCTCGCAGGCGGTCATGGGCAAGTCGTATCGGGTGACTCGCAAAGGCAAAGAGCTGCTCATTACCTACCCCGACGGCAAGGTGCCTGCGGCGGAGGAGGTCGAGATCGTCCGCGCGAACATGGAAGCGTTTGGGTTGCCGAACCCGATCGCGGAGTTCTTCCATGGCAAGAAGGTCCGGGTTGGCGAGTCGCTGACGCTGCCCAGCGATCTGGCTCGTGAACTGCTGGGATTCGCCGAGGCGCCCGGCACGGTCAGTTCGTTCCAGCTCGCGCTGCAGGAAGTCCGCGCCGCCGAAGCCAAGGGCGAGTCGCCGGTCGCCGTTTTCACCATCGAGCTCCGTGCCGATGACGCGCAGCAGAACGGCGTCCAGATGCAGCTCACCGGCCAACTGGAGATGGAGGTGGCCACCTGCCGCTCCCGCGTTGTCAAACTGGCCGGCCCCGTGCTGGCCGAAGAGACGCACGGCCCCAAGAACGGCGAGTTCCAGGTGCGCAGCGAAGGCGACGTCGAAGTCGCCGTCCGCGCGGACTACACGTCGCGCCGCTAATCGCCGCCACGTGCGATCGGCACGAGCCACCGTCGCCAGCCGCCAAGCCGTCTTCCGACTCAACCAGACGGCTGCCTCTTCAACCGGACGGCTGCTCGTCCTCATAGCCGCCGGCTTGGAAGGCGGCGACCAGGTCCGAGGTGTTGAACAGGCCGTCGGCATTCCAGTCGCCTTCCGTCCAAGCGGCCCGCCGACCCGTCTCGAAGTGGCCGGCCTGGAAGATGGCCACCAAGTCGGAGGAGTTGAACCGGTAGTCCAGGTTCACGTCGCCGACCTGCGTCTTGAGCAGGTCCTTCACCAGGTAGTCGAGGTCGCGGCCATTGATGGCCGTGTCGTGGTTGACGTCGTACTTTGCCGGCCCCGTCGCGCCGACACTCAAGGCCGCCGCCAGCAGGTCGACATCCTGCACATTGAGCTGCCCGTTCTCGTCGAGGTCACCCTCGATGGCTGGTGGATTCGGATCACGCCGCTGCCCGAAGTCGTAGTCGCCCAGCAGGTCTCCATAGGCGATGGTGACTCGATGGTCGTCCGAGCCCGTGGCGACGATGGTGCCTTCCAACTGGTACGACAGGCCGAACGCGGGCAGCATCGGGCTGGTATTCTCCCAGAGCTGCGCCTCGTACGCTGTCTTGTCCGCGATCGCTCCCGGCGCCACCACGGTGACCTGCTGACTGCGAATCGCCTGGGTGCAGATATCTCCCACCTGACGGCCATAGACGCGGATCTGCACGCTCCCGTCCACGCGTTCGGCCACCGACGCCTCGGGCAGCACCTGGCCGCAGCCGTTGGGCCATGTCACCTCCAGCGTGAAGGTCGTAGTCGCATGCTGGTTCGCGTCGCGCGTGGCCTGAATTTCCAGCAGCTTGTAATCGAGGGCGACACCCGGTGGCAGGTCGGCGCGTGCCAACTCCTTGGCAGTGAGACTTGCTACCGGTGAAGTGGCGAGCATACCGGGCGGCACCACCTGCCGCAGCGCGTGCGTCCCCGCGGGCAAGGAGTCGAGTCGGTAACGACCCGTCTCCACCTCCGGCGTGGTGGGATCATCCTGCAGCGACAACGTCGACAGCTCGCCCGGCTCGTAGCGGCCGTTGCGGTTCGCGTCCGCGTACACCCGGACGCCCCCGATCGGCGGCTCCGTCTTCTCCCGCTGCCCGTTGCCGTTCCCATCGTTCCAGGTCGTGCCCGTGACCGCACCCGTGGTCGTGACGGGATGGTTCCCGAAGTCGACGCCGCCCGTCGCGCCGCCCTCCTTCACCGTCGCCATGTGTCCGAGGTTGAAGGGGAAGGAGATCCGCCGCCCCGGGTTGGGATAGGTCTGCCGATAGCCGACCGGCACCTCTTCCAAGATCAAATGCGCCCCCGGAGCGACTGTCAGCCAGTAGAATCCCCCTTCGTCGAAGTCGGTGACCGGATCGTCCATCTGCGTGCGCGTGGAGGGCTCGCCCGGATCCAGCTGCCCATTGGTGTTGGCATCCGAGAAGATCACGACGCCACCCAGGCCGGGTTCGTTGGTGTCGCGTCTTGCGTTCCCGTCGAGGTCGGCCCACTTCAGGCCGGTGATCATCGACGGCCCTCCCTCCGATGCGTTCCCGAAATCGGCGGTCGCGACGCCGCCCGCCCTCACTTCGATATTGAACGCTCCGCGCCAGATCGGCGGTGGCACGATCGGATCCGGAATCTCGATCGGGCTCACGGACACCGGCGGATGCGTCTGCTGGTAGCCGGAGAGCACCTCCTGCCGCAGCGTATAAAGGCCCGGTTCGAGCGCGGCGAACGCGTAGCGGCCCGTCTCGACCACGACCGTGCCCGGGTCATCCGACCTCGTGACCTGGAAGGGCTCATCCGCGTCCCGGGTGAGGTTTCGGTTCATGTCGAGATAGACCGTCACGCCCGCCAAGCCTGGTTCGTTCGGCCCGCGCAGCCCATTGGAGTCGAGATCGCGCCAGGCGGTTCCCTGGAGGGTGCCCGGAACGATCGGGTCCGCGAACACCGGATCGCCCGCCAGCAGCGACCGGTCCTCGCATCGCTCGAAGAGCAACACGCTTCGCGGCCTGCGCGCAGAACTCCGCGCGAAACCGTGGCGCGCACCTGCCTCGCGGCCGCCCACCGATCCGCCGGCCGGGGCTTCCTTTGTCGTCTCGCTTGAACGAAGATATCGCGCGGCCAGATGTCGCAGATGCCTCATGGCGGATGCCTCAAAAAAAGGGATGCTGGGACGCTTCGCCCGGTACGGTCGCCCGCCGTTCCGCCCTCGCGACCGGGGGTGGCGCGAGGCAAACTGCGGCGATGGCTTTGATGCCCCGTCATGGTACGCGTTCGAAAGGCGACCACGCAAAACGCGTTGTCCTGAAGTCC
>CAZUJM010000003.1:52325-63028 GCA_964620405.1 uncultured Pirellulaceae bacterium | reverse complement strand
AAAGGGATGCCTCGAAGCTTCGCCCCAAGGGTTCGCCTGCAGACCTGCTGCGGCGATGGCTTCGCTTCCTATTCGCGGAACGCGCTCCAAGGATCATCAAGCGTAACGCCCTCGCGTTGTCCTGAAGTCCCCCTGGCAGCGGGTAACGCCCCGAACATTCCTCGATCTTCCCAGAATGTGGAAGCGCGTCAACCTTGGGGATTTCCAACATGCGGCCGCCACTACCCTGCCGTTCGTCCGCCGCCGTTCGACACGAACCCGATCGGGGGCATCCATCGCCGTGCGTTTCGATGCCTTGGCTCGACTGGCTGGTGCTGGCGAGCTTCCTGGCCACCGGAACGTTCGTCGCCCTCGCGACCGGCGGTCCACAGGCGTGGGGAGCGAAACCGGGAGTGGCCGTGGAGCGGCGTTCATCCGCGGATGCGCCTGCGGACGGGCCCGCAGGTGGGGACGCGGCGGTCGTTCCGAAGAATGAACAAGAAACCGAGTCGCCGGCCGCAGCCGGACCGCCGGACGTAAAGCCGCCCGCCGCGCCCTCGGGCCGCGATGCGTGGACGCCTCAACTGGAGCGACTGCGGACACTCGTCTATCGCCGCCCCCAATCCACGGCCGCGTTCGACCGCTGGTACGACCTGGCGAGGCAGGCGGGCGCGTTGCCGCGACTGACTGACGAGGTGCAGGCGTATCGCCGCGACCATCCGCGCGAGGCCGCGGCGCAGATGGTGGCTGCGCTGGTGAGTGAGAAGGCCCGCGACTGGCAGGCCGCCTCGGAGGCCTGGAACACGGCGGCCACGCTGGTTCCCCAGGACTACTTCCCTGCGTCGCGCCGCGCCGAACTGCTGCTGCGTCGCCAGGAGTTCGCGGCGGCGGCCGAAGCGTTGGCCGCAGTGCTGCAGCTGCAGCTGCCGCCGGCCGAATTCCAACGCCTCGCGCGCCAGCAGGTCGCCCTGTCGATGCGCGGCGCCGATACCGACGCGACCGCGCGCGCGCTCGATGCCTGGCGCCAGCGATCCACGGAGGACGCGGCGGCGCTCCGCGAAATCGCCCAGCGTTACCAACAGATTCAGCGCCCCGACGAAGCGCGTCGCACCTGGCAGCAGCTCGCGTCACTCCGCCGCGCTCCCGCCGACCTCCGCTTCGATGCGCGCCTGCAGCTCGCGCTGCTGCAAGCCCGGCAAGGCGATCCGCTGGCCGCTCGCCAGGACCTTCGCACCCTGCTGCAGGAAGTGGAACCCCAGGGCACACGCGCCGACCAGTTGCGGCAGGCCATCAATGCGACCTTCGCGGATACGCCAGCCGATGCACCACCGGCTGGCGCTGTTCGCGGGGAGTCTACGTCGAAGGCCATCGCCGATGCACGCGTTGATTTCTGGAAAGCCTACAGCGACGAACATCCGTCCGATCTGGAGGCGCGTATCGCCTGGGCCGATGCGCTCGCGGATGCCGGTCGCGTCGATGCGGCGCTGGACGCGTGCCGCGCGTCGCTCCTGCGCGCACCGAACCAGCGGACGCTGCGCGAACGAATCGTGAAACTGCTGATCCAGCGCGGCGACTACGATGCGGTGATTGGGGAGCTGAAGTCACTGGCGGACCAGACGGGGGACGACTGGTCGCTGCTGGTGGAGGCCGGCAAGTTGCGGCTGCATCGTGACGAACTGGAAGACGAGGCCGCGCAGCGGGCCGCCGTGGAGCTTTGGCAGCAGGCGGTCGACCGCTTCCCGCGGGATCCGCTGGTGGCCCGCGCGGTGGCCGACGCCTGCCATGAAGCGGCCCTCGGCGATACGCCCGCCGCTTGGGATGGCCGCCCGCGCGACGCCTATCCCGAGGAACTGCGCCGCCGTCGCGCGCTGCTCTGGCAGACCGCGGAAGCCCAATATCGCGAAGCGTCGCGCCGCGATCCGACGGCTGACCACGGGTTGCAGGTCGCGCGGCTGCTGCACCGGCTCGGTCGCGCCGCGGAAGCGGTCGCTGCCTGGCAACAAGCGGCGAGCACCGCACCCGAATCGGCCGATCGCTGGCTGGAGACGAGCAGCGAACTGGCTCGCGCCGGTTATGTCCAGGCCGCGCTGGACGCCGCCGAAAAAGCCACCCTCGTCGACGCCAGCTCGACACAAGCCTGGACGCGATGGCTGGAGCTGTGCGTCGCCCACCAGCAACTCGATCGCGCCGACGCGGCGCTGGCGAAGATGCGTGCCGTCCGTCCACGCGATCCGGCCTGGCAGATGGAGGTGCGCCAGTGGCAGGCGCGCCTCGCCGTCGTCGCGCAACGAGCCTCGTCGCGCCTCGAGCAGCTGGATCGTCAACTGCGGGCGACGCAGGATCCAGCCGCTCCACGCGACGACCGCTGGATCGACGCGGCCTGGGAGTGGCTGCTGCTGCGGGAAGCGACCGGGCAGCTGGAGGCGGACGACACTGTACTCGGTCAACTCGCCGCCCTGCCGTCCGAATCGCCGCAGGAGCGTTTGCGGCTGGCGATGTTGATGCAGGAAGCGAATCAGCTCGATGACGCGGCGCGGCTCTATGAGGAGGCTATCACGCAGCGCGGCGGGCCCCGCAAGGAAACCTTCCGTCGCTGGACCGAACTGGAACTCCGCCGCGGTCGCCCTGACGCGGCCCTGGCCGTTGCCCAGCGGATGGCTCGCGAGCTGCCACGCGACGTCGAATCGCATCTGCTGCTGGCCACCGTGCTCGGACGCCAGGGCGATCGGGAGACGCAGGCCGCGGAACTGCGGACCGCCATCAGCGTCGCCCCACGCGATGTGACGGCTCGCCGCCAGCTCGCGTCGCTCCTGCAGCAGGAAGGACGCGCGGAGGAAGCGCGCGCGGAGGTCCTGGAGGCCGTGCGGCAGTCGTCCTCGGTGGCCGAAATGCAGTCGCTGCTCACCTGGATGGCCAGCTGGGCTCGCAGCGCGACTGAACGCGACGAAGTGGCCGATGCGCTGCGAAGCATGATCGCCGCCGAGCCTCGCCGCCAGGAAGACCGCGCGCAAGCCCTGGCCTTGTGGCTCGAGCAGACGGGCGACGCCCGCGCGGCCCTCCAGCAACTGGAGGAACTGCAGGCCCGCCGGCCGCTCGATGCGGCGCGGCTGCGGAAGGTGGTGGAGCTGGCGCGGCAGACCGACCAGCACGAGGTCGCCATCCGTTACCAGCAGCAGCTGCTGCAGTTGAATCCCTCTCCCGCGAATCGTGAACTGCTCGCGCAACTCTATCGCCAGGCCGGACGCCTCGCCGATGCGTCTGCGATCTGGAACGAGCTGCTCGACTACCGCGGCACCGAAGACGAGGCGACGCGACTGGTGGACGAACTGATCGCGCGATCCGACCTGTTCGCCGCGCAGCGCCTCGTGGAAGCGGCGTTGACTCGCCACGCCGACAGCTGGCGACTCGCCTACCGCGCGGCGCTCGTCCATGGGGCCCTCGGACAGTCGGCCGCTGCCCGGCATGAACTGCTGCAGCTGCTCCAGCACTCCACCGACGATGCAGGCCGCGAACTCGTGTCGCCGCGCTCGGTCGCGCAGGAACTGGAACTGCTTGATTGGGTCGTGGGCGCGGATATGCGGTTGCGGATGGCTCGGTGGAAGCGAGCCCAGGCGGGACGCGATCGCGACCGCGATGCCACGCGGTATTTCGCCGAGGAACTGGTGCAGCCCCTGGCCGATGGCAGTTCCGAACGAGCGAAGATCGCCGCCGCGTTGATCGGCTTGCGGCTGCTGCCCGATCGCATGGGACGCAAGGAACTGCGTGCGCTGGCCGACGCTGCACCGGGGAACCAGGCCCTGCAGCGGGCTGTCGCCACCGCCCTGTGGATCGACGGCGACGCGGCTGGCACCTCGACGCTGCTGCATCGCATCGACGCAGCCGACCAAGACGCCACCAAGGCCGCAGCGCCCGCAACCTCGGCCGCTTGGTCGCGCATCCTGCGCGTGCTGCTGTTTGGCCCGAGCGAAACCCTCGCCCAGGCCGACGCGCTGCGACAGGTGGGCGAGAGCTGGAACTGGCTGCGGAGGTATGACGAAGCGTCGGCCGCATCGCTGCACGCCTTCCTCGCCACGCGCGTCTGCATGGCTCCCGCCTCCGCCACCCGCGACGAACGCGTGGTGGCTCTCCTCCGGGAAACTACCACGATCGACGCCCTGGCCGAATGGATCGTTGCGATCCGGTATGTCGCGCCGGAACTGCAGGAGCCGCTGCGCGAAACGCTCTGGGATGCCGCAGCTCCCGTGGGCTCCCTCGCGCCGCCAGGCACGCGAGTGCGCGCCGAGACGGCGCGGCAGATCGTGGAGTTTGCGCTGCAACGTCCGCAGGCCGAAGACGATTCGTGGCAGTCGTTCATCGCATCGTGGCTCCATCGCTCCTGGGAGAGCGGACGGACTGCGGGCGCAACCGCCGCTGGCGAGCAGCCGGCGATTGGGAAAACGCTCGATCGACTGCGGCAGAAGCTGCGTGAAGACGCCTCGCTGGAAGAGAAGCAGCGCGAAGGTCCGGCGCTGGGATTGGCGGGCATGGCCGACGGCAGCCCGTTCCTCGATCGCGACGCGGTCACCGACCTGCGCCGGCTGCTTACGCCCCCGGGGCCGGATTGGAAGGAGATCGAAGCCCATCGGACGCTTCGTGCGCGTCCGCGTGCCACCAACGCCGTTCGCGACCGCACGCGTTTTCCCACGCCCGATCGTCTCTGGGACGAACAGGCCCTGCAGCTGCTGGAGCGGATCGCCGCCGCCTTTCCGGCAGTCACGGACGGCCAAGGGACCTCCGCGCGCGCAGCCTTCGAGCAGCGTCTTCGGCAAGCGTGGCTGGACGAGGCTGCGGATGGCGCCGCCAACGAGGCCGCGCGCAACGCCGCGCTCGAGAGCGCACTTGCCTGTCTCGAGTGGTGGTGGAACGATCGTCCGCGCGCCGTGACCCGGCTGGAAAAACTGGTCCAGCAGGAGCCCACCTCGCTCGAGGGACGGTTGGCACTCGCTCGAGCCTACCTGAACTCCGAACAGCTCGAAGCAGCCTACCATCTGCTGAGTGACTCGCCCGAATCATGGCAGGCAGACGATGCGCGGGGAGAGATGACGCGTGAAGAGATAGCCCGGGACGTGTCGGAGTTGACGCAGGCGGTCTGGTCGCGATGGTCGGAGCGGCTTCATCAACGCGACCTGCTGGGACACGCCGGCGCCGTGACGGCGCTGGCCGCCGACCCGCGCGGAGAACGACTGGCCTCCGTCGGCGTGGATGGCATCGTCCGCATCTGGGACCCCGCGAACGGCGCGCTGCTGCATGCCCTGGAGGGCCACGAGGACATGCTCATGGCCGTCGCATATGGCCATGACGGCCGCTGGATCGCGACGGCCGGCTATGATCGCGTGGTGCGACGCTGGGATGTCACCTCGGGACGCCTGCTCGCGGCACTCAAGGCCCATACGGCCGTCGTTCGTGCGCTGGCGATCGCGCCCAACGGCCAGCAGCTCGCCTCCGCCGGTGACGATGGGCAGGTACTGGTCTGGAATGTCGAGTCCGGTCAGGTCGCTACCCGCTTGCCGGTCGAGGCGACGGTGCAGGCGCTGGCGTACGCGGACGAAGGACGACAACTGGTCGCCCTGCTGGCTGACGGGCAGATGGTGACCTGGGCGGCTGACGCGGAAGTCAAAGGCGTGGCGGAGGGCCTTCAGCAGCCTGCGGGGAACACGCAGTCGCAGCCGCCGGACCGTTGGTCGTCGGGCGTGCAGCCGGCTCGAGCCCTCGCGGGCCTTGCTCCGCAGACCCTGGCGATCGCGGGCGAGAATGGCCGGATCGTCATCGCCGGTCGGGCCAACGCGCAGGGAAAATGGGAGGAGGCATTTTCGCTTCTTTCCGCGTCGCCCGTTCGCGGGTTGGCTTACAGCGGTTCGTCCGCTACGCTGTCGGTCGGTTCCGAGGATCAACTGGTGCATGTGTGGGACATGAATCGCCGCAAGGAGGCGCTGGTGCTGAAAGGCCATACAGGACGCATCCTGGCCGTGGCCACGCCCGCCGACGGTCGCTGGCTGGCTTCCTCCGGCTTCGACGGCACGATCAAGATCTGGCGACTGCGCGAAGCCGATGGTTCCTCGAGAACCGGTGCCTCCTCAGGAAACGCAGTCTCCCCGGGCAACACCGTTCCCCCGGGAAATGTAGGTTCTCCAGCAGCACCGAATCCCTGACCAACAAATCCACCGCGCGGGTCTTCACGCCGCGTGTTCATCCCCTAAGAGGAAGTATTGCGCATGAACGTTCGTCTGGCAGCTGCCTTGCTGTTTGGTCTGGTGGTCGTCGCGGGGCCAAGGCTCGCGATCGAGGATGCCGTGATCCTGAACTCTGCGACACTGAACGCTGCGGAGTTGAAGTCGGGGATCGACGCCCAAGGATTCGATCCGGGCGTCCGCATCCAGGACGACCTCTTCCTCGCGGTCAACGGCAAGTGGCTGCAGCACACGCCGATTCCGGACGACAAGTCGAACTACGGGTCCTTCACGATCCTCGCCGACGAAGCGCTCCTGAACATCCGCACGATCATCGAGAAGGCCGCCGAGGGCCAGCATCCGCAGGGCAGCGACGAGCAGAAGGTCGGCGACTTCTACCAGAGCTTCATGGATGAGGCCGGCGTGGAGGCGCGGGGGCTGGAGCCGTTGGCGGCGGAGCTGCAGCGCATCGAAGGGCTACAGTCGGTCGAGGAAATGCTCCAGCACCTGGGTTACCTGCAGAAGATCGGAGTGCCCGGGCCGATCGGCTTCTATGTCGACCAGGACGACAAGGATTCGACGCGTTACCTGGCCGCCGTCGCGCAGAGTGGCACGTCGCTGCCGGATCGTGACTACTACCTGCAGGACGACCCGAAGTACCTGAAGGCGCGCGAGGCGCTGGTGGCGTACATCGAGAAACTGCACACGCTGTCCGGCCGGACCGATGGAGCCGATGCCGCGAAGGCGATCCTGCAGCTGGAAACGCGACTCGCCGAAGTGCAGTGGCCGCGCGTGGAGTTGCGGAACGCGGAGAAGCGTTACAACAAGCACACGATGGAAGAGCTGCTGGCGAAGATTCCCGCCGTCGCGTGGAAGCCGTTTCTGGAGGCCGCCGGCGCTCCGGGGCTGGCCGAGATCAACGTCGTCACGCCCAGCTTCTTCACGGGTCTGCAGCCCATCCTGAAGGATACGCCGCTGGAGGTCTGGAAGCAGTACCTCCGCTACCGCGTCGTGGACGCGTACGCTCCGGCCCTGTCCCAGGCCTATGTCGACGCGCACTTCGACCTGCACTCGCGCGAACTGGCCGGCATCCCGCAGCAGAAGCCGCGTTGGAAGCGAGCGGTCGAGGCCACGTCGGGCGGCGGCGCGGGCGACTTCGGAGTGCTCGGCGATTCCGTCGGACGCCTGTACGTCGCGCAGCACTTTCCGGTCGAAGCCAAGACGCGGATGGACGAGCTTGTCCAGAACCTGCTGAAGGCCTACGAACTCAGCATCCAGGACCTGACCTGGATGACGCCCACGACGAAGAAGCGAGCCCAGGAGAAACTGGCACGCATCACCACGAAGATCGGGTATCCCGTGAAGTGGCGCGACTATTCCAAGCTGGAGATCCAGCGCGGCGACCTCGTGGGCAACCTGATCCGCTCGTCGCTGCACGAACATCAGCGGATGCTTGACAAGCTTGGCAAGCCCGTCGACCGGGAGGAATGGGGTATGACGCCGCAGACGGTGAATGCCTACTACAACCCGGGCCTGAACGAAATCGTGTTTCCCGCCGCGATCCTGCAGCCGCCCTTCTTCGATCCGCGGGCCGACGATGCGGTCAACTATGGCGGCATCGGCGCCGTGATCGGCCATGAGATCAGTCACGGCTTCGACGACCAGGGAAGCAAGTATGACGGGGACGGCAACCTCGAGAACTGGTGGACGGAGGAGGACCAGGCAGCCTTCACGCGGTTGACGCAGAAGCTCGTCGCGCAGTTCGCGGGCTACGAACCGCTGCCCGGCAAACGGATCAACGGCGAACTGACGCTGGGCGAGAACATCGCCGATCTGTCGGGCATGTCGATCGCACTCAAGGCCTACCGCCTGTCGCTGGGCGGCAAGCCGGCACCGGTGCTCGATCAATGGACCGGCGACCAGCGGTTCTTCATCGGCTGGTCGCAGATCTGGCGGCGCAAGTACCGCGACGCGGAGATGGTGCAGCGCCTGCTCACCGATCCGCATTCGCCGTCCCGCTACCGTGCGAATGGTCCGGTGTCGAACCTGGATGAGTTCTACGAAGCGTTCGGCGTCAAGGAAGGCGATTCGCTCTACAAGCCCGCCGCGGAGCGGATCCGCATCTGGTAGCGTCCCGTCCCTTTGTGTATGAGAGGAAAGCCCGCATGGGTCTCGATCGACGAATGTCGCGCCGTCGCGCGCTGCAGGCGGCCACGGCGGCCACCGTGCCGCTGGTGTTGCCCGCCCGTATCTGGGGTCGTGACGAGCAGGTGAAGGCCAGCGAGCGGATCGCTGTCGGCATCATCGGCTGCGGCAAGATGGCTCGCGACTATCACTTCAACGAGCTGCTGCGTTTCGACGACGTGCAGGTCGTGGCCGTGTGCGATGTGGACACGAACCGTCGCAACGATGGACTGCAGCGCGTGGCCAAGGCCTATGAAGGCCGGGAGGGGCGTGGCGGCTGCCAGGGCTACAACGATTTCCGCGAACTGCTCGCGCGACCCGACATCGACGCCGTCTGCATCGCGACGCCCGACCACTGGCACGCCATTCCAGCGATCCTGGCCTGCCAGGCGGGCAAGGACGTCTACTGCGAGAAGCCGCTCACGCTGACGCTGGCCGAATCGCGGCTCTGCATTGAGGCGGCGCGGAAGCATGAGCGGGTGTTCCAGGTCGGCAGCCAGCAGCGGTCCAACGTTTTCGGACCGTTTCGCGAGGCGGCCGAGTTCATCCGCAGCGGTCGGCTGGGCAAGATCCATCGCGTCACGGTCGGCGTGGGCGGGCCCAGCGTGCCGTGCGACCTGCCGGAGGAGGCGCTGGAGCCGGGACTCGACTGGAACCTGTGGCTGGGCCCCGCGCCGGAACGACCGTACAGCGCGACGCTCAGTCCGCGCGGCGTGCATAATCACTTCCCGGCTTGGCGGAACTATCGCGAGTATTCCGGAGGCGGCCACAGCGACATCGGCGCCCACCATTACGACATCGCGCAGTGGGCGCTCAACCTCGACCACACCGGTCCCGTGAAGATCGTGCCTCCGGCCGATCCGAAGGCCACGTCGGGCGTGCGTTTCCTCTACGCCGACGGCTTGGAGATCGAGCATGGTGGCCCGAGCGGCTGCGTGTTTCATGGCGAGCGAGGCACGCTGCACATCGATCGCGGGGTGCTGGAGAGCGACCCGGCGGAGATCGTGAAGACGCCGCTCGGCGCGCAGGAAGTCCACCTGCCTGTGTCGCCGGGACACCATCGCGATTGGCTCAACTGCATTCGTTCGCGCCAGCAGCCGATTGCTCATGTGGAGGCCGGCGCGCGGACGGCCGCACTCATCCACCTGGGCAACCTTGCCTACTTCCACCAGAAGACGCTGGAGTGGTCGCCGGAGCGATGGGAGTTCACGAACCCGGTCGATGCGGCGCTGCTGGATCGGCCGCGGCGCGACCCCTGGCAGTTGCCGCGCGTCTAGGCCCGCCGTGCGCGGGTCATGATTCGCGGCGCGCTTCGCGGCCGCGAATGTAGAGTCTCTGCACCTCGGTCATGCAGCACTGCCCATCGGCGGCCGCGCTCGCGCAACGAGCTTCCGCCGACTGGCTCCGCGCCAGCAGCTGGCGGATGCGCGTCGGTGTGCCTTCCGCCAGGTCCGCTTCGAGATCGTCCAGGGTGAAGCCGAAGCAGGCGCAGAGCGGAGCGTCCAGGTCCTTGGGATGGACCGGGCCGCGCAGCTCACTCACGAGGATGGTGGCTTCGAGCTGGTTGAAGTAGGCGACTTCGCAGCGAGCGTACGCGCAGAACCAAGCTCCCTCGCGGATGCGGGCGCGCACTTCGGGCAGGCAGTGCGTATCCATGGCCGCGGCGCCTACGCGGGATCCCAGCGATCCGCATCGCGGGCAGTAGGCTCGTCCGTCCAGTTCCGGTTCGCGAACGAAGGCTTTGTTCATGGGATGCGGCGTAGAGAGGGCCAAGTCTTGTTTCCGTCACAGGCTCCATTGTAACGTCCACGATCGTGAAGGCGAAAACACGACCGGACGCGACTTATTCCGCTGGGCGCTGGTATTCGCTTTCCTTGGCCGCCCTTAGAATGCACGACGCGTCGAGAGGGTGGGGCAGGGGGCCGGCGCGGACCAGGGGCCGCGGTCGGGAAAAGGATGGCGGATGGCAGACTCCAGAAACGGTTGGACGCGCCCGGGGCGCGGGCCGGAGGCGTGGTTGGCGATCCTGGGGCCGGGAGCGATCGTCGCGTCGCTGACGATCGGCGCGGGCGAACTGGTCTTCTCGTCCCGCGGTGGCGCGCTCTTTGGCTTTCCGCTCCTCAGCCTCTTCGTGGTCATCTGCATCTTCAAGTGGGCGCTCGTACTGCTTACCGCGCGGCAGATGGTGCTGACGGGAGCGCATCCGCTGGAACGATGGGCCCAGCTGCCAGGACCGCGCGGCTGGCTGGTCTGGGTCTTCCTGCTGCTGGCGATCCCCGCGTTTCCCGTGTGGGTCGGTTTCCATGCCGGCACGGTGGGCACGCTGATCGCCGC
>CAZUJM010000003.1:13772-52315 GCA_964620405.1 uncultured Pirellulaceae bacterium | reverse complement strand
GGTGCGCACGGGCGGTTACGATCGTCTGGAACGGATCCAGATGGCCATCGTGGCGGTGATGCTGTTGACGGTCAGCGTCTCGCTGGTGCTGCTGCACCCCGACTGGGCGGCGATGGTCCGCGGCGTGTTCGCGCCCGGCGCGATCGAGTATCCGGCCTGGCGCGAGAAGTTCCCGCAACTGGCCACGCGGCCGCTGTGGGTGGAGTTGGTGAGTTATGTCGGCGTGCTGGGCGGCTCCGGATACGACTACCTCGCGTATGTGTCCTTTCTGCGTGACAAGCGTTGGGGCGCGGCGGGCGGACCAGTGCTGGATGAGTCGGCGGTAGACGTGATCGCCGGTGATCCGCAGCACCCGTGCCGCGAATGGTTGAGGGCTCCGCTGCTCGACGCTTCCGTGAGTTTCCTGGTCGTATTCTTCTTCAGCGCGGTCTTCGTGGCCAGTGGAGCGACCGTGCTGCGGCCGCTGGAGCAGATCCCGGAGGGCTCGGACCTGCTGACGCTGCAGGCCAAGTTCATGTCGGCCGCCGGCGCTTGGATGCAGCCCATGTATTTCGTCGGCGCGTTCCTGGCGATGTTGGGGACCCTCTATGGGACGATCGAAGTGGCTCCGACGGTCGCGCGGGAGATGGCCCGGGCCTTGGGGCGACCGGACCTGTCCGCGCGTTGGATCCATCGCTGGGTGACCAACTGGGTCGGCTTCGGCGGTGCCATGGTGCTGGGTGCGTCGCTGGCGTGGACGCAGCAGAGCGCTTCGCGGAACGAAACACCACCGGGCCTGATCCGACTGCTGGATCCCGCCAACCTCTTCACCGGCGTGCTCGCCTGCGGCCTGATCTGCGGCCTGGGCTGCTGGGCTGATGGACGATTCCTGCCCGCGTCACTCCGCGCGCCGCGCGCGCTGTGGGCGCTCAACGCCCTGGCCTGCCCGCTGTTCCTCGCGCTGGGCGTGCGAGCCTACTGGGACTACGGCGGCGCCTCCGCGTTCTGGGTGCTCGCGGCAACCCTGGGCAGCGGACTGGCCGCGGCGCAGTGGCACGAGCGGCGTCGAAAGGCGCGGGGCTGAACGGCGAGTGACGGGGAAGTGTCCCAGGCCGCTCGTTGCGGGGCGATCCTAGAGCGGCAGGTTGACGCAGTTGAGCGGGCGTTCGCCGCGGAGCACGCGCAGGATCTCTTCGATGCCCTTGCGGCGGATCTCTTCGGTGGCCGCGGTCGAGTAGTAGGCGACGTGCGGCGTGAGGATCAGGTTCACGTCCGCGTCGCGATCCTGCCAGAGCTTGATGATGGGCATCGAGCGGTCGGGCGGCTCCTTCTCCAGGACGTCGATCGCCGCGCCGCCGATCTTCCGTTGCCGCAGCGCGTCGGCCACGGCCTCGGTGTCCACGACGGCGCCGCGAGCCGTGTTGATGAGCAGCGCGTGCGGCTGCATTCGCGCGAGGGCCGCGGCGTTGATGATATGCCGGGTCTCCTCGGTCAGCGGCGTATGGATCGTGATCGCGTCGCTTTCCGACAGCAGCGTGGGTAGGTCGACACGCGCGACGTTCAACACCTTCTCCATGCCCGGGCGCAGGTAAGGATCGTGAACCAGCACGCGCATCCGCATGGCCTCGGCCCGCCTCGCCACCGCGCCGCCGATGCGACCGCAGCCCAGGATGCCCAGCGTGGCTCCACTCAGCCGGAATACCGGTTCCACCGCGCGGCGGTCCCAAGGTTCCAGGGTCCCACGCAGGCGACGTTCCAGCAGCAGGAAGCCGCGATTGAGCGCGAGCAGCAGTCCGATGGCGTGGTCAGCCACTTCGTCCACGCCATAGTCGGGGATGTTGCAGACGGGAATGCCACGCTCGGTGGCCGCCGTCAGGTCGACGTTGTCAACTCCCACGCCGCCCCGCACGATCACGCGACATCGGGGCATCCGCGCGATCGTCTGCCGCGTGACGGACACTTCGTGGTAGACCACCAGGGCGTCCGCGTCCGCTACCTGCTCGTCCAGCGGATGGTCCGCGGTGACTTGCAGGCAACGCACCCGCGCCGCCTCGCCGCAAAGAGATTGCTCGAAGGACGGCGGAGGCGTGACCGAATCGGTGATGAGGATCTGGTGCATGGCAGGCCGCGCCGGATCAGGCCGCTGCGCGGCGATACTCGGACTCGCGCGCCGCTTCCGATCGGAAGAATCGCAACGTCTGCTCGATCACCAGGTCCAGTTCATGGCGAGCCAGCTGCGGGAACACCGGCAGGCTAAGCACCTCGGCCGCCGCACGCTCGGTCTGCGGAAGTCGGATCTTGTCGTAGCCGTCCGCCTGGTAGCAGATCTGCTGGTGTACCGGGATCGGATAGTAGACCTCCGTGCCGATGCCCTGGTCCTTAAGATACTGACGCAGCGTGTCACGCAGGCCGTGGCGGACGCGGATGGTGAACTGGTTCCACACGGAGAACATGCCGTCCTGGCAGTGGGGAAGATCAAAGTAGCTGGAGAGCGTGCCGTCGCGCAGGTGCTCCCCGTAGTAGGCGGCGTTGGCGCGTCGCGCTTCAGTCCACTCATCCAGATGCGGCAGTTTGCACTGCAGCACGGCGGCCTGCAGCCCATCCAGGCGGCTGTTGATGCCCACCTCGCGGTGTACATACCGGGGCTTCATGCCGTGCGCTCGCAGCAGCCGCAGACGTTCGGCCAACTCGTCGTTGTCCGTCAGCATCATGCCGCCGTCACCAAACCCGCCCAGGTTCTTGGTCGGGTAGAAACTCAGGCAGCCGATATCGCCCCAGCTGCCGACGGAACGGCCGTGCTGCTTGGCGCCGATCGCTTGCGCCGCGTCCTCGACGACCATCAAGCCATGTTCGCGAGCGATGGGCATCAGCGCGGCCATGTCCGCGGACTGTCCGAACAGATGTACGGGGATGACCGCCCGCGTCCGCGGCGTAATCGCCTCGCGAAAGCGGTCGATGTCCATGTTGTAGGTTCGCGGATCGATGTCCACGAAGACGGGTTGGGCGCCCAGACGCGTCACGGCGCTGCCGGTGGCGAAGAAGGTAAAGCTCGGTACGATCACTTCATCGCCGGGCTGGATGTCGAGGGCCATCAGGGCCAGCAGCAGCGCGTCGCTGCCGCTCGCGCAGCCGATGCCATGACGCACGCCAGCTCGCGTCGCGAGTTCCTGTTCCAATCGTTCGCAGGCGGGACCGAGCACAAAGGCACCCGCGCGGCAGACATCCCGCATCGCCGCTTGGATGTCGCCTTCCAGCGGCAGGTTTTCGCGGGACAGGTCCAGGAACGGAACGCCTTGAGTCGTATTCGCCATGGCTTGGTTCGAACCTCCATGTCATTTTACGGAGCACCTGGTGTCGCTTCCTGCGACCACCGACCTGGACTCCTTCGCCCCGCGACGCGCGGCGGGCGGAGATTATGAATCGCGATCCGAAATGTCAAGCGGAATCGCGACTCCTGGGTGGAACCGGCCGACGCACGGGGATTTCACGCGAAAACCGGCCAGACGGGCCAAGCGAACTGCTGGTGCGTGCGTCGCTAGCGTGGTTCGCTCGCTTGCGAGACGCTCGCGGGGTGGACCTGCTGGTAGGGAGGCGAAGTTGCTAAGCTGGCACAGCGGCCAGCCGAGGTCGGCTGCGCGATCCGTGGCCGCGATCGCGCCGGGGCAAGGGACAGGAGCAGGCCGAGGGGTTCGGGGTAAGGGCGACATGAGTCACGACGACATGCGAAACGACGAGAAGGATACGGGGGCGATGGCGCAAGCGATGATGACTTGGGGGGCCTTACCTTTGGCGAGTGGCGGAACGCGGTTCCGCACCTGGGCTCCCGCCAGCAAGACGCTGTCGGTGGAGATTGCCCGTGGCGATCGCGTTGAGGCTCATCCGTTGACGCGGCAGCAGGATGGATTCTTTGAAGGCGTCGTGGCGGGAGTGACTGCGGGCGATCGGTATCGTTATCGGCTGGAGCAGGGAACGGCGCGTCCGGACCCCGCGTCGCGCAGGCAGCCGGAGTCGGTCCATGGATGGTCGGAGGTGGTGGACCCGAGTGCCTACGGTTGGCGTGACGCATCCTGGACCGGCGTGTCGCGCGATCGGCTGGTGATCTATGAGCTGCACATCGGCACGTTCACGCTGGAGGGCACTTTCGCTGCGGCGGAGCGTCGGATTGGCGAGCTGGTGGAACTGGGCGTGACGGCGGTGGAACTGATGCCGTTGGCCCAGGCGGCTGGTCGCTGGAACTGGGGCTATGACGGCGTGCACTATTTCGCGGTGCGCAACAGCTATGGCACGCCGGACGAATTGAAGTCGTTCGTCGATGCCTGCCACGCGGCGGGCGTCGCGGTGCTGCTGGACGTGGTCTACAACCATCCGGGTCCCGAAGGCAATTATCTCGGCGAATACGGGCCTTACTTCTCTACCCGACACGGAACTCCCTGGGGACCGGCCTTCAACTACGATGGCCCGGACTGCGATGTCGTACGCGACTACATCGTGCAGAACGCGCTCTACTGGTTCCGCGAATACCATCTCGACGGCCTGCGGCTGGACGCCGTGCACTTCATGTTCGACGACCGTCGTCCCACGATCGTCGCCGACATCACCGCAGCCGTCGACCGACTCGCAGACCAGCTGGGCCGACCGCTGTTCGTGATCGGCGAGACCAATGTGCACGACGTCCACTCGCTGACGGCGCGGCAGCAGCAGGGCGTCGGCATGCACGCGATCTGGTGCGACGACCTGATGCACTCCATCCTGTCCATCGCCTCGCCTGACCGACAGTTGTCACACCGGGTGTATCATGGTGCGCCGGACCTGGCGGAGGCGCTGGAGCATGGCTACCTCTACCATGGCGCGGCGTTTGAACGTGTGCAGGACCGGGAACCGCTGGGCGCCGTGGACCACCGGGCGTTTGTCGTCGGGCTGCAGAACCACGATTCCATCGGCAATCATCCGCGTGGATTCCGGATCCATCACCTGGCCGGCGTTGACTTCCAACGCGCCGCCGCGCCGCTCGCCCTGCTGCATCCGGCCATTCCGCTGCTGTTCATGGGCGAAGAGTACGCGTGCCGCGCACCCTTCTATTTTTTCGTGGACTTCGAGGATCCGTACCTGCGCAAACTGATCGCCGATAGCCGCGCCAAGGAGTATGCGCAGCACGACTGGCAGGACGCCGTATCGCCGCTGGACGAGCGGGCGTTTTACGATTCACGCTGCGGTGAGGCAGCGGACGGCGACCTGGGGATGCGCGGCTGGTACCGTCGGCTGCTGGAACTTCGCAAAGCGTGGCAGGCATCAGGTCATTTGCAGCAGCGTCACTTGAAGGTGCACTGGGATCGAGTGAACGACCTGTTCACGGTGGAGTATCACGCGCCGGGCGCGGATCCGGTCTTCGCGGTGTCGCGGCTGGTGGGGCCGCGGACGGAGGTGGACACAGTGACGCTGCAGCTGGCAGGCGAAGTGCTCCTGCATTCGGATGACCCCGCGTACGGCGGCACCGGACGGTGTGCCGCGGGCGAGCGCGGAGGCGTGCTGCTGGGAGCGAACCAGGCGATCGTGGGGCGGGGGCGTTTGGCCTAGCGGCCTCTCCACTTGGCCAGGGCCGTGCACGGTCCGTGAGACGGCCTTGTGTCACGCTCCCGCATCGTTGACAGCAGTCACGCTCCCAAGAGTCCAGCCGGGCGTCCCGTGTTTCAAACGGCGAACCTTTACGCCCTTCCCCTGCGTAGAATCCACCTGTTTGTGCCTTGCAGGGCGGTGAGGTCTGCTTAATTGACTTATCTTTCCACCCGGGAGCTTCGTTGCAGCAGGATCGATCCGCCACGCGACCACTCGCACCTTTGACCCCGTTCAGGTGGGGCGGTATCCTGAATTCCGAGAGGTGACGGGCGGTAAGATCGTCTAGCGATTGCCCAGGGCGACGCGGAGCGATCCGCGATAGCTTCCGAGCATCCCGCTGGCGTCCCCCCGCTGTCCGGTTTTGCATCCCATCGAAGGTATTGAACATGAATACGGATTGGTCCAGCCGTCTGCTGTCGGTGGTCAGCCTGCTGGTTTCCCTGGGGCTGGGTAGCTACTTCATTTCGCAGAATCGCGCGGCTTCGGAAGGAGCCGTCGAGACGCGCGAGTCGCTGATGGCGGAGTTTCGTGCGGAGCTCGCCAAGCAGGCCGACGACTTCCGCAATGAACGCGAGGAACTCGAGCAGACCTACCAGGACGCGCTCGACCGGCAAGACAAACGGTTGGATGGCTGGAACGGTCAGCTGACCGGTGCGCTCGAGAAGTTTGACGCCGATGCCCAGGCGCTGTTGAAGCAGATGGCGGACAATGAGCGGCAGGCGAGCGACCAGCGCCAGACGGTGTTCCGCCAGCAGCTGGCCGACCTGGCGACGGGCGTGAATCGCGCCGCGGTGGCCACCGACACCGGCAGCTCGGCTGGGCCGGAGTTGCGCAGCCCGGTGGGGCCCGAACTACGCAGCCCGGCGGGAGATATCGCTTCGAGTCGAGTGACCTCCGACCAGCCGCAACCGGCGGATTCCAGTGAAGCTGCCCTGGCGACGTCCGGCGGCGCGGTGCTGCGGCTGGCCAACACGGTGATGCGGCCGACGAGTGCGGAGGGCATCATGATCACGCTGCGAAATGAGACCGACGAGGAGGCGATCGTCGAGCGGCTGCGGTTCGTGCCGCAGAAGGACTTCAAGGCTCCGGATGCTTCGATCATGGCGGACGAGGTAAGCCGCGTGACGACGTTCCGTTATTCGGCCGCGGACAACACTTCGCAGCGACCGGGTTTCCATGGCGTGTACGATCATCGGCTGACGAAGCCGTTGCGGATTCCGCCGCGTGACAGCGTGACGTTGCGGATGGTGATCGCCGAACCGAAGCATGCCGGCTGGGGCCTCGCCGGCCAGTTGACCATCGACTACAACGCCCGCGACAAGTCGCCCCTGGTGGTCAACGAGGCCCATCTGGTGTTCCAGTAATCGAGCCTTCCGGTATCCGGGACTCGGTGCACGATCTTATTCGTGCGCGCCTCTCGAGTTAATCCACCGGCGTGATGCAGCTCGGGTCTTCATGGCGCGGGTTGTTGACAAGCGAGCTGACGCGATGGAAACGCAGCAGCTCGACGGGTGCCGGGTGCAGCAGGGCCTGCAGCGGTGCGGAGGCCTGGAATTCGGGATCGAGCCACAGGTCGTAGTGCTCGGGCGACAGGAAGACCGGCATGCGATCGTGGATCCCGCATGTGGCCTCGTTCGCATCCGTCGTGAGGATCGTGAAGGTCTCCAGCGCGTCGGGCTGGTCCGCGTGCCACGACTCCCACAGGCCTGCCATGGCCAGTCGTTCGTCGGCGCGGGGCCGGAAGTAGTAGGCCTGCTTGCCGCTCTCGGTACGCTCCCATTCGTAGTAGCCGTCGGCGGGGACGATGCAGCGACGTCGCTTGAAGGCCGCGCGGAATGATGGTTTGTCGGCCACCGTCTCCGCGCGTGCGTTGATCATGCGGTTGCCGATCGACGGCTCCTTGGCCCACGATGGCACCAAGCCCCAGCGCAGCGGGACCAGCTCGCGCCGCCCCTCGGCGGTCTCACGCACCACCAGCGCCATCTGGGTCGGAGCGATGTTGTAGCGGGGAGCCCAGTCGGGACCGGCGTCGATCGCGAACTGCTGCAGGAGCAGGTTTAGGCGGGAGTGGAGGGTGAAGCGTCCGCACATGAGCGCCTCCAAGGATCCGTGGTGGCTGGGATGGCCTGTCGCGTCCGGCGTCGCCGGAGAGCGAGGGGTGGCATGCGGAGCTATTCTTGGCCACGTTCGGGAAAAAGTTACCCGAACGAGCTGTGGCCGGGTACAACTCTTCAAGCGAACAAGTCGCCACCTGCAGGTTGGGCCCGCGGGTTCGATCGTTGCCATGGGCGAGTCCTACAATTCCAGCACGGCCGTTCTTGGCCGTCGAATCGCTCGATCCACTCCGCAGGTCTCCTTCGATGAATATCCTCGCTTCGCTGGTCCGCTCCAAGCGGTTGTCGCTGTTTTTGTCGGGAATGGGCTTCGCCGTGGCGTTGCATGCCGCCAGTGGCTGGAGTTGGGCGCAGACGCCGGACGCCTCCGCGCCGCTTGAGGCGAGCGAGCAGGCGGCCGTGGAGGCGGCCGTGGAGGCGGACAGCGCGACCGACGCGGACGCTGCCCAGGAAACGTCGCCGGACGCAACGACGGTCGAACCGGCCGACGCTTCGGCGACGAAGCCGGAGAGCAGTGACGCCTCGGGAACCCCCGGTATCCGTTTTGGCGAAACGCGCACCGTGCGATTGAAGGTGGGCATTCGCATCAAGACGGGCGGCGAGTGCAAGGGCATCGACGCGTCGGTGCCGATTCCGATGGACTGGCCCGAGCAGGAGGTGCGCGTCGTCGAGGAGGAGATCAGTGCCGATGTGCGCGGCGTGGACTACCGCACGCTCGAAGGCGGCGTCAAGCAGATGCTGCTCTCCATTCCGCGGCTAGGCGCGAAGGAGACCTGTGAGGCGATCCTCACGCTGGACATCGACCGCAAGGTGATTCTGCCGCCGGAGCGGACGGACATCTACCAGGTGCCCAAGACCGTGCCGCGCGACGTGAAGCGATTCTTGGGCGACAGTCCCTACATCGAAAGCCGCCATCCGAAGATCCGCACGCTGGCTCGCGAAATCGTGAAGGACAAGCCCAACGGCTGGGCGCAGGCGGAAGCCATCTACGACTACGTGCGGGCGAACGTGGAGTATCGCGAGAGCGACCTGAAGGGAGCGGTCGACGCGCTGAAGGACAAGGTAGGGGATTGCGAAGCGATGACGTCGCTGTTCGTCGCGCTCTGCCGCGCCGCGAAGATCCCGGCCCGCATGGTTTGGGTGACCGATCACTCCTATCCCGAATTCTATCTCGTCGACGACCAGAACAAGGGACACTGGTTTCCCTGCCAGATCTCCGGCGGACGCGCTTTCGGCGAGATGCCCGAGACGCGCCCGATCCTGCAGAAGGGCGACAACTATCGCGTTCCGGAATCCAAGGAGCGCCGTCGCTATGTGGCCGTGCAGTTGACCGCCACCGCCGTCCGCGGCGGATCACCGCGCATCGAGGAGATTGTCGAGCAGGGTTCGCCGTGACGCTGCCCCGTGTCTTGGCACAGCGATACAGTATCCTGGCTCAGTCACCCAGGAAGACGCGGGCGAATTCCGCTTCCGACAGGTAGACGCCTTCCTGCATCAGCTGGAAAACCAGCGTCTCGGCAGGCGTCACCAGTTGGCCGCGGAACTCTTCCCACGCGGCGCGCGACAGGCGCCCCTTGATCTCCAGCGTCATCAGTCCGCGCGGCGAATCGTTCAAGAGGCCGTCCATCTGCCAAGCCGTGCCGTCGCTGGCCTGCCCGACCCACACCCAGGCCCCATCCATCTCGATGTACATCCGCGGCAGTCGCTCCAGGCGATCGAACGCCGTCTGGAAGTCGATCGGCCAGGGATCGTGCAGCTGGTCGGAGGTGAGGTCGAGCACGCGCGCGGAAGTATCGAGCAGCGACACCGTCCGTTCACGGGCGGTGCGTTCCGAAGAGCGATGAACTACCGCGTGAAAAGTGCGCATGGAAGAAGCCTGTCGCTGGGAGGTGGCACGCTTCGAGTGCCCGGGCGGAAGCTGTCCGCCGCTGGTTCGCGTGGAAGTACTCCAGGCATCGCCAGCCCGGCGGCGAGGACGTGAACGCGAGCCGCCTCGACGAGGTCCGCATCACTCGGGCCGACATCACTCGGGCCGACATCACTCGGGCCGACATCACTCGGGCCGACATCAGTCGGGCCGGCGGAACTCGACGGTTCGCTTGCCCGCGCGGCAGATCATCATCAGGCCCAGGCCGACGGCGAAGAAGATGATCAGGTAGCAGGGGACGTACGTCTTTTCCTCGACCGGCTCCTCGGCGGGTGCCGCGAGCAACGGAGCGGCAAGTGTCAACCAGGCAGCGGCCAGGGTGGTCGCACGGCGGATCGCCGCACGGCAAGCGGACCAGCGGACCGACGACAGGGAGCGGGATAGGATCGAGAGGCGGCGCATGCGATACTCCACGAATCAATCGAGGCCCTTTCGGCCCCGTTCATCATCCCCTTCAGTCTACTCGATCGCCCCACTGTCGCCTATCGCATCTGGCTGCGAGGTGCGTCTTGGCGAGGCTCGCGCGTTCAGGCCGCTTATCAACCGCCGGAAGCCAGCCGTTCCCGCACGCGTTCGACCAGCGCGTCGCCCTCCAGGGACACGTCGCTGGACGAGCCATCGCGGAGGTCCTTGAGCTGGCAGGTGCCGGCATCGAACTCCCGGCTGCCGGCGATCAGCACCAGCCGGAAGCCGCGACGATCGGCATACTTCAGCTGCTGCGCCAGTTTCTTCGGTTCCGGATAGACCTCCACGCCCAGCCCGGCGCGTCGCAGCCGCGCGGCCATGCGCAGGTAGTCGGGCAGCCGCGAGGCGTCGAAGTAGGGGATGAGGATCGGAGCCGTCGTGCTGGTCGCTTCGATCAACCCCAGCTCCTCCATCGCCGCCAGCAGTCGGTCGAGCCCCAGCGAGGCGCCGATGCCCGGCAACCGTTCCTTCGTGTACATGCTCGCCAGGTCATCGTAGCGTCCACCGGAGCAGACGCTGCCGATCTCAGGCATCGAAGTCAGGATCGTTTCCACGACGGTGCCCGTATAGTAGTCCAGGCCGCGGGCGATCGAGACGTCAATGACGAGCCGGTCGGGCGACACGCCCGCAGCGCAGGCGTCGGAGACGATCTGCCGCAAGGCCGCCGCGCCACGCTCGCCCAGCTCGCTGCCCGCCACCAGCTTGTCGAGCTTTTGCAAGATGTCCTGGCTGGAACCTTCGAGCGCCGCGAGCTGCAAGATGTGGTCCGCCTGATCCGCCGTCGTGCCCGCCGCTGCCATCATCTCGTCACGCACCTTGTCGGCGCCGATCTTGCCGAGCTTGTCGAGCGATCGCAGGACGGCCGTGCTCTTGTCCGCCAAGTCCAGCTTGCCCAACAGCCCGTTCAGCACCTGGCGGTTGTTGATGTGGATCTGGAACTGCGGGATCCCGATCGCCTCCAGCAGGTCGTGGATCACCAGCACCATCTCGGTGTCCGACGCCAGCGATTCCGTGCCGATCGTATCGAAGTCGCACTGCATGAACTCACGGTAACGCCCGCGATGTGTGTTCTCGCCTCGCCACACCTTCGCGATGTGGTAACGCTTGAAGGGCGTGCCGAGCTGGCCGATGTGCTGCGCGACGAAACGCGCCAACGGCACCGTCAGGTCGAATCGCATGCCCACGTCGCGATCGCCGTGGTCCTTGAAGTGGTACATCAGGCGGTCCGACTCTTCGCCGCCCTTGCCCTGCAGGATCTCCAGGTATTCCAGGACCGGCGTGTCGATCGGGCTGAAACCGTAGGACCGATAGACGCGACGAGCCGTGTCGATCAGATGTTCCCGCGGAATCATGGCTTCCGGCAGGAAGTCGCGGAACCCCTTCAGCGTGCGAGGCGTAATCATCAAGCGTTTCCGGGCTAAGCCGACAGGAGAAAAATGCCAAACTGCCAACAGGTTCCACCATAGCAGGACCGCCCCCGATCGGGAACGCGGCGACCCGGCGCGACGGGCGATTCCGGCGCTGGATCTTCCCGGGACTGGCATGCCCCGGGCCCATGCCAAACACGGGCCTGTGTTGCCTGCGGCCCATGCCAAACACGGGCCTGTGTTACCCGGGGCCCTTGTCGAACACGGGCCTGTGTTGCCTGGGGCCCTTGTCGAACACGGGCCTGTGTTGCCTGGGGCCCTTGCCGAACATGGGCCTGTGACGAACCGAGCTTCAGCTGACGATCGGCAGCAGGGCCGGTTTGGGACTGCGAATACCCTGGCCACGCTTGGGAGGCAGGACCGCTTCGGCGTACTCGTGGATCTGCTCCGGAGTCTCGAAGTAGCGGTCGTACGTCCAGTCGTCCTCAAACTCGCAGTTCGTCGTCGAATAGTCCCGGCAGATCTGCGGACGCGTCTCATAGATGCCGCAGCGTTTGTCCGGCTGCAGGTGTTTGCAGACGGTGTGGACCATCAGGTACCAGTCGCTCTCGTCCACGAAGACCGTGGCCCGGTCGTGCAACAGATACCACCGCATGTAGTCGTAGTCGCAGCTTTCCGTGGGCGTTTCGATCGGCAAGGCGAAGTAATGGCAGCACTTCGCCCAGCAATGTTCGCAAAGGTTCTCGGCGTTCGGATGGTCGTCCCGACGCAGCTTTTTCTTGGGGGGAGGTAGAGCCATGGAGTGTCCGTCCTTCTGTCCGTCCGAGGAGCGATCAGGGCTGTCTCTCAAGGCTCCCCAGGTTACCAGAACCGGGCCCGGATGACCATCGCAGGGCCGACAGGCGGCCGTCGAAACGGGGCAGGTCGCGTTTTCGCCTTCGAATTGGCCGGGTGCTTCCGCGCGGTGGCCGACTGCTCCCGCATGTTGGCGGCGGACACGACCTCACCCCTCCGCTTCGCCTGCGGCCCTCTGTAAAGACCCCGTGAAGTTTCCATCAAAGCACGTCGCTCGGATGGGCCGCGATCTTCCTTTCCTCCGTAATCGCCGTTACCTAGGAAGTATCCAAAAAGAAGCGCAGCGTCTGCCAATCGGGGCAGGCGGTCTCAGAAGGACGTAGGAAATGCAAGTGATGAAGTCTGCTTTGGGCCGCATGGCCCTGTTAGAAAAAAAGCTCTTGGAACTGGGCCAACTGGCCGAAACGTCCGTGTCGCGGGCGATCACCGCCCTCACGCAACGCGACACGATGATGGCTCGAGCGGTCATCAAAGAGGATGCCGACATCGACCATCTGGAGGTCGAGATCGAGGAACTGTGCATCGAGATTCTGGAGCAGGAGCGTCCACGGGGCGATGACCTGCGGCTGGTGGTCGCCGTCCTGAAGATCAACGACAGTCTGGAACGGATCGGGGATCACGCGGAGAACGTCGCGAAAGTCGTCGTGAAGGTGGGCGACTGGGGGCGGTTCCGACGCGTGCCCGGCATCGGTGAAATGGCCGATGCCGCTCAACGCATGCTGGAGATGAGCGTCCGGGCGCTGGTGCTGCGAGACACGCACTTGGCCCGTGAAGTCATCGAGGCCGACGATCGTGTGGATGCCCTGCACGATCGTATCCGCGACCGCATCGAGAAGGAACTGGAGCGGATCCCGGAGAATGCCAACCCGCTGCTGCTGCTAGAGTATGCGACGCGGCAGTTCGAGCGAGTCGGCGATGTGGCGACGAACATCGCCGAGGAAGTGATCTACCTGGTCGAAGGCAAGATCGTTCGCCACCTGGACTGATGTCCCTGGCGTCACAAGGCGTGACGCCAGGCAAGCTCCGCTAGGCGTGGCCCGGCGATCATCGCGCTCTGGCGTTACGACTTCACGGCGTTACGGCGTGGCGTGTCGTCGGGCGATCTCGATCAGTGTTCTCACCAGGGCTCCGCTGCCGCCGATATCCATCCACGACTTCGGCTTCTCCAAGTACGCCGGCCCCGCGATGTCGATATGGACCCAGGGTCGGTCGTCGATGAACTGTTCGAGCAGTTTCGCGGCGGTAATCGCGCCGCCCCAGCGGCCATCGCCCGTATTCTTCATGTCGGCGATCGGGCTTTTGATCTGCTCGCCGTATTCCGCGAACATGGGCAGTTGCCAGACGGGTTCGCCGCAGCGATCGGCGGCATCGCGGAGCTGGTCGCACCAGGTCTGGTTATTGGTCATCAGGCCGGCAACATCCATGCCCAGCGCGACGACGCAGGCGCCCGTGAGCGTGGCGAGGTCGATCAGTTTCTCGGCCTTCTGTTCCACGGCGACGGTCAGCACATCGGCCAGCACCAGGCGACCTTCGGCGTCTGTATTGAGCACCTCGATTGTCTTGCCATTGCGAGCCTTGAGGACATCGCCCAGCTGGAAGGCCGAATCGCCGGGCATGTTTTCGACGAGGCCCATCAGTCCGACGATGTGGATGGGCAGTTTCAGCAGCGCGACGGCCTGCATGGCGCCGAGCACGGTGGCGGCGCCGGCCATGTCGCACTTCATCGTCGTCATGCCTTCGGTGGGTTTGAGTGAGAGGCCGCCGGAGTCGAACGTGACGCCCTTGCCGATCCAGCCAAGCTGCGGGGTATTGGACGAGCCGGGGCCGCGGTAGCGAAGGATGACCATCCGCGGCGGGCGCGATGAGCCGCGGGCGACGGCCAGCAGCGCGCCGCAGCGTTCTTTCTCCAGCCGGGCCTGGTCCCAGATCTCGATTTCCATGCCGGTCTCTTTCGCGATCCGCGCCGCTTCGTTCGCGAACGATTCGGGATAGATCACCGACGGCGGCTCGTTCACCAGGCGCCGCGTCAGGTTGATCGCTTCGCCCAGGATGCGTCCCTGGGCGACGGAGTCGACTTCATCGCTGACCGACGTCGGGCTCGACTGCGCGCCGGGCCGCAGCCGCGCCGCTGTCAGTTCCGCTCCCGGCAACGCCCAGTGGATCTGCCGTGGCTTCTTTCGCTTGGGTTCGGCCTGGTAGAGTCCCGGGCCTTCGCAGCCGACGATCGACCCCGCGACGGCGCTTTCCAGCACATCGGGCGTCCAGTCCGGATCGGCGCTGAACACCACCTGCGATCGCTCGCGCGTCGTGATCCAGCGACTTGCGCTGGCCATGGCGCGAAACGCCGCGCCGCGATGGCATTGGTCGCGAGCTCCCAGGCCGGCCAGCAGGACGATTCGAGCCGGCGAATTCGCGGGCAGGTACAGCGGCAGGTTGTCGCCCACCTCGGGCTTCCATTCCTTCGCCTCCACCAGCCGCCGGATCACGCCCCCCTGTTGCTTGTCGAACAGAGCGCCGGCCGGCGACTCGCCGTCGGCGTAGACGCCCAGGACCAGCACATCGGCTTCCAGGGCCTCAGGACTCTCGTGCGTGGTGAAAATCTGCATGGTGGTGGCTTCCCCGGATTCCCTGGTATCGTCGCCAGGCCGTCATGGATGATGTGCTAAAAAAGACCGACAACTGGCGGCCGGTTGCCACATTCTAAAAGCTCCGCCACAATTTTCCCAGCCGAGCGGATGTCCGGCACGCGTTGGCCGCCGGACGGGTTGCCTGGAAAGGGCGGGCCGAGTGCACGGTTTCGGGTGCACGGTTTGTCGAGCTGCGGCGCGATCGTCGTTTCCGCGGCAAGTCATCGGCGTTCGAAGGAAGCAGCCGGAAAGGATTCGCTCGATCATGGCCTCTTCTTCGCTTGTCGATCCCTGGTTATCGCTGCTGCGCGACCAGCCTCTGTTGGCCTGGGCGTGGATCGTGATGGTCGGCGCGTGCATCGGCAGTTTCTTGAACGTGGTTGTCTACCGGCTGCCGGCGGGCATGAGCTTGTCGCGTCCTGGATCGCACTGCCCCGGCTGCGGCCATGCGATTCGCTGGCATGATAACGTGCCGGTCGTGGGCTGGTTGCTGCTGCGGGGCCGTTGTCGCGATTGCCGCCAGCGCATCGCGCCGCGCTATCCGCTGGTGGAGCTGCTGGTCGCCTTGCTGTTCGGGTGGCTCTGGTATGTCGACGTGTTCGCCGTGTCCCGCGTATCGCCGGACGATGTTCTTGCGATCGGTGTCGGGCTGCTTCGTTTCGTCGCGCACCTGTTGTGGCTGGTGCCGCTGCTGGCCATGGCGATGATCGAGGGCGATGGAGCGCGCGTACCGCGTTCGCTGCTGGTATTCGCGGGAGCGTCGGCGCTGCTGGTGCTGGTCCTGGCGCTCTGGCTGCTGCCTGCCAGCGCGCAGGACGAACTGTGGCGCGGTGTCGGCGGCCCGGCGCGCGGCAGCCTGGCGAGTCGCGCGGCAACGCGGCTGGTGGCGGGAGCGGCCGTGGGGCTGGCCGTGTGGATGCTGGTGCACCTCCGCGCGGCACGACGAGGCCTCGGCACGGATTTCGCCTACGCCTGGCTGCCGGAAACGCTGGTCGTCGGCGCTCTCTCCGGGCTGCACTGCGGCGCGAACGTCGTTCCCGTGCTGCTGCTCGCGCACCTGATGGCCCTGCTGGGGCTACGTCCCGCGGCGACGACAAAAGCGGCGATGAAGTCGGCGGCGAGTCCGGTCGCGGCCCGGGCACGACACTCCCCGAAATCCGCGCGAGGCGCGGACGCCCCGGTGGCCTCCGCCGCAGCCCGGGCCGCTCCGGACGCCACGCGGTTTCGACTTGGCTGGCTCGCGGCCGTCCTGCTGCTCACTCTTTTCTGGCTCGACTGACGCCCGTTCACGCCGTTCTGGTGCTGCCCGCGCGACGTCTTTCACTTACAATGCGGCCGCGTAATGGATCCAGGAACTGGGGAGAGGCCGCGCGAGGTCGAGGCGGTCCGTGGCGACACGGACCATAGTCAACGCGCGGCGAGAGAGGCGAAGGAGCCGTCCGTGCAGATCAGTTTTCGTCGCAAACCATCGAAGGACGACTCGGGCACGCGCGAGGCATCGAGTCGCGTGACGCTGCTCCTGCTGACGGGTGCCCTGACGCTTGGACCAACGCTCATCCTGCTCCCCGGCTGCCGCGGCCAGCAGGACCAGGCCGCTCCGAGCGGCGATGCCTCCACCGCCCCCGCGGCGCAAGACCCCGCCTCGGGCAACTCCACGTCGGCCACCGCCGAAGAACCCCCGCTGGGCGAACTGCCCGAAGGCACGGCCGAGGAACTCTTCGAATACCTCGCCCAGCTTGAGAAAACGGCACTGGGCCCTGGGGAGGCTGAAGGAGCGTCGCCCGAAGCGGCCGAGGACCAGGGCGTGAAGCTGCGGAGCCTGATGCGCACGCGCGTCGCCGTCAGTGACAAGATCTTGTCCAAGGAGGTTCCGGAGGAGACCAAGCTCCGCGCGCTCCGCGTGAAACTCGACGCGCTCCGCACGCTCGCCGCGCTGGATAAGTCGCGGTATCGCGATCGCTTCACAGAACTCGTAACGCAACTGGCCCAGGGCGGTAATCCGCTGGTCGCGCGGATGGCACGCTGCACGCAGTGGCAGTCGGCCGTCACCGATTTCCTATCCCTCGATCCCGCCACGACCTCGCCCGAAACCCTCACCGCCGCCGGCGACGCGCTCGTCCAGCAACTCGACGGCCTGCTGGCCGATCCCGAAGCGGGACCTGAGACACTGGACGCCACCCGCAATGCGATGGGATGGATCTTTGAAGCGGGCAATGCCGACCTCGCCGGGACGGGGTATCGAAAAATCGGCGAGAAGTTCCAAGCGGCCGCTGACGCGAATGTCGCGACCGAAGGCCGTTCGCTGCTGAGCCAGGCCATGCGTCTGGAATTGACGCAGCTGTCGCGCCAGGTACTCGAGAAACGCGAAGGAGCCCTGGCAGCCATGCTCCAGGGACTCGATACCCTCCTGCAGCCCGAACAGCTCGACCCCAACGTCCTCGGCTACGCCATCCAGACCGCCGAATTCCTCGAATTCATGGGCTATCCGACCGAGTCGCTGCAGGCTTACGAAAAGATCCTGTCCCGTTTCTCCAAGACCCCCGACGCCAGCGTGGTGGCCACCATTCAGCGCACCGTGGACCTCGCGCGTCGACGCCTGGGCCTCATCGGCTCCGAAGTGACACTTGATGGAGTGACCTTGGGTGGCGATGCGTTCGACTGGAGCAGCTTCCGAGGCAAGTGGGTGCTGGTGGGATTCTGGACCACGTGGCAGGTGAACGCCCGTGAGGAGATCGACCGGTTGCGAGAGGCGGTTCGCGCGCGGAACGCCGATAACCTGGAAGTCGTACTGGTGAATCTAGACGACGATCGCAATGCGCTGGAACGATTTCTGAAGGAGCATCCGATCGGCTGGAAGGTGCTTGTCCAAGCCGACCCGTCGGCCGCCGGATTTGAGAATCCGAACGCCGTGCGCTGTGGCGTCGAGACTGTGCCCTTCGTCATGCTGGTCAATCCCGCGGGCAATGTGGCCGACATCCACCTGATGGGTGATCGCCTGAAGACGGCGCTGGACGCCATTCAGTAGCTCTCAGGAGCTGGCCCGAAGCGGCCGAAAGGCCAGGGCGAGTGTCGCTGCCGCTCACGGGGCCTCGAGCGACACGCGGACGAGTTCCTTGTCGCTGCGGGCGAACACATGACGGTTGGCGAAGGCCGGATGCGCCCAGGTGACGCCCTGGCCGCGTCGGTCCAGCTGGTTCGTGGTGGGTTCGATCAGCTTCGCGCGGCTGATCTCGCGGTAGCCTTCCGGCGACAGCTCGGCGATGATCAGTTCGCCGCGTTCATTGAACAGCCACGCCTGCTCTTCATGCAGCACGATATGGATGTTGCTCCAACGCGCGCGGGGCGTGGCCGTCTGGTTCTCCCAGACACGTCGTCCATCGCGGGCATCCAGGCAACGCAGCTCGCCGTAGCTGTCGACGCCGTAAAGGTAGCCTCGGCGGAAAAGCGGCGTGCTGATGATCGAGTGCAGGGCCCGCGTCTTCTGCTCGCTCTCGCCCTGCTCGCGCCACTCCTCCTCGGCCCGCAGCGAATCGCGCGAGAACCGCATCATCTTCGAGCCGTCATAGAACGAGGTGACAAACAGACGGTTGTCCTCGACCACCGGCGTGGCGACGCCGATGACCATGTTGCGCGGCGGCATGGGGGATTTCCAGAGCACCGCGCCGGTGCGCGGGTTCACGCCCGCCACATGGTCGCCCGTCCAGCAGGCCAGCACCTGTTGTCCGGCCTGTTCGATCAGGATGGGCGACGAATACGAAGCGCGATCGTCCAAGGCGCGCCAAGCCTCGTCGCCCGTCTGCACGTCCAGCGCGACCAGGCAGGCGTCGGGACGTCCGCCGATGTGCAGGATCACCTTGCCTTCGTGGATCAGGGGAGCCGCCGCGATGCCCCAGATCGGCATCTCGATCTGGTAGACCTCGTTCAGCCGCTTGTGCCAGAGAAGTTTCCCGGTGGCCGCGTCGAACACATGCAGGTAGCCCATGGAACCCAGGGCGTAGGCGCGGCCGTCCTCGACCGTCACCGAGGCGCGCGGGCCCGCTTCATAACCGACGTTTTCGTAGACGCAGTCGTACGCATAGCTCCAGATCGACGCGCCCGTTTTCTCATCGAAGCAGTGCACGCGTTCCTGCTGGTTGGGTTCCGTCTGGCGGTCGGTGACATACACGCGCCCCCCGGCCACGGTCGGTCCGCTGTAGCCGGGCCCCACGGGCACCGACCATACCGGCTGGAGCCGATCCCCGTCCAATCGATCGACGATCCCCGTCTCGCGCCAGACGCCGTCTCGCTTCGCTCCCCGCCACTGCGGCCAGTCCTCCGCCTGCAGGCCCGGCTGCGAAGCGACCAGAAGTAAACCGGCGGACCAAGCCAGGAGCCAGCGGCGAAGCAACATGCTGCGAATCCTTCGAGAGCGACAATGCGACCCGGCCACATTGCCTAACCAAAGAGGGCCGTCACCGGTTTGCCGTCGGCCACCAGCGGCACGGGGCGGCCGGCGCGGTCCAGGATAACCTGCTCCGGGTCGATACCCAGGGCGTAGTAGATCGTAGCGGCCAGGTCTTCGGGTGACACTGGGTGTTCTTCGGGGACGGTGCCGTTTTTGTCCGAGCGTCCGTAGAGTGCTCCGCCGCGAATGCCGCCTCCCGCAATGACAGCCGGGAACAGCGTACTCCAATGCCCTCGTCCCCAGTCGGCCGTCGGCTGCGGCGTGCGTCCCATCTCGCCAACCGCCACCACCAGCGTCTCCTCCAGCATCCCGCGCTCGTCAAGATCCACCAGGAGGCCGGAGAGCGCTTCGTCGAAAGTTGGCAGGAGATGTTCGCGCACGTCGCGACTGTGGACATGCGAATCCCAACTGTAGCCGTCGCAGGCGTCGTAGTGGACCGTCACGAACCCCACGCCCGCCTCCACAAGTCGACGAGCCAGCAGGCATGACTGGCCGAAGAGATGACGTCCGTAACGATCGCGGACTGCGGCCGCTTCCTGGCGCACGTCGAGTGCCTGTCGCGTCCGCTCACTGGTCACCAGCCCTAGCGCGCGGCGGGTCAGCAGTTCCAACTGGCGGTCCTCCTGTTGGTCCAGCAACCGCCGCTGGGTATCGAACTGCTCCAGCAGCGAGACGCGCGTGCGAATACGATCGAGCTGCACTTGCGTCGCGACCGAGAGGCCTTCGATCTGGTACGTCAGTTCGTCGTCCGAGCAAGCGCGCCAGTAGGGGTTGTCCGTGAGGCTGCGTTTGTCGACGCGCGTCGTCAACGGATTGTAGGCCTGCCCCAGCCAGCCCGCGTATTCGCCGGGACGCAGATACTGGCCCGACTCCTGCAGGCGACCCAGCCGGTTCGGCACGACCATATACTGCGGCAAGTCACGCTCCAGGCCATCGGGCCGCTGCTGGTGCAGGTATTCGACCACGGAGCCGATCGACGGCCAGTCGTCCGGCGTGAACGCGAAGCCGCCGCCCACCGGAACCTGCCACCGGCGTCCCGTCTGCATGTAGTGCGCGCCGCCGCTGTGGTCGTTGAGCGTGTGCGTCATCGTGCGGATGACGGCATACTTGTCCGACACATCGGCCAAGCGAGGCAGGTGTTCGCAGATCTGCAGGCCAGGAGTGCGGGAACGGATGGGCTGGAAGGGGCCGCGGATCTCGGCGGGAGCCGACGGCTTCATGTCGAACGTTTCAAACTGACTCGGCCCGCCAAAAAGAAACAGAAAGATCACCGACTTCGCCCGCTGCGGATAACGGCGCCCCGCGCTCTCCGCGGCCCAAAGCTTCGGAAGCGACAGTCCGAGCAGGCCGGAACCCGCAGCCTGCAGCATCTGGCGGCGCGTAACTCCGACGCACGTGCGAGAACCGAGTCCGGAGATCGACAGCATTCGCAGACTCCCGGAGGGCGGGGGGGAGCAGGGGGGCGGGAAGTTCCCCTATTGTGGCGTGCGGCGCGGGCGAAAAGAAAGAGGCCACCCCGAAATCCATGAAGCCCTACCCCCGAATCCGCCACCCCGGAAACGAGGCCCGCCATCCTCCCTACTGCGCGTCGCTCTCCTCGCGGGCCACCGAGTCGTATCGTCCAAAAATCATGCGTCCAGCGCTGGTCTGCAGCACGCTGGTCACGGCGATGCGGACGCCCTGCCCAATATGCGACCGGCCTCCTTCGATGACGACCATGGTGCCGTCGTCCAGGTAGCCGACACCCTGGCCCTCGGCCTCCCCCGCCTTCACGACCTTCACCAGCAACGTCTCGCCGGGCAGGAAGATCGGCTTGAGCGCGTTCGCCAGGTCGTTCAGATTCAGGACCTCGACGTTGTGCAGCCGAGCCACCTTGTTCAGGTTGTAGTCGCCCGTGACCAGCTTGCCTTCCATGTGCCGAGCCAGCAGCACCAGCTTCATGTCGACCGGCTGGCCGGCCATCTCGGGCAGTTCGCGGTCGTAAATCTTCAACTCCACGTCCGGGTTCGAACGCAGGCGGTTCAGGATATCGAGGCCCCGACGACCGCGGCTGCGACGCAACTTGTCGCTGCTGTCCGCCACCGCCTGCAACTCCGCCAGCACGAAACGCGGCATGATCAGCTGGTTGTCCAGCACCTTGGTCTCGACCACGTCCGCGATGCGTCCGTCAATCACGACGCTCGTGTCCAGGATGAACGGCTTGAGGCCCTTCACCTCCTTGGAAAACTCCACGTACGGTATGATGAATCGAAAGTCGTCCTTGGTCTGGATCAGGACGCTCACGCAGGTGTAGCAGAGCACCATGCCCAGCACGAGCTGCACGGGGCTGAGGAAACGCGGATCCAGGATCGGCGTCATGGCGATGCCGATGATGTAGGTCAGGAAGAGGCCGATGAGGATCCCGAAATAGATGGCGGTGATCGTCTCGATCCGCTTCCGCGGAATGAACATGTCGATCCCGATGGCCGCGATGGCGATGCCGACAATCACCGCGAACACGGCGAACGGCGACCATGCCGGCGTGGCCGGGATCAGGTCCGGGCGCTGAATGAACGTCACCGAGATTCCGGCCGCGACGAGCAGGAAGGCGAGACGCAGGATGATGAGTGCCATGGAAGGAGCGCCGAGTGTCGTTCGAGCGAGGTGCGGTCGCGCGGAGGGATGTTCGCGCAGGTTTGCGGTGCGCCGCGGCCAGGTCCGGGAGGACGATCGAGAAGGTCCGCATCGGGGCCATGTCGAGCCGCCCGGGCCGTCCACCGACCGTGGAGCCACCCCGTCCGCGACGAGCCCCATTCTATTCGAAACACCCAAGAAGGGTGGTGCGAATCCACGATTTCCTGCCCGGTTTGAAATCCTGAACGCCTGCCGGCGTCCGAGCATCCCGCTTGTCCGGCAGGCTTCCTCGCCTCTACTCGCGTGTTGCAGAATCGCAACGTACCATGCTGCGGCTTCCGATCCGACCACAGCCGTTCGGAGGCGTGTGCGAACGCTTGGCGGAGAGAATCAGTGTGTTGTGTAAGATGAATGTGTTGGGTTGACTTGGCGGGCTCGGGTGGCCGCTCACGCGTTCGGAGCGCGTCACTGCCGCTCGGCCGGTCTGTCGTTGCCGCAGCGTCCTCATTTTTCCTGTTTGCCTACCTGCACTTGGTCCCCCTCCACCCGAACCATGAAGCAGCGCGAAGCCATCCAGCGTCCTGAGCGTACTCTGCTGCCCGGCCGCGACGCGGCCGGGGGCGGGGTCGCGCGCGCGACCGGGAGTGGCGGTCCGGGGGGCGTTGTGTCCGCGCGTCGATGCCTCCCGTGGATGCTGGCGGCTTGGATGCTGTCCTGGGTTGTGTGCCACTCTCCTGTCACGGCTGCGGAGCCTTGGTGGTCGATTGGTCCCTTGCAGGCGACCACGCCGCCGGAGGTGCGGGACGCGTCGTGGGCGCGGTCGCCGCTCGATCGGTTCGTGCAGGCGCGACGGGAAGCGGCGGGCGAGTCAATGTCGGCCGAGGCGGACCGTGCGACGTTGCTGCGCCGCGCCAGTTATACGCTGACGGGACTGCCGCCCACGCCGGCCGAGATGCAGACCTTCTTGGCGGATTCGCGGCCCGATGCCTACGACCGGGCCGTTGATCGCCTGCTGCAATCGCCGCGCTACGGCGAGCATCAAGGTCGTCTCTGGCTGGACGTGGCCCGCTACGGCGATACGCATGGCCTGCACCTGGACAACCTGCGATCTTTGTGGCCCTACCGCGCGTGGGTGATCGACGCCCTGAACACCAACCAGCCCTTCGATCAATTTACGCGCGACCAGTTGGCAGGCGATCTGCTGCCGAACGCAACGCTCGCGCAGCAGGTGGCGACCGGCTTCCTGCGCTGCAACGTGACGACCAGCGAGGAGGGTTCGATCTCGCAGGAATTCCTCGTGCGGTACGCCATGGACCGTACCGAGACGGCAGCCGCGGCCTGGATGGGCCTGACACTTCAATGCGCCGCCTGTCACGACCACAAGTACGATCCCATCACGCAGCCGGAATACTACCGGATGTTCGCCTACTTCTATCAGTCCGCGGACGCAGCGATGGACGGCAACGCGCCAGCGCCGGCTCCGTCCGTCCGCGTGCCCGAACCACCCCAGGAAGCTCGCTGGCGCGGGCAGCGGCGACGGCGGGAGGCGCTGGAGAAGGAGTGGGACGGCTATCGCCGCCTGGCCGAGGCGCGGTTGCCCGAATGGATCGCCGAGTGGGAATCGGAACGATCAAGCGTTAGGGCGGAACGGTCGCCGCGCCGCGAGGAAATCTGGAGCTGCGCGTGCGACGAGATCGTGGACGGGCGGGTGCGTTGTGAACGGGGTGAGCCGGGGCGCGTCGTGGGCGATGTGGTGCTGGACACGGGACCGCGCGACGGCGCGCTGCGTCTGAAGGCCGTGCCGCCCGACGGCCAAGCGGCGATCGACTTCGGCGACGCGGGCGACCTGGGCCGGGAGGCTTCCTTCACGGCGCTGCTTTCCGTCTACAGCGAATCCATGGGCAGGTCGCACGTGCTGGGACGCAGCGAGGATTCGCTTCGCGCCCGCGGCTGGTCGATTTCCCTGGAGGACCAGCATGTCGTGGTGCGACTGGTGCACGACGGCGAAACGCGGTCGCTGGAAGTGCGCATGGTGGAGCCCTTGGTGCGCGGCAAATGGCATCGCCTGGCCGTGTCGTGGGATGGTTCGGGTCGCGCGGCGGGCGTGCGGGTCTATCGGGAGGGCGTGGCGCAGGAACTCACGATCGTGCGCGACCAGTTGGACGGTCCGTGGGATTCCCCCGGCCGTCTCCGCGCGGGCGGCCCGGCGGGAAGCGTGGCCGGAGGTGCAGCGGGCACGCCCTTCGTGGGCATGCTGGACGACCTGCGGCTGTGCGTGCCGAGCCTGGAAGAAGCCGAGATCCGGGCGGAGGCGAGGGAACTGCGCGATCCCATCGCGCGGCTGCTGGAAGTGCCGGCTGCGGAGAGGACCGATGCGCAGCGTGAACGACTGCTGGAGCACTTCCTTGCGCGACAGATCCCGGGGGCGATCGAGACGCAGCGCGCGCTACGCAATGCCGACCAGCAGCTGCGCCAGTTGGAAGGCCAGTTCGCGACGACGCTGGTGATGCGGGAGTTGGAGCGGCCGCGCGAGGTGCGGGTGCTGGCGGGCGGGCACTACGACCAGCCGGGGGATCGGGTGACGCCGGGCGTGCCTGGCTTCCTGCCACCGTTGCCGGAGGATGCGCCCGCCAACCGCCTGGGGTTGGCTCGCTGGCTGACCAACGAGTGTCATCCGCTCACCGCTCGCGTGGCCGTGAATCGTGTGTGGCAGCAGCATTTTGGCGAACCGCTCGTGGACACGCCCGAGGACTTCGGCACGCGCGGCAGCCCACCGTCTCACCCGGAGCTGCTCGATTGGCTCGCCGCCGACTTCGTCCGCTCCGGCTGGGACCTGAAGCACCTGCATCGCCGCATCGTGACGAGCACGACGTTCCGGCAGTCGTCCCGCGCGTCGCGCGACGCATACGCGCGCGATCCACACAATCGCCAGCTGGCGCGCGGGCCTCGCTACCGGCTGGATGCCGAAGTGCTCCGGGACACGGCGCTGCTCTCCAGCGGCCTGCTCGTGGAACGCCTCGGCGGGCCCAGCGGCAAGGTCTACCAGCCCGAGGGAATCTGGGAGGCGATCGGCTACAGCACGAGCAACACGCGCGTCTTCGTGCAAGACCACGGCGCAGCGTTGTATCGCCGTGGCCTCTACACGTTCTGGAAGCGTACAGCGCCGCCGCCCGCGATGCAGCTGCTCGACGCTCCCTCGCGCGAAGTCTGCACGCTGCGGCGCCAACGCACGAACACGCCCACCGCCGCGCTCGCCCTGATGAACGACGTGCAGTTCGTCGAGGCTGCACGGAAGCTTGCCGAGCGCATGCTGCGGGAGACGCCCGCCGACGCGTCCGACGACGATCGCATCGACTATCTTTTCCGCTGGGTGCCGGGCCGAGCGGCGGAACCTCGCGAACGGGCGCGCGTGCGCCGGCTGGTGGGCGAATTCCGGGACGACTACCGACGCGATACCGACGCCGCGCGGCGGCTGGTGGCGTTTGGCGAGGCGCCGCGCGACCTGCCGCGCAAGACGCCCGTGACCGTGGAGGAACTGGCGGCATGGACCATGGTGGCGAACACGCTGATGAACCTCGATGAGGCGCTGCACCAATGGTAGACCCGTCGATGCCTGGAATGACGCGTGCGTGGCCCGCCGTAGGGGCGGATGCCTCGCTGCGCGCGACGCGCCGCTATTTCTTCGGCCGTTCGGCGTGCGGCCTGGGAGCGGCAGCGCTGGGATCGCTGCTGCAAAGTTCCTTGTCGGCGGCCGGCAGTGGTTCGACGCCATCCGGCGAGGTGCCGCGCGGAGCGTTGGGTGCCTATCACCACCGTCCGCGGGCGCGGCGCGTGATCTACCTGTTCATGTCCGGCGCGCCGTCGCAGGTGGACCTGTTCGACTACAAGCCGCGGGCACGCGAACTGTTTGACCAGGAGTTGCCCGACTCGGTGCGACGCGGCCAGCGACTCACGACCATGACTTCCGGCCAGTCACGCCTGCCGATCCTGCCCAGCAGCTACGCGTTCCGGCAGCATGGTCAGTCGGGCGCGTGGATGAGCGACCTGCTGCCGCACATGGCGACGATGGTCGACGACCTGGCCATCGTGAAATCGGTGCACACCGAGGCGATCAACCATGATCCGGCGATTACCTACATGCAGACCGGTTCGCAGGTTCCCGGTCGGCCGAGCGTCGGAGCGTGGGTCTCCTATGGACTCGGTTCGCTCAACGATAACCTGCCGTCGTTTGTGGTGATGCACAGCCGCTGGAGCGCGCAGCGGGAGGCGCAGGCCGTGTTCGAACGGTTGTACGGAGCCGGCTTCCTCGCCTCGTCGCATGCGGGAGTGGCTTTGCGGTCCGCGGGCGATCCGGTGCTGTATCTGTCGAATCCGCCGGGGGTGGATGCGAGCGTGCGCCGACGGATGCTGGACGCGGTGGGGGAGCTGAATCGGTGGCAGTTGGAGCAGACCGGCGACCCGGAGATCGAGGCCCGCATCGCGCAGTACGAACTGGCGTTCCGCATGCAGACCTCCGTGCCCGGTTTGACCGATTGGTCCGATGAGCCTGCTTCGGTGGTGGAATCGTATGGGCCGGAGGTGCGGCAGCCCGGATCGTTCGCTTACAACTGCCTGATGGCGCGGCGGCTGGCGGAACGGAATGTGCGGTTCATCCAGGTGTTCCATCGCGGCTGGGACCAGCACTCGGACCTGGCACGCGACCTGCCGCTCCAGTGTCGCGATGTCGACCAGCCCACGGCCGCGCTCCTGCGCGACCTGAAGAACAAGGGGCTGCTGGACGACACGCTGGTGGTCTGGGGCGGGGAGTTCGGGCGTACGATCTACTGCCAGGGCGATCCGCGGCAGGCCAGTCATGGTCGCGACCACCATCCGCGCTGCTTCACGGTGCTGCTGGCGGGCGGCGGCGTGAAGCCGGGCATCAGCCATGGCCGCACCGATGACCTCGGCTACAACATCGAGGAAGGTGCCGTGCACCTGCACGACCTGAACGCCACGCTGCTGCACTGCCTGGGAGTCGACCACGAGCGGCTGACCTATCGCTTCCAGGGCCGCGACTATCGGCTGACCGACGTGCATGGCCGCGTCGTCACCGACCTTCTGGCCTAGTCCGGCCCCACCCCACCCGGACGAGCCCCCTCCGTGCTCTCCGTTCCCTCCGTGGTTGATTTGTCTTTCTCCTCCATCGTTCAATGTCGTCCCCTCCCGCGCCCGACCGTCCTCATCGGCAGGACCGCGCAAAAGTCGTGTTGGTTGGTAAGCGTTCGTGGAAGAGCCGCCTCAATTCGAGTCGGGGGCGTTCCGATGATAGAGTTTGACATCGGGGCGGACCTGATGGATTTCCGGGACCCAAGGGATTGTGGTCACAGTGCTCAAGGAGGGAGCTTTATCGTGCGACCCACCTTCCATGATCCGAGACACCGTCTTGCAACCTTCCTCGAACCACTTGCGTCTGCACATTGAAGAACACGCCGCGCTGGCGATCCCGCAGGAGCTGGCGGGCTGGCCGGCGCTGCAGGCGGCCCTGTTGGGACTCACGGGCTGGAAGCTGGACTGCGACCGAGGTCCGCCGCCTACGGGAGCGGTGAAGCTGGGTGAGCTGTTGTCGGAGAGCGACCGCGCGGTCGGTCAGTTCTTCTGCCAGAAGACGGCGCAGCGGCCGAAGGAAGAACAGGCCGACAAGCTGGCCTGCGACTTGGCCCGCGCGGTGGTCTCGATCCTGGGCGAGCTGCACCGGACGCGGCAGGCGTTGCGAAATCGCGAAGCGGAGCTGGCGACAGCGGTGCCGGTGATCGCGCGGCCGGAGCAGAACGCGCAGTTCAGCGATCGCCTCGAAGCGGTGTTGCGGGGCGCGGTTGAGGGACTGAAGGGGATGGCCGCGGCGCTCTATGTGCTGGACGACGCCACGACGGAGTTGAAGCTGCGGAGCCAGTATGGGCTGGATCCGAATCGATTCCTGGCTCCCGCGCGACCGTTGCGATCGGCGCTGGCGGACCTGGAGGCGTTGTCGGGTCACGCAGTGGTGCTGGAAGACGCCTGCCTGTTCCAACGCTGGAACGTGCCCGAACCCTGCGGATCGGCCGTCTGCGTGCCGGTCTCGAGTGCCGACACGCTGCTGGGGACGCTCTGGTTCTACTGTGACACGAGTCGGTCATTCTCGGACGAGCAGACGCAGCTGCTGGAGATCATCGCGGGGCGTTTGGCGGCGGAGCTGGAGTGCAAGGTGCTGGCCAACGAGGTGGTGGCTTCGGGCGAGCGTCGCGAACAATCGTTGCAATTGGAAGACTGGCACGACGAGCGGTTGCAGATCGCTCCGCCGCTGTGCGAGGGTTGGCAGGTATCGGGCACGAGCCTGCCGTCGGCGCATCGCTGCGGCGACTTCCACACCTGGCGTGTGGACGGCAAGGACCATCTGTGGCTGGCGTCGGCGGCGGTAGCGGGGGGGCTGTCGGAGAGCCTGCTCAACGCGGCGACGTTGCGGGGCGCGCTGCAGGCGTCGCTGCTGCAGCCGACGCGACCGGCGCGGGTGCTCAAGGATTTGAACGAAGTGCTCTGGTCCGGTTCGGCGGGATGCGAGGGAGCGGCCGCGTTCTGTGGACAGGTGGATCCTCGCACGGGGCAGCTGACCTTCACATCGGCGGGCATGGCGGATGCGTACATCTTGCGACCGCATGGCTGGGAGCCGATCGTATCGGAGCACCCGGCCCTGGGGCTGGGGCCGGACTGGGAGACGGCGAACGAGCTACTGGCGATCCATCCGGGGGATGTGCTGTTGGTGGTGAGCCATCGGGAGCTGGCGAAGTCGCAGTTGGGGCGACCGCTGAACACGACCTGGATGGCCGAGGGATTGCTGCGGTACATGCACTTGAGTGCCCAGGAGTTGGCGGAGTTGGCGACGTCGCTTCTGGGCCGGCAGGGCGCGGAGCTTTGGGCGCGGTCGATCATGGTCGTCAAGCGTTGCGAGTCAGGCCGGTAGGGCAAGAGACGGTCGACTGGACCGACGATTGGGGCGATGCCGCTGGGAGGCCCGGAGAATGCCCGCGGGAGGCCCGATCGGGAGGCTTGCCGCGTGCCGTGGGGGCCGATAGACTGGAAGACCCGCGAGCGGTGGAGGGCAGCATCTGTCACCACCGGAGCCGGCGAACGCCCAGCGTTTCGGCCGGCCGATAGTGGGTCTCCCTCATGAGCCTTGGTCGCAGTGTCGGGAACGAACGTTCCGGGCGGGTGATCGGGCGCAAGCAAGAAGCGACAACAAATTCTGCGGCCGTGGCGGAATTGGCAGACGCGCTAGGTTGAGGGCCTAGTGGGGGCAACCTCGTGCTGGTTCGACTCCAGTCGGCCGCATTCAACGCCCGTCTCGGGATATCCCCAGACGGGCGTTTTTTATTGGAGCGCGGCCGTCCCGGCCGCAACGGCCTTCAAAGAGGCGTCCGGCAGTCAAACAGCGAGGTTTTCGATTTGCGTAGGGCGCCGTGGTCGTGGTGGGCGCCTTTGTTGCGGCCGCACGAGACGTCAAAGAGGCGTCCGGCAGCCACGCGGCCTGTCTTCTGGGTGTCGTAGGACGCCATGGTCTTACTGCGAACTCCACACGGCCTTGAAATCGCCGGGCCTATTCCTCCGCGAACCTTCTCACGCCAGGGATGCTGCCAAGCAGGCGAGCGAACATCCCGCGGCGTGTGTCGTGCGAGGTGAACTGTTCCCATCGACTGAACTCCGCTCCGCCGATGGCTTCGCAGAGATCGAGAACGCCTTCGAGTTGCAATTCAACGGGAGCGTCCGAGATTCCAAAAAGAAGCTGGTATTTGCGAGGGAACCCGTAGTAGAGAACGAGTTCGGTTCGGTGAAGCTCCTCGACATCAAATCCGGCGATCATCTGGCAGGCGATGAGATTGGATCCCAGATACCCGACAACAACGATCAGGAGGAAAAGCCAGCCCGTCCACTTTACGGGCTCTAGCGAATCCATGACGCCCGCACTGACGATGGTTGCAAAAGTGCAAACAATCCAAACCGCGAGTGTCGGCATCAGCAGGTTCCAGCGCAGCGACTGCCGGAGCGTGATTCGGACATACTCGGTATGCTTCAGCGGCACGAACTGCCAGGAGGAAACGGTGCCGAGCAGTACGGAGATCAGATAGGACCAGGAAAAGATGGCAGCCGCGACGTTGCCGCCAAGCGTGTGAAGCGGCTCAAGCGACCGGCCGATGCGAGTGCGTCCACCGATGGACTGCGAGTGCAGGAAGATGGCCGGCTTCGCTCCCTCGGATCCCTCCTTGCCGAGGGTTTCCTCCGTCAACGTCGCGGTCGTATCCGCGACGCGATTCACGCCTTGATTCAGCCGTGTCACCGTCGACGCCTCGGACGCCGACGGTGGGGGCGTGGCGTTGGCGAACAGGCCCTTGACTCGACCGGCAGGCAGCCAGTTCGTCATGCCCTCGCGCCGAACCTTGTCGGTGGGCTTCAGTTTGCCGGACGTTGCAAGTGTCTTGAGTTCTTCCTCGGACAGGGGGCCGAAGGTGCGATTCTCGTCGTTGTAGTACCAGCCGTTGCTCACCTGAAGAACCTCCCCTGCGGAATCTGTAACTCGAGCCGAAACCAATTCGTCATGCACCCGATGTGGGCGAGGCTGAGCTACCGAGGTTCAGCTTTCTGAAGCTGCCGCGCGACGCCGGAGCTCCCGCCGGTTGACTCTGCGATCGCGAGGGGCGAGAAGGGTCATGCATTCGCGAAATGATTTCCATAGGCCGCGGTTAGGCCGTTTCGAGCGGGAAGTCACGGGGATGGATCGTATGCCGGAGATCCAAGTTTCGCCTGCGTCCAGGGAAGTGAACGCGATCGGCGACAAACCGACTTCCCCTGAGGTGTCGTTTATCGAAACCGGGTGGGGGCAATTGCGGGTCCGAGAGAACTGGCCGGTATCCCTGTAGCGTCCAGAAGCGACGAGAGTCGGACGCAGACGGCGAGTGGGTGGGCAGGGTCGGGCGCGTACCACTGATCTCGGCGTCGCGGTGGCACTCTTAGTCGAGGCGCAGGGGCGTCACGAACGTTGCGAGCGAATCCTTGGATCGTGACAAAGGTATTCGCATGAGCCGGTATCGGGCGTACTGCGCCTGGCCAGCGCCTTCAAGGCCTCCTTCCAGTTGGTCGAAGGTTGCTTTGGTAATGAAGAGCAGCAGGTGCTGGTATTCCAGGCCTTTGATCGACTTGACGTCATCGATACGCGCGATTTCAAACCGTATGCAGCCTGCCAGCAGGCGTCTCTCCAGGGGGCGGATGTCGATGCCCGTGTCGATCACTGCAAGCGTCGAAGGCCAGTGCGTCCAGTTGGGGTGCTGGCGGATGCGCTCCGTCTCCCGCTCCAGATGCTCCTCGCTCCACTGCGGGTACGTTTGGACGTAACCTAGTGGATTGGGAAACGTCAGGTGGAGCGAAAGCGAATTCACGCCGGCGTGTCGCTCCAAGAAGCCAGCGATCTTTTGTCGGGCGAGGAATGGCGTCGATTGCGCGATTTGAGAGAGGGATTTGAGTGTCGCCTCGCCCACGTTGCGTTTCTGCCGATAGCATTCGTCGAGACCAAAGAGTTGTGATTGTGTAGCTTTAATGAAAGTGTCGAAGGTCGTGTCATCGAGGCCGGAGGTGTGATTCTTCGTGTCAAAGGAAGTGGTTTGGCACGGATCGAATCCGATGACCGGCGTCGTTGGTGTGCGACCCGTATTCGCCACCAGGGCGGGAATGATGGAATGCATGTTCGTCTCGGGATCGTCGACGATTACCAAATCCAGTTTCTCCTCCACATAGTAGTCCGAAGTGACCAAGAACAGGTCGGGATTTATGCCCGGTGTTGAAGCGAGGATGAACTGTTTCATGCGCGCCGAGCAACTCATGCGCGCGTTGGCCCCTAGCTCGATTGCGCGTTTCAGTAGGTTCAGCAGGACGCTGGTCTTGCCGGTTCCAGGTCCTCCCACGAGGAATACCGGCTTCGCCTCTCCGCCTGGCTGAAAGACATGATTCAAAATGTCCTCGAGCGTCTCCGCTTGCTGCGCGGAAAGGTAGTAGAGCCATTCGGGCGAGAATTCATCGCCGAATCGTCGCACTGTCGTGCAGGGTGCGCTGGAGAAGAACCGAAGCGGACTGTCGTTGCCTTCAGGCCAAAAGCCGGCGTGCACGGGTACTTTCTGGTGTTTGTCGATCGTGTACTTGCTGTACTTGTACTGCGGCACGATTTCATGATTACCGACATCGAGCAGGTGAAGGCAATTGTCCTCGAGGTCGGCCACCATGCGGTTGCCACCACTGACATCCACCTCGAGTAGGCTTGTAAGTTGCGCGAGGCGATCGTAGCCTCGCTTGGCGGTCGCCGGGGATTCGCGATAACGCCTTACGATATCGTGCGTGGCACCTTCGATGAGTCGCTGCAGTGGCACCGAGGCGCGGCGGTAGGCGCGGTCGAAACGGCGGGTCGCGAAGATGCTTGGTGACGGCGTGGCGGGAATCGTGTCCATAGCCCCTTGGCCTGCGAAGTCTTGAGCGGAGATCGTCCAAGGCGATGTTTTAATGCAGCTGGCTGGAAAACGAAAGCTGCGTACGCCCCGGGTCGGGTTGCAGTGAGGTGAAGTGCATCCGAGCACCGCTTCCTAGTGGTGTCTTCGAACTGTTGCGGGCGTTCGGTGCTAGCCGGAGCGCGGCCGTCCCGGCCGCAGGGGCTCCTGAAAGGCGCCCAGGCGCCGAAAGGCGTACTCTTTGGCTGCGGATGGCGTTATTGTCTCGTGCGACGCGGTCGTTGCGGCCGAGGACGGCCGCGCTCCTACACATACACGCGGCGGTTGTAGATGTACCATTCGAGCAATAGCACAACCAGCGCCAGGGCGACCAGGTACTTCCAGGCTTCGTGACGCCGGGGTTCCAGTGCTGGCTGCGCGGCGAGGTCCTCGTACTGCGTGGCGATCGACGAGGCTGGGCGGATGTTGCTCTCCGTGGCGTCGAACAGGTTGACCGCGAACCGCGCGGTTGGCTCGCCATCCGCTCCCTCACGCACCGTGTACACTCCCACCGTGTCCGTGCCGCCATACAAAAACTGGTTTCGCACGCCGCGCGTCACCTCCGCCGTCGCACCCGACGGCGCCGTCACCAGCAACTTCGACGCCTGCGAGTCCGCTCGCAAGGCCATCGGTTCGCCCGGTTGCGTCGACTTCGCCGTGGCGTCGTCCCTGGTTCCCCCCAGGTACGCCAGCACGTTCCCGATGAAGACCGGAAAACTCACGCGGATCGGCCAGTCCGTGTTCGAATAACGATTGCCCGATGCGTCCTCGCCCGTCAGCGCAAAGCCGCTCACCAAGTCCTCGAAGCCGTCACGCGGGGCGATCGCCAGCAGCGTGCCGAGGTGCGACTCGATCAGTTCCGTGCCGCCGCCCGGCGCGGTGAGCATGCGCGCCGAGACGATGCCCGTCAGGTCGCCCAGTTCGACATACCGCATCAGCGGATGCAGGCGGTCCGTGTCCAGCACCTGTGGCAACTCCTGCGGTTCGCCCGCGCGCCAGCGGCTGTCCGGGGGCATCGCGCCCAGGAAGAACGTGTGGCTCCGCGGCATCTTCGCTGGCTCGCACCGGTCGTAGATCACCAGGTCGTACGCGCCGTCCGCCGCCTGCCGCTCGTATTCCGGCGTCTGCAGGAACGAGGGCGCCTCGATCGTCGCCTCCGCCAGTTCACGGCCGAAAGGCGTCTGGAGCACCGCGCGGAGCGCGTCGTTGCCCGGCGTTATCAGCAGCACGCGCGACGGGCGGCGTGGATTGATCGCCAGGTACGCGACATTGTCCAGCGGCAACGCGTCCGTATGCTGCAGCGTCAGTCGCAGTTCCCCCGACTCCATCGCCCCCATCGTGAACTCCACGCCGCGCGTCTCGCCTGGCGGGATCGACAGTTCGGTCGCGTCCAGCAACTCACGCTCCGGCCGCTGCGACTCGAGGTTTGCCGTCAGCGTCACGGGCTGGCTGCCGAAGTTCTGCACCTGGCCGAAGACCTGCAGCGTCTCCGGGCGGTCGGGCGGCGTGCGGGCGCTGAAGGCGGTGATCGCCACGTTCTCCGCTTCGCTGGAACCGATCGGCACGTACTGCGGACGCAGGTTGCCCATTGCGAACTGCGGCGCGCGCTGGAAACGCCCGTCGCTGTAGATCATCAACGTCGCCGGCATCGCCGCGGCCGCCGCCACGTCGGTCTCGTCCGTCGCCGTGCGCCCCGGATTCGCCAGGCCCGCCGCAAATCGCAACGCACCTTCCAAGTCGCTCGTCCGCTCCGTCGGCTGGATCGCTTCGATGCGTCGCTTCAGCTGGTTGCGGTTGTCGGTAAAAGGCTGCTCCACCAGCGGCCGGTCCGAGAAACTTACGACCATCGCCACGCTGCCCGGCCGCAATTGCGTGTCCACCAACTCGACCAGCTGCCGCTTCACCGCCTCCAGGCGCGTCGGCGCGACGTCCTCGGCCGACATGCTGGCCGAGGTGTCGATGAGGAACACATAGCGGCTGTCGACCAGCTGCGAACCTTCCCACGAAGGCCGCAGGCAGGCCAGGATCGCCAGGCCAACCGTCAGCAGCTGCAGGAACAGCAGCAGGTTCTGGCGCAGGCGCTGCCACAGGCTGTTGACGTGCAGGTCTTCGATCGCCTTCCGCCACAGATAGGTGCTGGGCACCGCGACCGGCTGGCGCCGCAGCTTGAGGAAATACAGCAGCACGATCAGCGGCGGGATCGCGAGCAGCACCAGCCACTGCCAGCCTGGCAGCGTGCCGTAGGTGCGCGTGATGGGTTCCAGCCAGGCGTTCATCGCACGAGGCCTCGCTGCCGCAGGTAGTTGGTCACCAGGGTCGTGACGGGGAGGTTCGTATTGGCGACCATGTAGGTGATGTCGCGGCGGTTGCAGAATTCGCGCGCGCCCGCCAGGAACGCCTCCAGCATGCGACGATACCGATCCAGCAGCGGACGGCTCACCGTGATCTCGGCCACGTCCGCGTCCTCGCTGTCCACCAGCCGCAGGTCCCCCGCCAGTTGCGGCTCTAGCTCCTCCGGCGACAGCACGTGCACCACGTAGACATCGAGGTTGCGGGCCACGAGGTACCGCAGCGCCTGCTCGTACCCCTGCTTGTCCATCAGGTCGGTGATGAGGACCAGGATGCCCTGGTGGGGATTGCGGAGGCAGAAGTTGCGGACGCCTTCGGCCAGTGACACATTCTCGTCAGCCGGCATCTGGCGAAGGTGTTCCTGCATCCGCCACAGGCTGGCGCGACCGCGGAACGCCGGCGCCGGGCGGCTCGCGGGCTGGCCGAGGGCTTCGATCTTCACGCGGTCCGCGCGACACAGGCCGATGTAGCCCAGCGCCGCCGCCAGCTGCCGCGCGTAGTCCAGCTTCGAGGGTTCGCCGAACGTCATCGACGTGCTGGTGTCAATCAGCGCGTGGAAGTGCAGGTCCTCTTCCTCCAGGTGCATCTTCAGGAAGAGCCGGTCGAGTCGCGCGAACAGGTTCCAGTCGATGAAACGCAGGTCGTCGCCCGCGACATAGTTGCGGAAGTCGGCGAACTCCACGCTCTGCCCCTTCCGCCGGCTGCGGCGCTCGCCCTTCAGGCGGCCGCGAAACACCTTGCGGCTGGTCAGCTCCAGCCGCTCCAGTTGCGCGAGCAGCTCGGGCGACAGCAGCGGATCGTGCGGTGAGGTGTCCGTCACGGAGTGTCTCGCGGATGCGGGGTGAAGGTGGGCGAAGGGGAGTTGCGGGCAGGGAGGCGTGCTGCGCCGGGCGCATCGCCAGGCGGGATCAGGTGTCGCAGCGTTCCGGCAGCGAGTCGAGGATGCGGAGCAGCACGTCGTCGGTGTCGACGCCCTCCGCCTGGGCTTCGAAGTTGAGGATGACGCGATGGCGCAGGGCGGGCAGGTAGACGCGGCGGATGTCCTCGAAGCTGGCGTTGAAGCGACCGTCGAGCAGCGCCCGCACCTTCGCCGCCAGGGCCAGTGTCTGCGCCGCGCGCGGGCTGGCGCCCCAGCGCAGGTACTGGTTCGTCGCGGGCTGCGCGAACGGACCCTCCGGGTGCGTGGCCATGGTCAGGCGCACGAGGTAGTCCTGCACATGCGGCGCGAGGATCACTTCCCGGACCAGCGCCTGCCAGCGCAGGATCTCGGCGCCGTCCATCACCGGCGCCGCCTGCACCTGCTCGCCGCGCGTCGTGCGGTCCACGATCGCACTCAGCTGCTCGCGCGTCGAATAGCCGACGACCAGCTTGAAGAAGAATCGATCCAGCTGCGCTTCGGGCAACGGGTAGGTTCCCTCCTGCTCGATCGGATTCTGCGTGGCCATGACGAGGAAGGGTTTCTCGAGTTCATAACGATTACCGCCGACGGTGATCGAACCCTCCTGCATGGTTTCGAGCATCGCGGACTGCGTCTTGGGAGTCGCGCGGTTGATCTCGTCGGCGAGGCAGATCTGCGTGAAGATCGGCCCTTTCTGGAACTCGAAGACGCGCCGGCCGTCGGGCGCTTCCATGACCATGTTGGTGCCCAGGATGTCGGCAGGCATGAGGTCGGGTGTGAACTGGATGCGGGAGAAGTGCAGGCTGAGGGCCTGGGCCAGCGTGCGGACGAGCATCGTCTTGCCGAGGCCCGGCACGCCTTCGAGCAGGCAGTGGCCGCCGACGAAGAGGCACGTGAGCACGCCCTGCACGATGTCGTCGTGGCCCACGATGACGCGGCCGATCTCCCGGCGGACGGCTTCGTAGCGCTGGCGGAACTCGTCGGCCTGCTGCTGCATCGTATCGGCGGCGCTCATGGCGGGGGGCTCTCCTGGGGCCGGTTTGTCCGTCGTCGCGAATCAGTGACGAGTGCGGCGATCGTCGTGGGTGGGGTCAGTGTAACGGGTCGGTGCGGGACCAGGGGGATGCGAAGTTCCGACGATCCAGTCCGTGCCTCCTCTGCGTACTCCGTGGCCAAGTTCTCTTGGGCGGCAGGTTCCTTTTTCTACCACGGAGAGCTCGGAGTTTTGCACGGAGGGCCACGGAGTCTGTCGCGTAACCCATGGGGTTTTCTTGGGGGAACATAAAACCGATTGTTTCGCGTACGAGTGATGAATGCGCCGCGTCCATCATTCGCCGGGCGGCGGTTCCTTGCGCGCTTGGCGTTTGGCACGCAGCAGTCGCCCGGTGTAATCCTCGGCTTCGGCAGCGGCGTCGGGCGTCGCGAGGCCGGGCGGTGGCGCGGCCGCCTGGTCTTTGCGGCCGCCGAGGATATCGACAGGGCCGGCATCGGTGGAGGAACCTGGCGGCGCGGGCACGTCGGGGCTCGCATCCAAACGGGTGGCGGCGCGTTGGCGATCGAGCTGGTCTTCGACTTGGAGTTTGCGCTGGCGGAGTCGTGCGAGGCGGTCGTCGGGACCGGCCGGCTGTTCGCCTCGGGACCAGCGTGCGCGGAGGCGCTGCAGCCAGGCGGTGAACCATTCGAGGTCGAGGCGTACGCGGCGCACGGCGACGTCGGCGAAGAACAGGCAGCTGGCGAGCAGCAGCAGCAGCGGCCACAGTTCGCGGCTGCTGGTGGCGCGCGCCAGGTCGCGGCGGAACGCGTTCACCTCCAGCAGCGCGTCGGTCTGGCCGGTTTCCATCGGGCCCTTGATCAGCTGGCCGGCCTTGCCTCCGGCAGGCACCCGACTGGCGAGGCGGCGGAGCAGGTCCTCGTTCGTGCGCCGCGCACGGTACTCGGCCGAGTACGGGACGGTGACGCCCAGGCGGACGGGGGCGAGGTTGCCACCCGGATGAATCGTGAGGAAGTAGCTGCCGGGCAGGTCGGCGTCGAGTTCCCCGGTGTAGCGTCCGGGCGCGGTCTGGCGGAGCGTGACATGGCGCGAGGACATGTCGGGAAGCACGGCCGAAGCGGTGATGGCGAGGAAGTTGAGCAGTTCGTCGTTCTTGTCGAGCGCGTTGACGACGAGGCGGATCCTGCCATCTTCTGGTTCGGCGGCGACGGAGAAGTTCTCCTGCGCGCCGGTGGGACGCATCGACCAACGCACGAGCTGGCTGAACAGCTGGTCGTAGCCGGCCCAGTCGGTCCAGTCGTTGGCCCAGCGGCGGCCGGCGTCGGTGGTGAGGACCGCAGTGCGGCCCAGGCCATAGGTCCAGCTCGCCAGGATCGTGGCGTTCTTCGCGTCGGCCGGTTCGGGCGAGACGAGCCCCACTTCGACCAGCGGGTTGTCCTTGAGCTGGGTGAGGACGAAGCCGCGGATGGGCGGTGGCGCGGACAGTCCGCTCAGGATCTCGTGGGGCGATTCGAGGCGCGGCTGCACGAGGCCTTCCTTGACCAGCGGCCGTCCGACGCGGCGGGCTTCGCGCTGGAAGATGCGCGGCAGCAGCCGCGCGTCCTTCACGACATAGTATTTGCCGCCCGTGGCCACGGCGATACGTTTCAATTCCTGGTGGCCCGCGTCGCCATGCGCGCCGATCGCCACCGTGGTGATCTTGACCTGCTGCGCCACGAAGTCCTGCAGCACCGCCGTGCCCGCGAAGGACGGGTACACCACCTCGG
>CAZUJM010000003.1:764-13761 GCA_964620405.1 uncultured Pirellulaceae bacterium | reverse complement strand
CGCCGCGCTGGCGGGCGCGGGATCGCCGTCACTGATCACGATCATGTGCTTGACGGCCGCTTCGGTGCACTGCGCGAAGCTTTGGGCCGCCATCGCCAGCGAGGGGTCGAAGTCGGGCATGTCGCCCGGCGTCATGCGGCTCAGCAATCCTTCCATGCGGCGGCGGTTCACGCCGACCTTGTCGAGGCCGTTGGGCAGGCGCCACAGCCAGTCCTCGTTGCCGTCCCAGTGGATGACGCCGCAGTAGTCCTGCGGGCCGAGCGCCTTGAGCGCTTCCTCGGCGATCTTCTTCTGCCAGTAGTTGCCTTCGGCCATTTCCGACGCGTGCATCACCATGGCCAGCGCCCCGACCGGCACGACCTTCGCGTTCTCGATGGTGAAGTCGACCGGCATGGCCTTCTCGAGTTCGGTGTTGGCCCAGCCGCCTGCGCCGAAACTGTTAGGCCCCCCTAGCATTACCAGGCCGCACCCCATGTCCTGCGTGTTGCGGACCAGCATTTCGACCTGGTCGTCGCTGAAGTTCGTGACGAGGCCTTCCTCGCCGCTCGTGCGCGGCACGTTCGCCAGCACAATCGTGTCGTAACGCTGCAGGTCCCCGAGGCTGCTGAACAGCTCGTTGCTCGGCAGCACCGTGACCTGCAGCTCCTGCGCCTTGAGGCGGCTGACCAGATAGTCGAACTCGCCCGGATGCTCCCAGTCTTCGATCAGCAGGACATGGCCTTGGCCAAGGACCTGCGTGAAGGCCGTGGCGCGGTTGTTCTCGGACATGACATCGTCGTCGGCCGACGAGGGCACGAAGGTCGCTTCGTATTCATAGAAGTCGGTTTCGTTGATCGTGTTGGGGAAGCTGAAGACGTTCTTGCCGGGCTGCAGCGTGACGTCCTGTTCGCGGATGGTTTCGGAGATGGTGCCCTGGCGGCGGGTGAGACGCAGGCGGCCGGTGACGGCGGGCTCGGCAGAGTCAGCCGAGTCAGGCATGTCGCCGGGGCGGGACTGGCTGATCACGGCGCGAACTTCAAACGGCTGGCCTTGGCGGATGTCGGCGGGCAGCGTGATGCGTTCGACCGAGACTTCGGGGCGTGCGCCGAGTTCGATGGGCACGACATCGACGCCGATGCCGTCGGCGGCGAGCAGCTGCGCGACCGTTTCGGCATCGCCGATGTTTTCGTTGCCGTCGGTGACGATGACGATGCGGCGCGAGGAGTCTTCGGGGAAGGTGGCCTGGGCCAGCTTCATGGCGGCGGCCAGGTTCGTGGCGTCCTTGCGGAGATCAAAGACGCTTTCGAGCTGTCCGACGAGGGGCAGGTTCGCGTCCACCGGCGGGACTTCGATGTTGGCCTCGCGGCCGAAAACGATCAGCGCCGCGCGGTCGCGCCGCAGTTCATCGCGCTGCGTGCCGACCGCCTTGCGGACATACTCCACCATCGCGTCGCGTTGCTGCGCGGGGATGCTGGCCGACTGGTCCAGCAGGTAGATGACGGTCATGCGGTCGCTGGAACGGAGGAACTGGGCTTCGGCCAGCGCGAGCACCAGGCCGGTGAAGACGAGCGAGCGGAGGACGATGGCGAAGATCTGGCGGCGCCGCCCGAGTCCGCCGAGGCTGCGAAAGCCCAGCGTCCACAGCAGCGGCAGCAGTAGCAGCAGCCACAGGTAGGCCGGGTGATCGAAGTAGTCCGCGAAGTTCGGCATGGGGCGCCATAGACGGAAGTAAGGGACTCGGCGACACGCGCCGCCGGGGCCTCAGAAGCGTACTCGTTGCACGCGATGGTTGTAAGTGTCCAGGATGTGCAGGCGTCCACGGTCGTCGCGAACGATGGCCCAGGGGTTGAACAGTTCGCCGGGCGCGCGGCCGCGGGTTCCCCAGGTGCCGACGCTGCGTCCGTCGCGCGTGAACTTCTGGACGCGGTGGTTGCCGAACTCGCAGACATAGACATGGCCTGAGCGGTCGAGCAGCAGGTCGTAGGGGTAGCGGAGTTGGCCGGGCTGGTCGCCGCGGACTCCCCAGCAGTCGACCAGCTTGGCCGAATCACCGGTGGCGTCGAACACCTGGATGCGATCGTTGCAGGCGTCGGCGACCCAGACGCGATCGAGTTCATCGACGGCCAGGTTCTGGGGGCGGATGAACTGGCCGGGCTGGGAACCGTGGCCGCCCCACTCGAAAAGGAATCGTCCGTCGGGTGAGAATTTCTGGATGCGATCGTAGTCGCCATACTCGGCGACATAGAGGTTGCCGCGGGAGTCTTCGACGGCGTCGGTGACGAGTCCGAACTCGCCGGGACCGTGTCCGAGGGTTCCGCCGAGCGTGCGTTCGGGAAGCAGCGTGCCGTCGGTCTGGTACCAAAGAATGCGGTAGTAGTGCGTGTCGGCGACCATGAGTCGTCCCTGGCGGTCGAACGACAGGCCGGTCGGTTTGCCGTTCTTCCATTCGGGGGTGCGCCAACCGCGCACGAAGCGTCCGTCCTGGTCGAAGACCTGAATGCGGGCCGTCTTGTCGACGATATAGAGGAGTCCATCGGGGCCGATCGCCATGGCGCGGGGCTTCTCGAACTCGCCCTGGCCATGGCCAGGGCCGGCCCAGACTCGCTCCCACTGGCCGGCGGAATCGCGGGGATCCGGTGCGGAACGAGCCAGCACGAAGACGGGTACGAGCGTGGCGAGGGCGAGCAGGAGCAACGGCCAGACGCGTCGCGATGCGGACAGGGTGCCGGTCGGCACGCCGGTTTGCGCGTCGGACTGCGCAGCCGGTTGTGCGGCGGCGAGGCCTTGGTTCGAGGCAGCGCGGCTAGCGCAGCCAAGCGACTCCGGTGTCCATTGGTCGTCAGGTGGGCGGGGAGCGGTCACGGCGGCGGGGCCTTCGGGCGAACGCCCCGTCGCGGTCGGCGCGGGGGCAAGGAAAGCGGAAAACGGCCGATCGTCGCGGGCGACCGTGCGGCGCGTCCGACGACGGACTCGCCTCATTGTAGTGGTCAGGGGGCGGGGTGGCACGGCCGAACGGGGGCACGGGAGACGGAAGCGACTCGCCGGGTGTCCCCGGGGGCTGGCGAGGGGGCGGGGAAAGTGGCCGAACGCGCGGGGCGACTTGACCCTTGCGCGCCGCGACCGCTAAAGTAGACCGCCCGGGTGCGTGCTGGATACGCGAGTCGTAGGGGCGCGGCCGGAGAACCGGTCGGTTGCGCGGGCGTTCCGCGTGGAGAACGCGAGGGCAATGGCGGTCGAGTCCCCTTGAACTGACCCGCCGGTGGGGATGGCCATGGCACCCGTGATCCTGGATGTACGCAACGCGCACGATGTCCGGGACGTCGTGCACCGGTCCGTCCAGGCGCTGGCCGAGGGGAGTGTCGTGGCGTTCCCGACCGAGACGGTATACGCCCTGGCCGCCAGCGCTTTGAACGAACCGGCGGTGCGGCGGCTGGTGGAGATCCGGGGCAACGCGGAGGATAATCCGTGTGCGCTGGCGATCAAGAGCTTGGACGAGGCGTTGGACTACGTGCCGCGACTGACACCCATATGTCAGCGGCTGGCGCGACGCTGCTGGCCGGGCCCTGTGACGCTGCGGCTGTCCGACAACGACCCGGGCAGCCTGCTGCGGCAGCTGCCGGTTCCGGTTCAGGAGTGGCTGCGGGTGGAGCAGGGCGTGGGGTATCGCGTGCCGGCGCACCGGTTGATCCTGGATGCGATGCGGTTCCTGCCGGGGCCGCTGGCCGTCATCAACGCCAACCGCCCGGGGCAGCCGCTGGCTGTTTCGGCCGATGAAGTCTTACGATCGCTGGGTCATGAAGTCGATATGGTGCTTGATGATGGGCGCAGCCAGTTCGCCCAGCCTTCCTCGATCGTCGAAGTGGGCGAACGCGGGTTCCGGATGGTCCGAGCGGGAGTCGTGTCGGGCGAGACACTTCAGCGGTTGGCGAGCATGTTGATTCTGTTTGTATGCACGGGCAATACTTGCCGCAGTCCGATGGCGGAAGCCATCTGCCGGCAACTGGTGGCGGACCGGCTGAAATGCCGGATCGACCAGTTGGAGGACCGGGGCGTGCTGGTGATGTCGGCGGGCGTGTCGGCCGCGCAGGGCGGCGGTGCCACGCCCGAAGCCGTGCAGGTGATGTCGGAAGAGGGGCTGGACCTGTCGGGCCATGTACCTCAGCAAGTGAATGAACGCCTGGTGCGGCACGCGGATGTGATTTTCACGCTGACCCAGGGCCATCGGCACGCGCTGGTGTCCTACTGGCCCGATGCCGCTCCCCGTACCTTCGTGCTCTCGCCCGACCAGCAGGATGTGGCCGACCCGATCGGCGGGCCACGCGACCTGTACAAGCGATGCGCGGACCAGATCCGGGAAGCGATCACCCGGCGGTTGGATGAACTGAATTTGCCGGAGTCGAATCCATGAAGATAGCCGTTGGTAGCGATCACCGAGGTTTTGCGCTCAAGGGTCGGTTGGTGCAGATGCTGCGTGAAGCCGGCCATGAGGTCGAGGACGCGGGTACCTGCGAGAGCCAGCAGGTGGACTATACCGACTTCGCCGAAGCCGTGAGCCGCAAGGTCTCCCGGGGTGAGGCCGAGCGGGGAATCCTGATCTGCGGCACCGGGATTGGCATGGCGATCACGGCGAACAAGTTCCCCGGCGTGCGCGCGGCGACCGCCCACGATGTGCTGACGGCCGAGATGTGCCGCCGCCACAACGATGTCAACGTGCTTTGTCTCTCCGGCGATATGCTCGGCGAACGTCCCATCGACGACATGATCTCCATCTGGATCAACACGCCCTTCGAGGGCGGACGCCACGCGCGGCGACTGGATAAGATTCGCGTCATCGAACGGTCGCTTCAGTGCGGCGATGAAGCCGCGCAGTAAAGCGTGCCGTGAAGCGGCGGCGAACCACGCGATGCTCACATGAATCGTCCGGTGGGCGTGCGGGTGACGCCGGGGCGATGCCGTACGCTTTCGAGCTGGTTGCTGCTCTCGACGCGTCCTGGTGTCGAAGCCAGGCCGCGGACTGCCCTTCCAACGCGAAATGCGCACGGTTGTAGCAGTCGTATTTCTCACGGCCCCTCGTGTTGCGATTTTCGCACCTTCTGGGCTCAAGTCTCTGTCTTGAAGCACGTGTCTCGCTTGTTAGAGTGGGATCTACATGGCGAGCATCACGGTTTGACGCAGCGTGGCCCCAAGCGGGCCGCGGGGCGTCTTCGAGGCGGTTTCTAGCTCGACGCACGAGCCAGTTGGCGTTCCACTTGGGTGGGATTGCATCGATTCCGAAAGGTCTGCAACTTGGTACACGGTCGCCCCCACTTCAATGACGACGTCGATCAACTGCTCCTCAACGCGCGGTTGCGGGATGAGCTGGAACCATTCCGGGACGAGTCGCTGGAAGTAATTAATTCCGGTGAGCTGCCAACGCGGGTGGAAAACGAATACCTGGCGTCCATGCTGGCCTGGGAACGCGCCCCGGTGCTGCCGATCAGCCGCTGGTTCCAGCCGGAACTGCAGCTGCCGCGCCCCGAGCAGCTGTCGGCTGACGAACTGAACGAGCGGCTCTGGAGCACCATTCTGGCCCTGTATGACCAGCGCATCGTGCTGGAATTCACCGGGCACCTGTCGGATCTGGAGTTGTACTGCCTGATTTCGCGCGACATCCTGCCGTCGCTGGAGAAGAAGCTGGATCGCGGTCGGTCGTTCCTGCATTGGCAGTGCATCGACCCGAACTTGGACCCGGAGATCTGGCTCCGGTACTACGCCACGGAAGAGGAGCGACAGGGCTGGCTGGAGGAGTCGAAGTCGTCGGAGCCGCTGCCGCCTTCCGAGCCGCTTCCCTATCCCCGTCCGCTGCCCCGGGGCTCGATCTGATCGCCCAGGTGGCGGAGTGGCGACGATCACCTCCGTGGCCCTCCGTGCCAACCTCCGCGTCCTCCCTGGTGAAGTCCCCCCGGCATGTGCCAGAGCCGCGGAAGCAGCGTGGCTACGCGGCAGTTTTTTTTTCTACCACGGGGATTTCGAAGGTTTGCGCGGAGGCCCACGAAGGTGCTCCCCGGAAACCGGCGACCCGCGGCCCAGGTTCAATTGGGTTGCTGCTACCCACGCCGGCCTCGCTCCCATGACCGCACTAAGTTTCCTTGACACGGGAACTCCCCGCGCGTGCTGGCTGGTCAAAATCGCTTGAAACACCGATAATAGATGCGTATCTTGGGACGGACTTCGGATTTCGGGCCGGAGTGTCGAGCGGGCGGCGCGAGCGGAGCCGTTTCTCGACGGTCGCGTCCCGGGGGCTTTACCAATCGTAGCGGTTTTCATTGGCGTCCGTATGCCTCGCTGGGGCTGCGGCGCGGGGAGAGATCATCTCGTGGCTACTTCGCACAATTCCACGGTCCAAGTGATGAGCGGTGCCGACATTCTGGTCAAATCGCTGGTGGATCATGGGGTCGAGGTACTGTTCGCCTATCCGGGCGGATGCAGCATGCCGCTGCATCAGGCGCTGACGCGCTATTCGGACCGCATCCGGACGATTCTTCCGCGTCACGAGCAGGGCGGCGCGTTCGCCGCGCAGGGCTATGCTCGGTCCACGGGCCGGATTGGCGTCTGCATGGCGACCAGCGGACCCGGAGCCACGAATCTGGTCACGGCGATCGCCGACGCGAAACTGGACAGCATTCCGCTGCTGGCCATCACGGGGCAGGTGCCGACGAGCGTGATCGGAAAGGACGCGTTCCAGGAGACGCCGGTGGTTGAGGTCTGCCGCGGCATCACGAAGCACCACTACCTGGTGACCGACGTAAACGACCTGCCTCGCGTAATGAAGGAGGCGTTCCATGTGGCGACGACCGGTCGTCCCGGCCCGGTGCTCGTGGACATGCCGAAGGATATCCAAAACGACAAGTGCGTGCCGGACTGGGACGCGCCGATGAACCTGCCGGGCTACTACGTGCAGGAGCGCAAGCCGCAGCCGGAGCAGATCAAGCAGATGGCGGCGGCGATCAAGCGGGCGAAGCGTCCGGTGATCTACGCGGGCGGCGGCATCATCGCGGCCGAGGCGAGCGAGCAGCTGCGTGAGCTGGTGGCGCGGACGGGCATTCCCATCGCCATGACGGTGATGGGGCTGGGCACCTTCCCCGCCAACGATCCGCTCTCGCTGGGCATGCTGGGCATGCACGGCACCGTGTACGCCAACTACGCCGTGGCCGACGCGGACCTGCTGATCGCGCTGGGCGTGCGATTCGACGATCGCGTGACCGGGAAGTTCGAGGAGTTCGCGAAGCACGCCAAGATCATCCATGTCGACATTGATCCGTCGGAGATCAACAAGAACAAGGAGTCGCACCTGCCGATCGTGGCGAACGTCAAGCAGGTGCTGGTCGAGCTGAACAAGATCGTCGAGGCGCCGGAGGACATCAGTGGCTGGGTCGCGCAGTGCGAGGCCTGGAAGAAGTCGGATCCGCTGAAGTTCGACCGCAACTACAACGGCATCCTGCAGCAGTACGCGATCGACACGCTCTCGAACCTGACGCAAAACCGCGACACCTACATTACGGTGGGCGTGGGCCAGCATCAGATGTGGGCGGCCCAGTTCTACAAGTTCAACCGGCCGCGCACCTGGCTGTCGAGTTCGGGGCTGGGCACGATGGGCTTCGGGCTGCCCGCCGCGATGGGCGTGCAGGCCGCGCATCCCAACTCGCTGGTCATCGACATTGACGGCGACGGCAGCTTCCAGATGAACGTGCAGGAGCTCGCCACGTGCTTCTGCGAGGAGCTGCCGGTGAAGGTGCTGCTGCTGAACAACCAGCACCTGGGCATGGTGGTGCAGTGGGAAGATCGCTTCATGTCGGGCAACCGGGCGCATACCTACCTGGGACCGATCCACCACCCGGAGGCCAAGGGCCAGGGGTCGGGAGCGTTCGCCCAGGAGCGTTACCCCGATTTCGTGACCATCGCCAAGGGCTACGGCTGGGGCGGCGCCACGGTTTCGAGGAAGTCCGACCTCGCGGGGGCCCTGGAAGAGATGATCAACTACAAGGGCCCGTACCTGCTGGACGTGGAAGTGCCGTACCAAGCCCATGTGTTGCCGATGATTCCGTCGGGCATGACGGTCCACGACATCATCAAGGAGTAGTCGAGCGTCTCGGCGGTTCGATGCCCGTTGCTTGCCGATCCAACGCCTTGTGAATCAAAAACGCCCCAGCCAGCGGATCGCTTGCGATCCGCTCGGCTGGGGCGTCTGGCTTTCTGCAGACGGGCATCCAGCGGTTACTGAGCCTGCAGTCGGTGCGCGGCCGGCTTGATGCCTTTCTGCTGGGCACCGAATCCGTAGAAGGTCGGCTTGAACTCGCCGACGTACTCCACGTTCGCCCGCTCGGGAATCTTGTCCTCGAGGCCCAGTCCCCAGAAGACCGAGTTGACGAAGGCGCGGCGCAGGTCCTCGCATTCAAAATCGACGGCGGCTCCCATCGTCGTGCAGACCACGCGCGACGTCTTGCCTTCGCGGCCGGTGAACGACCGCGTCCAGAACAGCGGCATCATCGGCTCGTTCTTGGGGCCGACGACCGGCGGGTCCGCGGGCTTCATGCCGGTCAGCACCTGCCCGAACAGCAGCACATCGGCGTCGCTGCCCAGGTTCGCGATGCCGTATACGTCGGTCGGACCCCAGACGTCGTGGACGCCACGCAGGATCGGGTGGTCCTTCCGCTTGTCGTTGGTCACGCCTCGCGTGCTCTCGAACTTGTGGTTGCCGTGGTGGCTGATCCAGGTGTCGCCGAGCACCTGCTGGCCGAAGCCGCCGGGCCACTTGGAACTGCTGAAGTCGTATTCGGCGTACTTGCTGTCCGGGTTCCGCTTCACGTTGAACGCATGCGTCGCCGTGCGCAGGCCGATGATCGGCTTGCCGGAGTGGACGAACTGGTCGATGTGCTTCATCTCGTCGTCGGGGATGTCGCGGAAGCGCGTGGCGATCACCATCAGGTCGGCCGAATCGAGCTTCTGGAGGCCCGGGATGTTGGTCTGGTTCTCGGGGTCGATCGAGCCGTCCTGCGGGTTGATGGAGAAGAGCACCGTGCAGTCGAACCCATGACGCACGGCCAGGATCTTGCCCAGCATCGGCAGGGCTTCCTCCGACCGATACTCCTCGTCGCCCGCGATCAGCACGATGTGCTTGCCCTGGCCGGGGCCGGAGCCGCCCGGGTAGTGGACCCACAGGTCGCCGGCGGTCGATGCCTCCTGCGCGGTCGCCCGCGAGTGGCCGGCCGGCAGCCCCGTAAGGCCGGTCAGTGCCAGGCCGGCCAGCAGCAGCAGGCGTCGTGAAACCATTCCTTGTCGAACGCGAGATATCATCCGATGCTCCCTGTATTGCTTGAAGTTCTGTACTGCGAAAGGATCTGTACTGCTTGAGGGTCCTTGGGACAAGACGGCGTCATGCTCGGGCGGCTGGCGCGATCGCGCGATGGCTTCCAGAAGCAGCGTAGCGGGGTTCGCGGACGCGGGGCGCGTCAGTTGCGGATGTCGGACTGGACAACTCCATCCCGCAGCCGGATCACTCGCTTGGCCCGCGCGGCCACGTCGTCTTCGTGGGTCACGAGGATGATGGTGCGGCCTTCTTCGTTCAGCGACTGGAAGAGGTTGAGGATCTCGTGGGTGGTGACCGAGTCCAGGTTGCCCGTGGGCTCGTCGGCGAGAATGAAATACGGATCGTTGACCAGGCTGCGGGCGATTGCGACACGCTGCTGCTGGCCGCCGGACAGCTGCACGGGGCGGTGCTGCAGGCGTTCCTTGAGGCCGACCAGCTCCGCCAACTGCCGGCAACGCTCCCGCTCCTGCGGCCCCAGCCGGCCCATGTAGTAGAGCGGCACTTCGATGTTTTCGAGCACGGTGAGCTGGGCGATCAGGTTGTACGACTGGAAGACGAAACCGATGCGCGAGGCGCGGACCGTGGACAGTTCGTCGTCATTCATCTGCCCGACATCGTCCGGTCCCAGGAAGAGGTGGCCGGAGGTGGGCCGGTCGAGGCATCCCAGCAGGTTCAGCAGCGTGCTCTTGCCCGACCCCGACGGCCCCATGATCGCGACATAGTCGCCTTCGGGCACGTCGAACGATACGCCGCGCAACGCGTGGACCGTCTCCCCTTTAAGGATGTAGTCCTTGCGCAGGTCCTGGATGCTGGCGGCGAGGCTGGTGGTTGGCACGGTGCGTTCCGGAGCGGGAAGGAAAGAGCGGAAGGGAAGGCGGGAGCAGTGGACGAGTGCCGGTCGGATCGACCGCGGACGCGCCATTGTAACCCTGTCGACGGTGGCCTGCCACCTTTTGCGGTCGACGCGGGCCGGGCGGTGGAGGTCAGGCGGTGGAGGTCGTTAAGCGATGCGAGCATGCGTGGGCGAGCCGGGGGTGAATGGCGGTCCTAAGCGACGGGGGGACGGCCTGCGGCGAGGTGGGGTGCGCGCGTGCGGGAGCCGTGCGTAGAATCGGGGCCTTCCTGGCGGCTTGAAGACCCGGCCCAGCGTGCGGGACAGGAGATGGCCGCCAGAGACTTTCGCCGGCGACGAGGAGCCAGACGATGAAAGCTGCTTACATCGAACAGACGGGACCGCCCGAGAACATTCGCTACGGAGACCTGCCGGATCCGGTGCCCCAGGCGGGGCAGGTGCTGGTGGCGGTCGAGGCGGTGGCCGTGAATCCGATCGACACTTATCTGCGGAACGGCGCGAGCTACTGGGAGATGCCGTTCCCGTTCGTGATCGGCTGCGACCTTGCTGGCCGCGTCGTGCAGGTCGGGCCGGGTGCCTCGCGATATCGCGTCGGCGATCGCGTGTGGGGTAGCAACCAGGGGCTGCTCGGTCGCCAGGGCACGTTCGCGGAACGCTGCGCGATCGACGAGCGTTGGCTCTATCCGATCCCCGAGGGCGTGTCGTCGGACGCGGCGGCCGCCTGTGCGCTGGTGGGCATCACGGCGCATCTCGGGCTGTTCCTCCGCGCGGGCTTGAAAGCCGGCGAGACGGTGTTCGTGCACGGCGGTTCGGGCGGCGTGGGTTCGATGGTGGTGCAGATGGCCAAGGCGGCCGGCGCGCGGGTCATCACCACGGCGGGCAGCGACGAGAAGGCGGCGCTCTGCCGGCAACTGGGCGCGGACGAGGTGATCCTGTATCGAACCCAGGACGTCGCCGCGACCTTCAAGGAACTCGCGCCGCAGGGCGCCCATGTCGTCTGGGAGACGCAGCGCGAGCCCGACTTCGACCTGCTCACCGGCCTGCTGGCCGAACGAGGACGGCTGGTCATCATGGCCGGTCGCGACGCGCGTCCGCCTTTCCCCGTGGGACCGTTCTACGTCAAAGGCTGCTCGCTGCTGGGTTTTGTCATGTTCAAGGCGACGGCGGAAGAGCAGGAGGCCTGCGCGCGGGACATCAACCGCTGGCTGCAGGAAGGAAAACTCCAGCCCCGCATCGGCTGCATCCTGCCGCTCTCCGAAGCCGCGCAAGCCCACCGCCTGCAGGAAGACAATACGCTCCGCAAGTCAGGCACACTGGCCGGCAAGATCGTGCTACACCCCGGCGCGTGACATGTGTCGGTCACTCACGCGTCACGACGGTCGCTTCTCGCAGACGACGATCCAGCCGTGCGCGCGCAGTCCAGGCAGCAGCCAGGGGCGGTCGAGCGGTTGCTGGCCCGTGGAGTTGATGAGCGTCCACTCGCGCGGCGACAGGCCAGCCTCGGTGAGCAGCCTGCGGAGTTCCCGGCGGGTGAACAGGTGGAGGAAGAAGTTGCGGATGCCGCGGTAGTCGTAGCGCGTGTCACCCCGCTGCTCCGGACGCCGCGCGTGCTTCAGCCAGTCTCGCAGCAGCACGCCGCGGCGGGACGGATGCAGCAGGTTGTGCCAGTAGTTGTGCACATGCACGAGGAACAGGCCGCCGGGACGCAGGATGCGGTGTGCGTGCCGCACGACCGCCGCGCGGTTGGCCGCGCCGTCGACCATGCCGAGCGAGCTGAACAGGCAGAGCACATAGTCGACGCAGGCGTCGGGCAGGAAGCCGAGGTCGACCATGTTGCCGCGCAGGGCGATTGCCCGCGGTACATCCGGCGTCTCCGTTGGTGACGGCTGGTCGAGGGATGCCGCGAAACCGGTCGCGAGGCCTGCCGCGGCCGCTTTGCGGAGATAGGTTTCCAGCATCCGTTGCGAGAGGTCGATGCCGATGCCGGTGAAGCCATCGTCGATCAGGGGCAGCAGGGAACGGCCCGCGCCGCAGCCGAGGTCCACGACCACGCCCGGTCGCCGCAGGTGACGCCGGACGACGGTGGCGTCGAGCGACATCAGTCCGTGCTCGGCGAAGAACGCGTCCTCTTCCTGGGCGAGATAGCCGGCTTGGGAATACTGCCAAGTGCCCTGGGTGACGCCCGGGGGAAGCTGCCAGTCCGAGCGTTCGGCGGGTGGGCCCATGGGGACCTCGCGAGGGGGTGGAGGACGACGAGGAGACAGTGCCAGGCGGGGCCGAGGGGCCGGGCCCCGCGAGGAGGGCCGCGCCCGTTTCCGGCCCATTGTAGGCCTCGGACGACCGCATTATACTTCGACATTCACTTGACTTTGCACCACCAAGCTGGGCTTCGTGACGCTGGGTCGATTGTCGGTCGCCCGCAGACGCGGCCGCGTCATTCGCCCGCCAGCAAGCCCATTCCACGCTGCCCCTTGGGGCCCGGGTCCGGTTTTCGCTGCGGACCCGCCGCACGTCGGCTTGGTCCGATGGCGCGGATGACACTCACATTCGTAACCCTAGAGATTATTTCAGAGGAGTCTTGCCGTGGCTGTTCGCGTCGCGATCAACGGTTTTGGTCGAATCGGTCGTCTGACTTTCCGTAACATGGTCGCTCGTCCGCAGGACTTCGAGATCGTTGGCATCAACGACCTGACGAGCAACAAGACCCTGGCCACGCTGTTGAAGTACGACAGCACGCATCGCCGTTTCAACGGCACGGTCGACTGCGACGACCAGAATCTGTACGTCACTGGCAAGGCGATCCGGGTGTTCGAGGAGCG
>CAZUJM010000003.1:0-754 GCA_964620405.1 uncultured Pirellulaceae bacterium | reverse complement strand
CGTAACCCGGCGGCGTTGCCCTGGGGCAACCTGGGCGTTGACGTGGTGATCGAGAGCACGGGCGTGTTCACGGCCCGCAAGACCGAGACGAAGGCGGGCTACGATTCGCACCTCGATGCCGGCGCGAAGCGCGTCGTGCTGAGCGCTCCGGCGAACGACGATCCGGACCTGACCGTGGTGCTGGGCGTGAACGACGACCAACTGACGTCGGCGATGAAGTGCGTTTCGAACGCAAGCTGCACGACGAACTGCCTGGCTCCGGTCGCCAAGGTGCTGCATGAGAATTTCGGCATCGAGCGCGGCCTGATGACGACGGTTCATGCGTACACGAACGACCAAAACGTGCAGGACCAGCCGCACAAGGACCTGTACCGCGCTCGTTCGGCGGGCGTGAATATCATTCCGACGAGCACGGGTGCCGCGAAGGCGGTGGGCCTCGTGATCCCGGCGCTCAAGGGCAAGCTGACGGGCATCGCCATGCGAGTGCCGGTAGTGACGGGCAGCGTGGTCGACTTGACGGCGGACCTGTCGAAGAAGACGACGAAGGAAGAGGTGAACGCGGCCGTGAAGGCGGCTGCCGAGGGCGCGCTGAAGGGCATCCTCTGCTACACCGAGGACCCGATCGTGTCCTGCGACATCATCGGCGACACGCACAGCTCGATCTTTGCCGCCGACTTCACCCAGGTGATGCAGGGCGACATGGTGAAGATCGTGAGCTGGTACGACAACGAATGGGGTTACAGCTGCCGCACGG
>CAZUJM010000002.1:70584-72816 GCA_964620405.1 uncultured Pirellulaceae bacterium | reverse complement strand
CCTCCCACCTGGACGCTGGCCGACCAACTTGACGCCTCGTCGCTGGGCAGGTGGCGGCTCTTCTTCGCCAGCGTCGCCCCCGAACCGTCCGGGCCCACAGGCCAGTCGCCGCGATCGTTGTAGTTGAGGATGTCCATCACGCGGTTGGAGTTGTTGACCAGCACCAGCTCCTCGCCGGCGTTGTTCAAGGAACCAACATAAGGGCCGATTGCCCCGCTGATGCCCAGGTCCGCCTGCAGCGCCGCCGGATCCACCGCCACCAGCAGGTAGCCGTTGCTGGGCACCACCGTCCCCTCCGGAAACTGGTACTCCACCGCCCCCGCCAGGCTCCAGCCGGATATGTCCAGTCGGATCGTGTTTTGGTTGTGCAGCTCAATCCACTCCAGTCGCGCATCCGTCGCACCGGCCGGGTTGTACATGATCTCGTTGAACGTCACCACCGAATCACTGCGATGGTCGGTGTCCACCGACACCTGACCCGGCACGACCAGCGTCACATCCACCGGATCGGTGCTTGCCTGCCCGTCGCTGGCGCGATATCGGAAACGATCCTGCCCCTGGAAGCCAGGATTGGGAGTGTAGTCGAACGAACCATCCGGCCGCAGCACCAGCGTGCCCGATTGCGGTCCATCGACCAGCGTCGCCGTAAGCGGAGTGCCATCGGCGTCGGTGTCGTTGCGCAGCACGCCATTGGCGGCACTCACCTGCAGCGGACTCGTCGCCGCGACGTAGACATCCGGCAGGGCAACGGGCAGGTCGTTTACCGAACGCACGCTCAGCCGCACCGTGGCCTCGGTCGAAACGTCGATCCCGTCGCGCACGCGATAGGTGAAGCTATCTTCGCCGTTGAAGTGCGCCTGGGGCGAGTAGCTGAACGAGCCATCCACGTTCAACTGCAACACCCCGTGGCTCGTTCCAGTCCCCAGTTCAACCGACAGCGGACTTCCCTCCGCATCCACATCGTTGGCCAGCACCCCCGGCTTGGCCACCGTCAGCACCAGGTCCTCGTCCACCGAGTAGCTGTCGTCGCGGGCCACTGGGATCGTGTTGACGGTCAACGTGACGGTGGCCGGCGCGGAAAGGTTCTGGCCGTCACTCACCCGGTAGGTGAACGATGCCACTCCCGCAAACGCACCTGGGGAGTACTGAAACGAACCATCTTTGTTGAGCACGAGCGTCCCGCTGGTCACCGTCTGGTCGAGGACGGCGCTGATCTCGACATTGTCGACGTTCTGGTCGTTCACCAGCACGCCCTGGCTGGCGGGGACGGTGAACACCTGGTTCGGTACGGTCTTGTAGGCGTCGTTCACCGCCACCGGCGGATCGTAGATCGGCTGCACCCGCAATGTCACCGTGGCGACGTTGCCAAGGCGCGAATCCTTCGCGGCGTAGGTAAAACTGTCCGTGCCGTTGAAGTTCTTCTGGGGAATGTAGACAAAGGATCCGTTCGAGTTCGGAATCAACTGTCCGTTCGCGGGATTCGTCAACACGACGGCGGTGAGCGGATCACCATCGGCGTCGAAATCGTTCTTCAGCAATCCCTGCGCTTCGGATACGGCGAACAGGGTAGCGTCCTCGTTCAACACATACTCATCGGCGCGCGTCAGCGGTGCCTCATTGTTGTAGTACCGGCGCAGTTCCGTCAGGATCGCCGTCCCCTCCGCCTCGGTCATTGCTCCCTTGTAAAGACGCACTTGCCCGATCTGGCCACCAAAGGCTCCCGTTCCATCCCCCAGGATCCCCATGGTCAGGTCCAGCGGACTGCGGCCGTTCGTCGACGTGTCGGCGCGCTGCACGGCAGGCTGGTCGTCCCCGCGACTCGTCAGCGTCGATCCGACATCCGTCACGAGCGCCCCATGCCCCTTGCCGTCGTTCAAGCCGGTCACGTTGGAGTAAAGCGTCTTGGAGGGCTGGCCGAAACCACTGCCCAGGCCGGCCGACAGCTTGCCCTGCGCATTGAGGCTGACGCCCCAGTCGTACGAAAAACCGGACGCGCTGGAATCCACGAGACCGGTGTTCTGGAACCACGGGCCATCGGTGCCGCGCAGGTCCTGGGCGCTGGTGACAAAGGCGACGACGGCGGCGAAATCGGTCGCCGCCGCCAGCGGGTTCTGGCTGGCGCGAACGCGGAAGGCATCCTTCTCCACGCTGTCGAAGGACACAAAGGAACGTCCGCCCGCGCCGTTCGTCTTCAACGTCGGCGTCCCCTGCGCAGTGGCCGCGATCCCCGAG
>CAZUJM010000002.1:62376-70574 GCA_964620405.1 uncultured Pirellulaceae bacterium | reverse complement strand
ACCCAACTGGCGACCGGTGCCCCATCGTTCAACGTCACCTGGTCGGCCGTCCAATGCCCCACCAGATCCGCAGCCAGGATACACCGCGACTCCAACGCCTCGGAGCCCAGCCAGCTCCGCAACCCTCGCCGACGTCCCCGTTCGGCTCGCGACTGCGAATGGCTCCCGCGCGATCCACCAACCCGTCCTGCATTCAACGCGCCCAACCTCATCGTTTCGATTCCTCTACAACGGATGTCGCCGAATTTCCGTGCCTGACCGGCGCGGCCATTCTAGTCAAAGCCATCGCGCGAATCGAACAAAAAGTCCCCGCCGACCCGAATGCCAAGTAGCGGTTGCCGCTCGAACGCCGGGCGTTCAGAAAATGAAGCGCGAGGAATCGGCCGCGAGAGACGTAGAGAGACGTCCACGGCTGGACGGATTCAATCGCGGGGAAGCCACCCAACCGACGCTCGCTGGGTACGACCGCCGCGTGAGCATCACACGACGGATAGGCGTAAGACGGGTCCGCGCCAAACAAGAGAGCGCGAACCTGCCGCGCGGCGTACGGTCGTCTACACGCCGCCACGCGGGCAAGGATCCTGCGTGCAAAGCACCTACCAGCCGCGCATCATGCGACGACGCGCACGATTGCTTGGCGGTGGCGCGGGCACGTAGAACGTCGGCGGAGCGTAACCCACGACCGGCGCGGGGGCCGTCACCGGCGGCGCGATCATCGGAGCGTACGTTGCGCTGGGCGCGTACAGCGGACTGGCGGCAGGTGCCGCAAAGTAAGCGGGAGGACTGGCCGGCAGATACGTGGTCACGGGCGTCTGCCCCACCACGACCGGCGCCGCCGGGTAACCTTGGAACCCTGGAGCTGGCTGCGTGGGCACGCCAGCCACGGGCATCTCCGGTACGGCCGGCGCGTACGAGGTCACGATCGGCGGGCTGTAGGCGGTCACCGCCGGCTGCCCCACCGGCGTCCACTCCGTGGCATACACCGGAACGGGCGGCACGTCGCGCGAAAGCCGCAGCGGCGCCTGGCCGCTCGCCGCGTGCGACGCAGCCAGCACCAAGGCAGCGGTCGACGCCAATCGAAGGCGCCGCGCCAACGGCACACGCAGGTCGAGGAAGAATGTTTGCATAAGCGGAGTCCTTGGGGGAAGAAAATGACGTGCGATAGTCCAAGCGATGCGAAGAAATCAACTTCGTGACGATCCAATCTGCCGAGCCGTGTTTTCGCCCACACGGCGCGACAGCAACGATCCACGGAAGAAACAAGCGAGCGGCCGACGCCCACGGCCGCCGGACGATTCCCTGCGAGGTTGCCAGCAACGCCAGCGGTTCGATCCAGCCGGCATGAGCCTCTCACCGGGCATCGTGCCCTTGGTCATTATCACGGCTGTCCCTCGCAGGAAAAGCCGGGTGAACGCAAGCCTGCGGGTCCGTCAATTGCTTTCGCATCTCAGTCATGGATGGATTGGAAAAGCTCTTCCATGCGGTCAAACTGGGTGGTTGTGCGACGCTCGTCAAAGTCGGCGTAGATTACCGGCGCGCGATTCGAAACGATATCCGACTCATCCATCCGCCGCGCCAGGCGATTCATGTCGCTGGCCATTCCCGACCAGAAGTCACCCTTGCGGAAACGCAGTTCCTCAACCCGTTCGCCGCGCGACAGTTTGTGGAGCGTCTCACGCATCGAATAGACCGGTCCCACCATGCGATGGCTCAGTCGAATCAGGTCGGCGATCACCACCGGCATCAGGCACATCAGCAGCGAGAGCACCACTCCATGGCGTTCCATGACGGCCCGGACCTGTTGTGACATGGGCTTGTCAAACCCGTCCTGCATTCCCTGCACCGCCAGCAGGCCTCCGAACAGGACGAGCATCACCAGGACGCCGTGCAGCATGATGCGACGCACGAGTGCTCCCTGGACGTCCGGGTCGACGAACTGTTGCCTGCGACGTTCGATCTTGGTCTTCGCGTTCATGAATCACCTCGCGGGAGAAGAGAGAACCACCTGCGGCGGGACCTGCAATCGCCCACCCAGGGAAGATTACTTCACGTGCGGCCGACAAGAATCCCCGACGCGTAAATCGTCGACCGCGACTAGATCACCCCAGGCCTGTTGCCAGAACGCCACAAGCGCCGCAGAAAAGAAGCGCTGCACACAAGAAGCGGCGCACAAAAGAAGCAGCCGAAAACGAAATGCAGTCGGGAGTCGCACCGATGGTGCGCGCCACGCATCGCTTGCGTCGCGTCGTCGATCCGACGCGTGCATCGAGGACCTAGCGATGAGCGGACTGGGTGGCCGTCCGCTGGCGGTAGTACTTCCAGCCTGGAAAGAAGAAGCAGGCGGCGGCGATGAAGCCGAACTGGTAGTGCGCGTAGTCGGGCCAGCGGGCCATCGGCAGGGAAGTGAGGAAGAGCACGGCCGCCTGGATATAGAACGACCCGGAGAGGATCCCGGCCTTGATGAGGAACACGCCGCCGCTGGCGATCGCCAGCAGCGGCGAAAGCGTCAGCACGGGCAGGTTCATCTGGTACTCAACGGGAAACAGCATGGCGATGCTGACCATGCTGGCCGCCCACACATGGGCGATCTGTCGCTCCACGAACGTCACGGGACCCATGCTGCGGCGGATGGCCCAAAAGACGGCGGCCCACGCGCCCAGCACGGCGGTCCACAACAGGAAGTACGCGATGCGGGATCGCACGCCCACGAGGTACATCGTATCCGTGAGGAAACAGACGATGAGCAGTGCGAGGCTGTGCCACATCCAGAGCAGTCCCCAGTTTTCCAGGACCGCGGCATGATGCGTCTCGCGGAAGAGCCGCGAGAACACCTGCGACATGCGACCGCTGTTGGCAGCCAACGGCTCGTCGTTCAGGTAAGCCACCAGGTCGCGTGCCAAAGCGCCGGCTGTGGGATATCGCAGGTCGGGCGGCTTCTGCAGGCAGCGCAGTGCGACCATTTCCAGGTCGCGATCGACCTTCGGGTAGACCGATCGAGGCAGCGGCGCGTCTTGTTCCAGCACCTTCAGCAGCACTTCCATCGGCGAGTTGGCTTGGAAAGGCGCCTGCCCGGTGATGGCGTAGTAGAGAATGCCGCCGAGCCCGTAGACATCGGTCGCTACCCCCACCGCACCCCGATTGCCCGACGCCTGTTCCGGCGCCATGTACGCGGGCGTTCCCAGCACCGCGCCGGTGCGAGTCAGGTTCGTCGCCTCCGTCGTCCGCTTGGCGAGCCCGAAGTCGCTGACATGCGGGGAGCCATCGCCGTCGAGCAGGATGTTCGATGGCTTCAAGTCGCGATGGAGCACGCCCCGATGATGGGCGAACTCGATCGCCTCGGCCACCGAAGCCATCAGTCGAGCCGCCTTGCGGGGTGGCATCGGACCGCGACGCAAACGCTGCACGAGCGTCTCGCCATTCACGAACTTCATGCTGAAATAGAGATGCCCCTCGTGCTCGCCCACCTCGTATACGGGCACGATGCAGGGATGGTCGAGCCGCGCGGCCGCTTCGGCCTCGGCGCGGAATCGCGACTGGTCCGCGGCCGAAGCCCACGCACCCCGCAGCAGCATCTTCACGGCCACGACGCGATCGAGGCTGATCTGCCGCGCGCGGTAGACCACGCCCATGCCGCCACGCCCGACCTCCTCCAGCAGTTCGTAGTCGCCAAACCGATACGGCAGTGTCAACGAAGACCCGATGGGCAGGTCGGCCGCATCCCCCGCCAGCGATGCCGGACTGTGCGCGCCCACCGCGTCCGCCAGCATCACGGCGCCCCACAATTCGCGGAGTTCGCCGCCAAGATCTCCGAGCTCCGCGGCTTCACGGTCGATGTCCACCCACTCGCCACGAGCCGCCTGCTCCGAAAGTCGCTCCAGCACCGCTGCCAACACCGCGTCACTGTCGGACATCTCCGACAGGTCGGCAGCCTCGGATGCGTCCGGTGCGGGAGGTAGGCCCGGCGCAGCGATGGAACGCTCGACCACTTCGTCGGTCGAGCCCTCGATCGCCTTCGCGTTGGCTTCGGGAGGGAGCATATCGAACAGCCGTTACGCCTCGCGGAAAGGAAGAATCGGCCTCAAGACGGACGGTAGGTTCGGTGACTCGGCGCGGGGGTGCGATGGGCCGCTGGGATCAGGGAAGCATCGAGCCGCCGTCTTCGTCGCTCGGCTCCGCCAGCAGCTTGCGCAGCTTGCGGATCGCTCGCAGGTAACGCATGCTCGCCGCCGGCTCCGTCAGCCCCAGCGTACGCGCCGCGTCCTGGTTCGACAGCTGCTCGAAATGTCGCATCAGCACGATCTCGCGATCGTGGTCTTCCATCGTCTCCAAGGCCGCCTGGAACCGCCGCTGCAGCTCCTGCATCGTCGCTGCGGCCGCGGGCGTCAGTTCCGGATCGCACAGCTGGCCGGCCAGCTCCATGGTCGAGCGATCCAGCGAAGCCGGAGCCGCCATTGCCTGCTCACGATCCACGCTCCGCTTGCCACTTGCCCGATGCCTTCGGTGGGCGTCGATGATGCGGTCGCGAGCCATCTGCCGCAGCCACAGATGGAACGGCATCGCCGGCGTCGCCAGGTACTGCTCTAACCGCCGATTCGCCTCGATCATCACCTCCTGCACGATGTCGCTGGCGTCGATCCGCTGCTGGATCCGGCGATCCAGTCGCAATTCCACCATCCGGCGCAGCGCATCGCGATGACGGTCCAGCAGCTGGCCAGCCGCATCCGGCCGCCCCGCCTTGGCCGCGTCGATCAGCTCCTGCGTCTGCTCATTGATGGGCCACATGGTGGTTGGATCCTGGGTCCTGGGTCGCCCGACTGCCACGCCCGCCGGCGTGTTTCAACGTCTTGACGCGCGACAAGTCCGAGCCTGAATACCCCGATTCTATCACGACTCGTCCTCGAAAACTGGTTTCCCCGGAAACTCTTGGTTACATTCCGATTTCCGGATGACGTCGACGTCCGCTCGGGCGTCCAAGCCTTCCGGGTTGGCAGAGTTTGACGGCACGCCGCTGGCATTTCGTAAAGCCGCAGCGGTCTGGCGACAGCCCGGGGCTTTCGGCCGTTTCCCGGGCAGGAGCATGAACGGGCAGACCCCGAGGAGTATCGAGCGGATGAAGTGGACAGCTGGCCTAAGACTGATGGTTCTGGCAGCCGCCGCTGCGGTACCCTCCTGCCTGCGGGCCAGCGCCTTGCCGCCGCGGCTGCTGTGGTCCGATCGCGGTGCCAACACGATCCGGGTCTCGCAGTTGGATGGATCCAACGCCCGGGTGCTGGTCGGCGGACTCGGCGAGGCCCGCGGCGTGGACGTCGACGCGGCGCAGGCGTGGATGTACTGGGCCGACAACGGCGAGAACAAGATCCAGCGCAGCCGACTGGATGGCTCCAGCATCCAGGATCTTGTCACCACTGGACTGGGCTTTCCTGCCGGCGTTGCCGTGGAAAGCATCTCGGGCAAGCTCTACTGGGCCGACGCGACCAACGCCAAGATCCAGCGATCCAACCTCGACGGCAGCCAGGTCGAGGACTTCATCACGGGCCTCGGGAGCCCGTATTTCCTGGCCTTGGACGCGCCGCGCCAACAGATCTACTGGACCGACTACGGAGCACGCAAAATCCAGCGAGCCAACTTCGACGGATCGAATATCCAGGACCTCGTCTCCTTTCCGCCCAACAGCCTGCTCCGCGGCATCGACCTCGACCTGACGCGTGACAAGATGTACTGGACCGATCGCGGCACCGACCTCGTGCAGCGTGCCAACCTCGATGGCACGCAGGTCGAAACGCTCCACAAGATCCCGGCGGCGGGCGTGGACGCGGCCCCTCACGGCATCACCGTCGACGCGCAAAGCCAGCATCTCTATTGGGTGGACAACGGCACGGTGAAACTGCAGCGTTCGAACCTCGACGGCACCGATGTCCTCGACCTACTGACGCAGGATAGCGGCCAGTTGCAGCGTCCATGGGAGATCGTTTTCCTTCGCCGTATCGACGAACCGAAGCCGGGAGGCTGCGACCTGAACGGCGATCTGATCTGCGATGTCAGCGACATCGACCAATTGACGCAAGCCGTGCGCAGCGGTTCGCAGAATCCCTCCCACGACCTCAACGGCGACCGCCGCATCAACCAGGAGGACCGCGTCGTCTGGGTCGAGGAGTTGAAGCGTACCTATTTTGGCGACGCCAACCTCGATGGCGAATTCAACACGGCCGACTTCGTTCGTGTCTTCCAGGCGGGCGAGTATGAGGACAACGTCGCCGACAACTCGGGATGGTCCGATGGCGACTGGGATGGAGATGGCGACTTCGGCACGCGGGATCTGGTCTTCGTCTTCCAGCGCGGTGGATTTGAAGCGGGCTCCCGGCCGATCCTCCTGGCCGTACCCGAGCCCGCCTCGGCCGCGTCAACCTCGCTGGCCTTTGGCGTCGCCTGGCTGCTTTCAGGCCGAAGAAGGCGTTCCCGCCATCGTGGCTGACCGACTGGTCGGCGTCGGGGACCACGATCGGCACATGGCATGTGCCGACTACCTGGCCGTCCCCCGGCCTGGGAAGTATACCCGCCAGGGGAATGGGCCTTTACAATGAGCCACCGTCGCGGAACCGAAGGCGTCTACGGCCCGCGCTCGGGCACTCACGGGAGGATGACAACCCATTGTCAATTCTCCACGGGGACATTCCAACGAGGTAAGCCATGAGTCGTTTCTGGATCTGGTGCGTGGTGTTGTTGGCGTGCGGAGTCTCCGTTCCGGCGCGGGCGGCGGAAGCCATTTCGGCGCAGGAGAAGCCGGCGACCGTGCCGATCCAAGCGGGACTGCAGCCCGAGGCGGCGGCGGCGCACATGACTGCGCTGGAGGGTTTCCGCGTGCAGTTGGCGGCGGCCGAGCCGATGATCCACCAGCCCGTGGCCATGGCCTTCGACCACCGCGGACGACTCTGGGTGGCCGAAGCTTACACGTACCCGATCCGTGCCGAGGAAGGGCAGGGCAAGGACAAGCTCGTGATCCTCGAGGACCAAGACCATGACGGCCGCTTCGACCGCCGCACGGTGTTCGCCGAGGGACTCAACCTGGTCAGCGGACTGGAGGTTGGCTTCGGCGGCGTGTGGGTGGGTGCGGCGCCGTACCTGCTGTTCATTCCCGATCGCGACGGCGACGATCGACCGGACGGTGAACCGCAGGTGCTGCTGGACGGATTCGGCTACGAGGACACGCACGAAACACTCAACGCCTTCAACTGGGGTCCCGACGGCTGGCTTTACGGCTGCCATGGTGTCTTCACCCACTCGCGCGTCGGCAAGCCGGGTGCGCCGGACCATGAGCGAACTCCGATGAACGCGGCCGTCTGGCGGTACCATCCGACGCGACACCAGTTCGAGGTCTTCTCCTGGGGAACCAGCAATCCTTGGGGTGTCGACTTCAATGACCAGGGTCATGCGTTCATCACCGCCTGCGTGATTCCGCACCTCTACCATGTGATCCAGGGCGCGCGTTACTCTCGACAGGGTGGCCAGCACTTCGACCGCTACTTCTTCGAGGACATCCCGACGATCGCCAAGCACCTGCACTATGCCGGTGACATCCGCGACCACGCGTGGTGGGGCGCCGAGCCGGCGCCGCCAGCCGATACGCTGGCGGCGGGCGGCGGCCACGCGCACTGCGGCGCGATGATCTACCTGGGGGATAACTGGCCGTCCTCGTTCCGCAACCAGATCTTCATGAACAACGTGCATGGCAACCGCGTCAACCAGGACCACCTGGAGCGTCACGGATCGGGCTACGTCGGCTCGCGAGCACCCGACCTGCTATTGGCGAACGACAAGTGGTTCCGCGGGATCAACCTGCGCTGCGCGCCCGATGGTTCGGTCTACCTGATCGACTGGTACGATCCCAACGCCTGCCATCGCACGAACCCCGAGATCTGGGACCGCACGAACGGGCGCGTCTACCGGGTCGTGTACGGCGATCGCCAGCCGGAGGCCGTCGACTTGGCCGCGCTCAAAGATACCGACCTCGTCAGCATGCAGCTGCATGCGAACGACTGGTATGTTCGCGTCGCGCGCCGCTTGCTACAGGAGCGAGCGGCCACGGGACGCTTGGACAGCTCGGCCATCGACGGTCCGCTATGGCAGATGGCGATAAACCATGCCGATGGCACACGGCGGCTGCGCGCTCCCACTCGCGCCCCGACACGTTCAGCTTCTGC
>CAZUJM010000002.1:56761-62366 GCA_964620405.1 uncultured Pirellulaceae bacterium | reverse complement strand
CCACCGGCCTGCTGACACCGCAGCGCCGCCTCGAACTGCTCCGCAACTCCGACGAAGCGGTCCGCGGCTGGGCCATCCAGCTGGAACTGGAGGACGGCGAGGCCAGCCTGGAGTTCCAGCGCGAGATGGCGAAGCTCGCTCGCGACGATTCCTCGCAGCTGGTGCGGCTCTACCTCTGCTCCGCGCTGCAGCGCATGCCGCTGGAGGCACGTTGGCCGATCGCGGAGGGCCTCGTGTCCCATGCCGAAGACGCCGAGGACCACAACCTGCCGTACTTGGTGTGGTATGGCATCGAGCCGCTGGTGCCTGCCGATCCGGGTCGCGCGCTGGAACTGGCCGACCGTTGCCAGATCGCGAAGGTGCGTGAGTTCCTCGTGCGTCGCGCCGCGGCCGAAGGTGCCTCCCGCGACGCCGTGGTCGCCCGACTGGCCGCAGCCACCGACGACGCCAGCCGCTCGATGATGCTCGGCCAGATGCTCCAGGCCTTCGCTGGCCAGGCCGGCCTGCGGGCCACTCCCTCCTGGCAGGCGGCCTACGAACGACTTCAGGCCAGCGCCGACGCCACGGTGCGTGAACGGGCCGACGAGGTCGCGATCCTTTTCGGCGACCAGCGCGTCTATCCTCGCATGCGGGAACGCCTGCAGGACGCGGGGCTGTCGATCGACCAGCGACTCGCGGCGCTGGAGATCCTCGTGCGCGGCCAGGACAAACAGGCCGCGTCCGCCTTCCAAGCCGTGCTCGGCGACGCCACCCTGCGTGGACCCGCCGTCCGCGCGCTCGCCACACTCGGCGATGCATCCACGCCCACCATCCTGCTGGCTGGCTACTCGAAGTGGTCGGACGAAGAGAAACGCGACGCCATCAGCACGCTGACGGCACGGCCCGAATACGCCCGCGAGCTGCTGGAGGCGATCGCGGCGAAACGCGTACCCTCGACCGACCTGCACGCATTCAACGTGCGACAGATCCTCAGCCTGGGCGATACGTCGCTGGAGGAACGCGTCCGCCAGGTGTGGGGCGAAATCCGTGAAGCATCGGCCAGCAAGCAGGAACGCATCGCGCAGCTCAAGCAACTGGCCTCGGCCGACGCGCCGGAAGTCAACGCGGGCAATGGACGGCGACTGTTCACCGCCACCTGCGGCAACTGCCACAAACTGTTCGGCGAAGGTGGCGACGTCGGCCCCGACATCACCGGCTCCAACCGCGCCAACCTCGACTACATCCTCGAAAACGTCGTCGATCCCAGCGCTGTCCTCGGCAACGACTACCGCATGACCGTCCTCGAACTCGCCGACGGCCGCGTCGTCTCGGGGCTCGTCAAGCAGGAGACGGACTCGGCGGTCACCATCCGCACGCTGAACGACACGCTGTTGATCGCCAAGGCCGAGGTGGAAAGTCGCGACCTGTCGCCGCTGTCGATGATGCCCGAGGGGCTGCTGGACAAGCTGAAGGACCACGAGATCCGCGACCTGCTCGCGTACCTCGCTAGTCCGTCACAGGTGGTCGCGCGCGGGGAGTCCGCGCCGATCGACGCGGCGACCGGCAAAGTCCCCGGCGCGCTGGAAGGCGAGTCGCTGAAGATCGTGGAGAAGTCGGACGGCTCCGTGGTCAGCCAGGGCATGGCGGCGTTCCGGGGCGATCGCTGGAGCGACCAGGGCCAGCTGTGGTGGACGGGAGCGAAGGTGGGCGACAAGCTGTCGCTGGCAATCCCCGTCGCCGAGGACGAGGACTACCAGCTGAAGGCCGTCCTCTCGATGGCACCCGACTACGGCATGGTGCAACTGCGGCTCGACGGCAAGCCGCTCGGCCCGCCCATCGACCTGTACGCACCCGGCGTCGTGACCACCGGCGTGATGGACCTGGGCCGCCACCAGCTGACGGCGGGCGAACATCGGTTGACGCTGGAGATCGTAGGAGCGAACCCGCACGCGCATCCAGCCTTCATGGTCGGGCTGGACTACGTGGCACTGGAACCGTAGCGCAGCGAGCCGCGTGGTGGCGCGTGGTGGCGCGTCGCGGCCTGTCGCGGCCTGTCGCGGAAGCGCCTGTCGCGTCCCGTGACCGTGGTGGGCTTGTGCGTTGCCCGCAGGAGCTGGCTTGGTCCGTCGACCGAATTTCGCCGCGGTGGCCTTGCCGCGGCGGGCGATCCCTCCAAGGATGGGTCTTGGTGGTCGTTTCCAATCCGGGCCTGTTTTCTTGCGAGGAGCGTTCGCGACGCGATGGCTCAAGACCCAATCTGCGGCATGCAGGTCGATGAACGAACGGCGATCTCGGCCCAGAAGGACGGGCAGGCGTACTACTTTTGCTGCGAGGGCTGCCGACGCAAGTTCCTGGATCCGGCGGCAGCGGGTTCCGCAGGCGGCTGCTGCCACGGCCCGACGCTGGTGCCGCTCGACGGCGGCCTGCTCGCGGGTGGCCACCCACGGGCCTCGACGGACGACGGCCGTTCGTATCGCTACATCTGTCCCATGTGTCCGGGCGTCGGCAGCGACGAGCCGGCCGCGTGTCCCGTCTGCGGCATGGCGTTGGAACTGGCGGCGCCCGTCCTGATGCCCGGCGCGGTGAAGTACACCTGCCCGATGCACCCCCAGGTGGAGCAAGACCATCCGGGCAGTTGTCCGCTGTGCGGCATGGCGCTGGAGGCATCCAGCGTGTCAACGGACGACGACGACCCGGAACTGCGGTCCATGCAGCGCCACCTGCGGTGGGCCACGCTGTTCAACGTTCCGCTCCTGCTGATCGCGATGGGCCCGATGCTGGGTCTCCCCATCGACTCCTGGCTCGGCGGTCCCGGCGTGGCTTTGCCGCTGCAAGCGCTGCTGTGCGCCGGAGTGGTCCTGGGGGCCGGCTGGCCGATCCTGCAGCGAGCATGGCAGTCGGTGCGCAGCGGGCATGGAAACATGTTCACGCTGATCGGCCTGGGGACGTTGACGGCGTTTCTGTACAGCGGACTGGTGGTCCTCGCCCCCGACTGGGTACCGGCTGCGTTTCGCGAGCACGGCCATGTGGTCGTCTATTTTGAAGCGGCCGCTTCGATCATCACGCTGGTACTGCTGGGGCAGGTGCTGGAACTGCGAGCCCGCAAGCGCACCGGCAATGCCCTGCGTGAACTCGTGTCGCTCGCCCCGCCCACGGCGCGTCGTGTCGCGGACGGACAGGCCACGCAGGTGCCGCTGGGCGACGTGCGCGTCGGCGACCTGCTGGAGGTCGTGCCGGGCGATCGCGTTCCCGTGGACGGCGAAGTGATCGACGGCGAGAGCCATGTCGATGAGTCGATGCTGACCGGCGAGTCGGAACCGGTGCACAAGCAGGCCGGGGACTCCGTGGTCGCCGGAACCGTCAACCAGACCGGCGCGTTTCGCATGCGCGCCCGGCACGTTGGGCAGGAGACGCTGCTCGCACAGATCGTGCAACTGGTCGCTCAGGCGCAGCGGAGCCGGGCTCCGATCCAGCGCCTGGCCGACCGCGTGGCCGGCTGGTTTGTGCCGATCGTGGTGGCCACTGCCCTGGTAACGTTTGTCTGCTGGGCCGTATGGGGGCCCGCCGATTCGAAGTTCGCGCATGCGCTGGTGCACGCGGTGTCCGTGCTGATCATCGCCTGCCCGTGCGCCTTGGGCCTCGCCACGCCGATGTCGATCGTGGTCGGCCTGGGTCGCGGCGCGAAGGAGGGGATCCTGGTCCGCGACGCGGCCATCCTGGAAACCGTCGAACGCGTAAATACGCTGGTGGTCGACAAGACGGGGACGCTGACCGAAGGCCATCCGACGCTGGCGGCCACGCAGTTGCTGCGCGACGACATGACGGAAGCCGAGGCGTTGCATTGGGCGGCCTCGCTGGAACAGTCGAGCGAGCATCCGCTGGGTCACGCGCTGTTGACGGCGGCACGGGAACGTGGACTGAAGCTATCCGCCGTGACGCAGTTCAGGGCGACGCCCGGAGCTGGCGTGCGCGGCACGATGGCTGGCCGCGAGATCGCGGTCGGCAAGTGGACGTTTGTCGCCAGCGCCACCCAGGCCACTCTCGCGCCTCCGCCCGACCCCGCCGACTCGACGACCGGCTTAGCCGCTCGATCGGTGATCTACCTGGCGATGGAGGGTGTACCGTCCGCGGCGTTCTTCATCGAGGATCGGATTCGCCCGTCCGCCGCGTCCGCTCTCGCCTCGCTGCGCCGCCTGGGTGTCGATATCCAGATGATGACCGGCGACAACGCACGCGTGGCCGGGCGCGTCGCGCACCAGTTGGGCATCGAACACTATCGCTCCGAAGTGTCCCCGCGCGACAAGCATGACCATGTCCAGAAGCTGAAGACCGCTGGTCGCGTCGTGGCGATGGCTGGCGATGGCATCAACGACGCTCCCGCGTTGGCCGCCGCCGACGTGGGCATGGCCATGGGGACCGGCACCGACATCGCCATGCAGAGCGCGGGGGTCACGCTGCTGCGCGGCAACCTCGACGGCATCGCCAAGGCCATCCGCCTCAGCCACCTCACGATGCGCAACATCCGACAGAACCTCTTCTTCGCCTTCGCCTACAATGCGCTCGGCATTCCCCTCGCCGCGGGCATCCTCGTGCCGCTTCTCGGCGACTCCTGGCGATTGAACCCCATGCTGGCCGCGCTGGCCATGAGCCTCAGTTCCGTGTCGGTCATCGCCAACGCGCTGCGTCTGCAACGCGCCAACCTGCGTTCCTGAGCGGCATCAAGAGAAGTCGCAACCCGGCAGCCAGGCGAGAACCTCGCGCACGGCGGCAATCGACAGGCTGTTCCCCGCCAGCGACCAGGCCTGTCGACACGACACGTGCGACGGCCAGCGGAATTCGGGCGAAAAGCCCATCAGGCCCAGCACCTCGGTCGGCGTCAGATGACGCAGCCTGCCGTCAGTTTCACGTAGGTAGGAACCGCTGCGCAAGGGCGACTTGCCGTAGGCCGACGTGAAGCAACGGGCGACCTCGCCCGGATCGTCCAGGTCCAGCACATGCAGATGGTCGCGGTGGCGTTCGAGCAGCCGATCTTCCGCGAACGGCGGTTGCCAGTTCGCGTTGGGCCGCTGCAGGCTCGGCTCGCGATTACCCGTTTCTTCGCGGCAGGCCGCCCGCGCCTGCTCCAGGATCACACGCACCGTCGTCGGCGGCATCGGACGACGTAAGCGTTCACGCAGCGGTCCGCCGCGCGACGCCACCAGATAGTATCGCCGACGACGCATGGGCCAGCCCAGTTCCGTGGGGCAGAGCAGGCACTCTCGGTAATCGTAGCCGGAACGCTCCAGGACTTCGCGCAGCGCGGCGTGCGACTGCGAATCAACGAAGCCCGGCACGTTCTCCAGCGCGATTGACTGCGGTCGCACGCGCGCCAACTGGCGCAAGACCGCAACGAAGGCCGCCGCGCGCGGATCACCCAGGTCGCGACGACGGCCCTGGTGCGTGTAAGGCTGGCACGGAGGCGACATCCACCACAGATCCGCCGCCGTCGCATCCCATGCCGAATCCGGCAGCGACTCCAGCGTACATACCGTCGCGCGGTGCGTGAAGTTTCGCCGATAGACGTCCCGTGCGATCGTGCTGATGTCGAGCGCCTTTGAGGCCGTCGATGAAGGCGCGATTGAAAAAG
>CAZUJM010000002.1:55018-56751 GCA_964620405.1 uncultured Pirellulaceae bacterium | reverse complement strand
CGCCTGGAAGCGAAGCGACGGAACGCCCGGTTCACGCGCGCGAAATGCCTCCGCGCAGCCCCCGATTCCCGCGAACAGTTCCAGCACGTTCAGCATGGGATGGTTCGGTGTCTCCAGGGGCACCTGGCCGCAACGCCGGTCCCCGATCGTCCTCGCCCCTTCAGGCAGACCGGACCGCCGGCACCTGACGTCCCGACGCCGCATGACTTATCACTCGAAGAGCCAGAATCTGACCAGCCCCCCAGCGTGGGCCCGCCTCGTGCGGGTTTCAGGAACTTATCCGCCATGGGGAATGCCCGCCAGACGGGCCGTCCGCAGGCTCGCACCCAGACGGTTCGGTTTGCCGAAACACATGGTTTACGGTGAGGAGCAGTCTAGCGAATTGAGGAATTCCGCTTACAATGCCCTTCGGGAATCCGACAGCGGACCGTGGGAAAAGGCGGCAGTTCGTTCACAAGAACGACCTGCGTCCCGTTGCTGGTCTTCGATTTTTGGTCACTCGAAGATGTTCGCTGGAGCCCCCGCACTGCCGCATTGCATCTGAACTCCGTTGCTCTCATCCGTCCATCGTTCCTAGGTAGGGATCGCACCAGGCGGTCATCCGATTTCGAATCGGGTGATGTGCGAACTCTTGACCAAGGCGCGTCGCTCCTCGCGGGCACTGGACAGAGAATGGACACGGAGTCCCATTACTTCCAGCAAACGGGGACCCGAACCGTCGGGGGTACCGCATGACCGCTTCAGAAAACCATGCTCCCGGATCGACGACCTCGGCGCGTTCGCTGCCTGGGGATTCCTCATCTACGTCGCGTTCCGACCAGTCCTCCACGTCGAAGCCGTTCGCGACGCGATCCGTGACTTTCGGCGTCGGCCTGTCGCACGAAGGCGTGTGCCTGGTTGGAGTTCCGCAGGACGTGCGGACGGCGTTGCACGAGCGCTGGACTGCGGACGATCGTCGCGGACTCTTTGATTATCCGAACACTGCGGACTTCTGGAGCGACCTGCGAAGACTGGAGGGCGGCGAGCCGATTGCCTGCTGCGCGGTCGTGGCGTCCGAGTCGGTCGAGGCAGCTCTGGCCGAGACGGTTGCGGGTTGCGAAGCCTCACCGCACACCGTGTCGGTCGTGTTGCTGGTGCCGCGGGCAACTGCGCGAGAGGTGGTGCAGGCGATGCGAGCCGGAGTCACCGCCGTGGTGGACGACGCAGCCGATCTCCCTTCGCTCGTGGAATACATCGACCGCGGCCTGGCGACGGCTGCGGCAGAACTGCTGCAGCGAGTGCGCTGCCTGCGCGTCGTCGCGGCGCTGCGTGAGCTTTCGGACGGAGAACGCGGCGTGATGCTGGGCATTCTTTCGGGCAAGCTTAACAAAGAGATCGCGCAGGAAATGACGCTCAGCGTTCGTACGATCGAGCAGCGTCGGCGCGAAGTATTCCGCAAGGTGGGCGTCCATCACCCGGCTTCGCTGGGGAGCGAGGTGACGCGTGCCTTCCTGCATCCTCGACTTCGTCCCGCGGATCGCGAATACGTCGCGCGTCTCATGGACGCCATTCCCGGCTGGAATGGTTCCTCTGAGGCGACACCGACGCGAGCCATTCGCATCGACCAGGCCCACTCCGGTCCTTCGCGGGCCGGATCCTGAGCCGCTCTGGCGTGCGATCGGGTCCTGGGATGCGGCCGATCGCTCGCAACACACCGCCCGCCGCCACGCGTTGCCACCACGAGGCGGCCGCCG
>CAZUJM010000002.1:31744-55008 GCA_964620405.1 uncultured Pirellulaceae bacterium | reverse complement strand
CCCACTCCGGTCCTTCGCGGGCCGGTTCTTGAGCCGCCAGGGCCATGCGATCCGGTCTTGGGATGCGGCCGGTCGCTGGCGACAGTCCGCCAGCCGCAACGCGTTGCCGCCATGCGTTGCCCACATGAAGCGGCCGCCGTTGCGCCGCCGCGTGTTTCAGGTTGGTGACACAACCCGCGAACTAGCCGAACGCTCTTCTTCCGGCCTGCGGACCGTTTGGTGACGCACGCTTCGCCGATTAAACTGGGGAGGTTTGATTCATCCCCGTCTCGCTGGCGGCTACTGCCTCATGACGCGTTTCCTGATCCAACCGGGCCAGCCTCATCCCCTGGGAGCGACCTGGGATGGTCGCGGCGTGAACTTCGCCCTCAGCGCGGAGCACGCGACGCGCGTCGAACTCTGCCTGTTCGCCGACGCGGGCCGGACCAGTGAATCGGTGGCAATCCCCTTGGGGGCGCGCACGGACGACATCTGGCACGGATACCTGCCAGCCCTGGGGCCGGGCCAACTGTATGGTTATCGCGTCCATGGTCCCTTCCGCCCGCAAGAAGGTCATCGGTTCAACGGCCACAAGGTGCTGCTGGATCCTTACGCTCGCGCGATCGGACGCACGGTGCGGTGGTCCGACGCATTGTTTGGTTATGTGATTGGCGACGCGCGCGAGGACCTGTCGAGCGACGAGCGCGACAGCGGACCTTTCGCGCCGCTGGCGGCCGTTGCCGACACGCGTTTTCCGTGGGGTAACGATCGCCGGCCTGGAACGCCGTGGGATCGCACGATCATCTATGAGACGCATGTCCGGGGCGCAACGATGCTGCATCCGGGAGTTCCCGCCGAACTGCGCGGCACCTACCTGGGCCTGGCATCGCGACCGATGATCGCACACCTGCGGTCGCTCGGCGTCACCGCCGTGGAACTGCTGCCCGTCCAGTATTCACTTGACGACCGCCACCTGGCCGATCGCGGACTGCGCAACTACTGGGGCTACAGTCCGCTCGGCTACTTCGCGCCCCACCCTCGCTACGCGCGCGCCGACCAGCCGCTGGGTGCAGTCCATGAGTTCAAGGAGATGGTCAAACGATTGCATGCGGCGGGCATCGAGGTGCTGCTGGACGTTGCCTACAACCACACCGCCGAAGGCAACCGGCTCGGGCCTACGCTTTCCTGGCGAGGCATCGACAACCTGCAATACTATCGCTTGGAACGCAAGGATGGTCGTCACTACACCGACTACTCCGGCTGCGGCAACTGCTTGGAACTGCGCCATCCGGTGGTGATGCGCATGATCCTCGACAGCCTCCGCTACTGGGTGGAGGAGATGCATGTCGACGGATTCCGCTTCGACCTCGCGCCGGTGCTCGGTCGTGACCAACACGCATTCCACGCCTGGGGCACGTTTTTCCAGATCGTGAACCAGGACCCGGTGCTGTCTCGCGTGAAGTTGATCGCCGAACCGTGGGACCTGGGCGAGAACGGCTACCAGCTTGGTAACTTCCTCGCCCCGTGGCGGGAATGGAACGGCAAGTTCCGCGACACGGCGCGTGACTTCTGGCGAGGCGTTCCCGATGCCAAGAGTGATCTGGCCACACGGCTGTGCGGCAGCCAAGACCTGTTCCCGCCCGCCCGCCGCCCGCTGGCCTCGGTCAACTTCGTCACCTGCCACGACGGCTTCACGCTCAAGGACCTGGTGAGCTACCAGCACAAGCACAACGAAGCGAATGGCGAGCACAATCGGGACGGCGACAGCCACAATCGCAGCTGGAACTGCGGGGTCGAGGGCGAAACCCATGACGGGGGCATCGAGCAGTTGCGGTTGCGCCAGATGCGCAACTTCCTCTGCACACTGATGCTCAGCAGCGGCGTTCCCATGCTGCTGGCGGGCGATGAGTCGGGACGTTCGCAGCGGGGAAACAACAACGGCTACTGCCAGGACAACGAACTGTCATGGCTTTGCTGGGACAAGACGACGGACGCCGCCGAACTGCAGCCGTTCCTGCAGCGACTCGTGGGTGTACGCGCCCAGTGGATGGACGAAGGCCTGCTGGTCCGATCCGTGTGCGACCTGTCCTCCGACGCACGGCACGTCCTCTGGCTGCGACGCGATGCGGCGCCGATGCGGGACGCGGACTGGCGGGACGGCCAGGCCAAGCTGGGGATGCTCCTGCGCCATCCTATGGACCAGGACGACCTGGTCGCCGGACGCCGGGCGCGGAAGCGGGTGTTTGTCGTGTTCAACGCCCACGGCGAACCGCTTGTCGTGCACCTTCCGTCGCTGCCATCCGGTTGGGAGTGGCACTGGCTGCTGGATTCGCACCGCCCGCGCCTGCAGCCGCAGCGTGTGCAGCACGAGGAGGTCATCATCGCCAGTCACGCGACGATCGTCTTCGAGTCGCGTCCGATCCGCTGGTGGCGTTGGAACCGCCGGCCGCGCGCCAACGCAAAGGGCTCGGGAGGCGCCTAGGCATTCCGCTACGGCAGCAGTTTTCCCCGCAAGTGGCGGATCAGCGCCGCGTGCGACAGCGTCTGTCCGGTCGCGCGCTGCAGCAGCTGCGCGGGCGTGAACGTCTGCCCATGCTGGTGGACATGCGTCCGCAGCCACTCCAGGATCGGCGTGAACTCCCCGCGAGCCATCAAGCGGTCGATCCCCTGGAACTCCCGATCCATCGCTTCAAAGAACTGCGCCGCGTAGAGGTTGCCCAGCGTGTAGGTGGGGAAGTAGCCGAGCAAGGCGGCGGGCCAGTGGATATCCTGCATCACGCCGTCGGCGTTCGTCGCCGGTTCGATGTCAAGATACTGCGTGTACTTCGTGTTCCACGCCTCGGGCAGGTCGGCCACCTTCAGTTCGTCGTGGATCAGTGCCTGCTCCAGTTCAAACCGCACGAGGATGTGCAGGTTGTAGGTGGCTTCATCGGCCTCCACGCGGATCAGCGACGGCCGCACGTCATTGATGGCGAGCACGAAGTCGTCGAGCGACACGGAGCCCAGGCTGTCCGGGAAGGCCCGCTGTGCGCGCGGAAACGCATGCGTCCAGAAAGCGCGGCTGCGGCCGACCTGGTTCTCCCACAATCGCGACTGCGACTCGTGGATGCCGAGCGACACGTACTGGCCCGTCGGCAGGCCATACTGATCGGGCCGCCGACCTTGTTCGTACATCCCATGGCCCGCTTCGTGCAGGATCCCGAAGAACGCCGAGGGGAAGAAGCGCTCGTCGTAGCGAGTCGTGATGCGACAGTCGTGCGGCCCCATCTCGGTGCAGAACGGATGGTGGGTGATGTCCAGGCGACCGCGCTGGAAGTCGAACCCCAGGGCGGCTGCCATCTCCTGGCCGAAACGGGCTTGGACCGACTGAGGATAGTGGCGATTCAGGAGATCGCGAGGCACGCCACGATCGCGGCCGAGCACTTCCTGCACGAGCGGCACCAGTTCCGCCCGCAGGCCCTCCATCGTCGCCGCGACGTCGCGCGTGCGGGCGTCCGGCTCGTACTCGTCCAGCAGTGCGTCGTACGGGCAGTCGGCATAGCCCCAGCACGCCGCCTGCTCGCGTTTCAGCCGAACGATGGCCTCCAGGCTCGGCGCCAGCTTCGCGAAGTCGTTCGCCTTCCGCGCCTCCACCCAGACCTGCTGCCCCGTCACGCTCTGCCGCGCCAACTCCTCCACCAGCCGCGACGGCAGCTTTACGTGTCGATCGTAGTCCCGACGCGCGCGGCGGATCACCGTGGCCACGTCGCTCGCCGGTTCGGCCAGGCCCGGGTGGTCGGCCAGCGCGTCCAGCCATTCCCCAATCCGCCGGTCGGTGCGGCAGTCGTGCGTCAGTGACGTCACGGTGGCAATCTGCTCGGCGCGGTACTCGCCCGCCTGCGACGGCATGTAGGTCCGTTCGTCCCAGTTCAGCAGCGAATTGATGGACTCCAGCTGAGCCGCCTTGCGGAGTTGCTGGCAGAGGGCTTCGAACGTCTGGTCGTGCGTGGTCATGCGGTTACTCCAGGCGGGCCAAGCGTGGCGGTCCCCCACGAGACGGCTCGCCCTGCCGATCGGCAATGCGTCCACTGGGGAGAGACAATTGAATTCGTCAGGTCGTCGTGTTCTATTGAGCGAAACGTGACGGCAGTACCTTATGAGGGCAGGAGTGGGTCCTATGGATCATCGCGGGTATGCGGACAAACCGATGCGTGGATTGCTTTCCCGACTGCCAATCCGCGGATGGACGCTGGCGTATCTCGTCGCGTCGATGATCGTGGCTGTGCCGCTGGACGCCGAGGAGGCTCGCACGTGGACCGACATCACGGGCAAGCACAAGACGTTGGCCGAGTATGTCTCCTTCGCGGAAGGCGTGGTGACGCTTCGCAAACCAGGCACCGACAAGACGCTCAAGATGCCGCTGGAACGTCTCAGCGAGGCCGACCAGCAGTATGTGCGGGACCTGCAGTCGGCCGACGGCGAGGCGAGAAGCGACGCGGCGGACGATCCGGCCGAGTCCCCGGCGGCGGATGACGCGACGGTGGAGGACACGGCGGTGGATGACACGGCGGCGAAGCCCGGCAGGCGCAGTCCTTCCACGGGCAATGTCGTCAATTCGGTCCGCGGCGCCGTGCTTCGCAGCGAGACCACCAGCCAGATGAAGCAACTGGCGCTCGCGCTGCTCAACTATGAGACCACGAACGAACGCTTTCCGAAAGCGGCCGCGTTCCAGGCCGCCGACGGCTCACCCGGCCTCAGTTGGCGTGTGGCAATCCTGCCATTTCTCGAGGAGAACGCGTTGTACGAACAGTTTCGCAAGAACGAGCCCTGGGACAGCCCGCACAACCGCGCGCTGATCGCACGCATGCCGTCCTTCTTCAAATCGCCCGGTTCCAAGCTGGAGGAAGGCTACACGAACTACCTTGCCATCGTCGCCCCCAACACCATCCTCAGCAACGGCCGCCGCGGCACGAGCATGCGGGACATCACCGACGGGACTTCCCGAACCGTGATGCTGGTGGAAGCGGACGACGACGCGGCGGTGCCCTGGACCAAACCGGACGACCTCGCCTGGGACACGCAACAACCGCTTCGCGGCCTGGGCAAGATCTGGTCGGGACGCTTCTACGCGGTGTTCGGCGATGGCTCCGTCCGCGCACTCGGCGCCGACCTGCCCGCCGAAACGATCAACGGCCTCTTCTCACGCAATGGCGGCGAGACCGTGACGCTCGACGAATAGCCCCACCCAGCGGGCCGATGGCCGACACCATCCTTGGCCGGAACGCCCTAGGCGTCGTCGGCCACCCCACCTTGGTCCTCGTCCCGATCCCGCAGATAAGCCGCCAAGCCCAGTTCCCAACGAGCGAGTCCAGCGGCGGGCGACGCCACCCAAGGCGGTGAACCAGCCAGGGGCACTGCGTTGGAAATGTAGCCGCCCTGCTGGAACACGAAGACGAAGTCGCTCGAACTGAATTCGGCGTCACCGTTCCAGTCGCCGGTGAGCCATACCGAGTTGCGGGGCACTCCGTCCTCGTATTCGCCCGCCTGGAAGACCAGCACGAGATCGCTGGAGTTGAAGATGCCGTTCAAGTTGACATCGCCATACTCGGTCTTCAGCACGGAACGGACCAGGTAGTCGACGTCCGCGCGGTCGACCTTGCCATCGAGGTTCAGGTCGAGGCGTGGTTCGGTGGTCTGCGTGCGAATGGCGGCGTACAGGTAGTCGATGTCACGCGTGTCGACCAGTCCATCGCGATTCAGGTCGTACGGGTCGAAAGTTTCCAGGACCAGCCGCGCGGCGGCATACTGATGATCGTGCGTGCCGACGATCACGACCTGTCCGTCGCCTTGCGAGAGCAGCGCGGCGGCCTGTTCGTGGCCACCGAAGTCCAGCACGAGGTGTCCCTGCTGTCCAAAGTCCTCGGCCAACGACCCATCGGTGTGGAAGGCGGAAAGCACCCAGTCAGACGACTGCCCCTGCTCCAACTCCGGCCCACGCAACGTGCCGGCCACCAGCACGGTCCCATCGCGCAGCACCGCTACGCCCGCCGCCTCCTGCTCCTGCAAGACGCCTTCGACCGCTCCATCGCGAGTCGGCGGGGCGACAACCGTGCGGCCGTTGCTGCCGAAGCCGCCGTCCAGGACTCCGTTGGCCGAGAGGCGTGCAACGGCCAGCCGCGGGTACAGGTCCACGAGTGTCAGGCCGGCGAGGACAATACGCTGCTGCGGGTCAACCGTCAGGGCGAGCAGTCGATCGGTGGGGCCTCCGAAGTCGAATCGCTGGATGCCCGAGGTGCCGAACGTCGCATCGAGCTGTCCGTTGGGCAGGAATCGCACGACGACCGAATGCCCCTGCGATTCACCGGCGACGAGCACACGATGGTCGGGCAACACATGCATCGCGTGGGGCAGGTCCAGGGTTCCGCCGAGATCCAGCACCACGCGTCCGTTGGTGCCGAAACTGGTGTCGGGGGTTCCATTGGCTGTGAAACGCAGGAGCCCCAGGTCGTACTGGCCGGTCGCCGTCTGCAGGACATGGGTGGCGACGGTGATCGCATCGTTGTCGTGCGTCTGGATGGCCACGGCCGACAGGCGAGCATTTTCGGGTGCGGCCACGAACGCGCGACCGTCGCTGGCCCCGTCACTGGCGCCAAACGCAAGGTCGCGTTGTCCGTCGGGTAAGTAACGCACGACCGCCACGCCGCTACCGTCCCCGCGGGACACCACGGCCAACAGTCGGTCACTCGACTGCAGGGCGACACCCTGGCCAGTTACGGAGGGCGCGTCCCAGGATTCGAGCACCAGGCCCTGCGCGCCGAAACCGGGAACGAGCTGCCCGGCCGCATTGTAACGAGCCACCGCCGCAAGGGACGGCGAGAGCAGGCCATCGTCGTAGGCCGTGCCTACGAGGGCGAGCCCGCCGCTCGAAGTGCGTACTGCGCCGGCCGCCATCGCCTCGCGCATGCCCTCCCCGGCTGCTGGAATCCCTGTCAACAGGATGCCGCCCACGCCGAAACCGGCGTCGAGTGGAGGCGCCACGTCGGCATCCAGGATGTCGACACCCAGGGAAGCCTGCACGTCCTGGAAGCGAGGATCCGCGCTGCGGCCGGCATGCAGCACGGAGGCGGGGACCGTTCCTGCCGCCTGATGGTCGCGCGGCGCGCGCAACAGCACCTGCTGCGGAACATTCCAGGTCTCCGCCGTGAAGACCAGGCGACTCGGATCCACTTCCAGCGACGGGCTCGCTTCGAGCACAATCTCCACCGGCGCCAGCGGCTGACTAGAAAGTGTCACTGTATAGGACTCGCCGTTTCCATCCTCCGCGAGCTGAAACGGAAACGCGGGCGTCTGCAAACCGAGGCTGCCCGGATCGGCCGGCTTCGGCGCATAACGCGCGAAGTAGGCCGCCGGAAAGAAACTCTCCAGTGCCGGAACCTGCTCGGCCGGATCCACCTCCAGCGTGCCCCGGAACGTTCCCACCGCCAGCAGGTTGCCCAGCGGGTCGACCAGCAGCTCGTGCGCGCGGGCGCCCGCCAGCAAACTCGACGGCAGCTCGACGCCGTGCCCCTCCAGCATCGTCACGGCGGCCGGCCCCACCGACGGCGCGACATAGACCAGCTCACCGTCCAGGCTGCGTCGAATCGCCGTGCCACGCGCGGCCTGCCCCGCAGCGCCGCCCCTCAAACGCGTAGCCCACACCGTGTCGCCCTTGCCGCTGAGCTTCCAGGCGAAACCGTCCGTCAGGCCCAGGCTTTGCCAGGGCAGTTGGTCCAGGTTCGGATCGGGCATCGCCGAGCCCGCGAAGGCTCCCGTCACATAGACCGACTCCTCCGCGTCCGCGTCGAGGTCCCACACGCCCTCCAGCAGTTCACCGCCGGTACTGGCGAGCGGACGCGTCCAGACATGCTCCCCGCCAGCGTCCAGCTTCCAGACGAAACCGTCGGTTGCCCCATCGCTGGTCCAGTTCTCCTCACCCGGCCCGGGATCAAAGTCGACCGTCGCCGCGAAGCGACCACCGACCAGCAAGTTGCCTGCGCCGTCGCGCGCCAGGGCCCGCACCTCCTCCAATCCCGTGCCGCCCACCGACTGCGCCCAGACCAATTGTCCGTCGGCATCAAGCTGCACCAGACCAATGTCCGACAGGCCCGCGCTGACCAGATTTCGCTCGCCCGCGCCTGGATCGGCGTCGATCGTTCCCGCGAAAGACCAACCGACGGTCACCGAGCCCTCGGGGGCCGCCACGAGATCGCCCATCCCGTCGTCGATCTCGTCGAGGTCCCAGGTGCGCACCCAAGCCAACTGGCCGTCCGGACGGTACTTCACTAAGAACGTATCGCGTGAATCACTGGCCGTGCGTAGCTCCTGCTCGAGGCCCGGGTCGAAGTCGACGGTCTGCTCGAACGTACCCAGCACCAGCACATGGCCCAGCCCATCGGCCGCGATGCGCGTCACCGTGTCCCGGCCGCCAGAGCCCAGCGAGTGCGCCCAGAGCGTGCGTCCGAACGAATCGTTCTTGAGCAGATAGATGTCCGACTTGCCCTGGCTGGTAAGCGAACGCGCGACGCCGCTGGCCCCTGGCTCGTCCGACCCCACATCGACTGTCCCCGTGAAGCTGCCGGCGAGAAACGTCTGGCCGGCGACATCAAAAGCCGCGGAGGGCGGGGCCGCCTCAAGCGTCGGGGAACGCATGGCGAAGCCGAGCGAGTATCCGTCGAGGGCACGACGCGGTTCAAGCGTCTCCGGGCTCGATGCGAGCGGTCGCTCGCGGAGGGCGTTTCGATGCCGCCTAAGCGCCGGTCGCGGGGGTGGTTGGAACATGGGCAGAACCATCCTGTTCGTGAACCGGGAGACAACATGCTTCCCGGCATCCCCGCGTGACATCAGGAACGCGGCCTGCACCCACAGGAGCACCCCCCGCCTGCTCTGGTTTTAGTCGCCATCCCCCGGCGAGGCAAGCTTCGCGACACGGACTTGCAGTCGCCCCGCAGCCCATGTTCGCTTTTCTTGACACACCCCGAGGCGAACCGCATGCACCGCGTGAGACTGGCACCGTAGTCGGCACACGCCGTGTGCCGAACAACAGGCGTTCGACATGGATCCGCGTGGAAACGCCCCGGCCTCTTGGCCGACCCTCGTTCCGCAGTGGTCGGTCGTCGAAGCCGCAACCAAGCGTCGATTCGAAAACGTAGTCGGCACACGCCGTGTGCCGAACAACAGGCGTTCGACATGGATCCGCGTGGAAACGCCCCGGCCTCTTGGCCGACCCTCGTTCCGCAGTGGTCGGTCGTCGAAGCCGCAACCAAGCGTCGATTCGAAAACGTAGTCGGCACACGCCGTGTGCCGACTACGCTGCTAAGCCAGGATTTCCTTGTACTCGTCGGCCGCCGGCTCGCCAGCGCCCGAGAACACATCGTCGACGCTGCGATAGAACCAGTCGCGTTGCGTTCCGCCGGTGAGCGTGTCGACGCTCGCGTCGTTCAGCACGTCTTGGTTAGCTCGCAGGTAGTAACCGGCATTGAATCCATCCGAGAACACACCCTTGATGCGTTGGACTCGTTCGGTGTAGGCACGCGGCCCGGCCCATTCGGCGATCAGGGCCAGCAGTGCCGTGGAGATCGAATCGTGGATCGTCGTGCCGCCGATAAGCAGATCCTCGCCGTCGCTGCCCGTAAGCGTGTCGGCTCCGGCGCCACCGATGAGCAGGTCCTTGCCGCCCTGGCCCGCCAGCGTATCGTTGCCTTCACCGCCCAGGAGCACGTCGTTGCCCAACGAGCCTTCCAGCGCGTCGTTTCCGCCCTCGCCCCAGATCAGGTCGTTGCCCGCGTTGCCGACCAGTTGGTTGACCTGACTATCACCCCGCAGTTGGTCGTTGCCCGCTCCACCACGGACGTTGCGGAGGTTCGATACCGCGGCGCCGATGGCCGTGGCGGTGCCGGCCGTCAGGTCGACGGTGACGGGCAGGGTGGGGCCGAACGCGGAATAGTCGAGCACATTGACACCGGCACCGCCATCCACGCTGCCGGCCTGGCTGCCGCTGGTGCGCCAGCTGAAGGTATCGTTGCCGCTGCCGCCCTGCAGGCTCTCGATGCCCGCATACCGCAGTGCCGCGATCGTACCCGTGCTCGCGCCGGAAACGACCCAGGTGAGGTTCTCGTTGCTGCCGACAAGCCGATCGTCAATGCCCGCTCCGGTGATGGCTTCGATCGTACCGAACGTCAGGCCCGCGATACTGACCGTGCCCGCGCCGCCATAGGTGAACTCGTTGGTCGTCATCGCTCCGGCGACCGTATCCGTGCCGGCGTTGCCACGCAGCGTCGTGAAGCCCGCCGCCGCGGCACCGACGACGAAGCGGTCATTGGCCGTGCCGCCCTGCAACGCCTCGACACCCGTGAATTGGATTCCATCGACATTGCCGGCGGCGTTCCCGGTCAGGTTCCAGGTCGCGGCTGCGTTACGCCCGGTGAGCGTATCGGTGGCGGCGGCGCCCGTCACTCCTTCGACGACGGCGAACACCAGATTCTGGTAACGCACCGTATTCGCGGCGGTGATCGCCCAGGCGCCCTCCGCACTGTGGCCCACCACCGTATCCGTGCCGCTGCCCGCGTTGATGGTCGTGAAGCCGGCGGCCGTCGACGTCTGCACGGTGAACGTATCCGCCTGCGTGCCGCCGAACAGCTGCTCCATGCGCGTGAAGGTCGTGCCGCCGATCGATCCGGCGTTGCTGCCGGTGAGGGTCCAGCTGGTGGCCATGTTGGCTCCACGGACAATGTCCACCAGCGTGCCGCCGACGATCGCATCCATGCCTTGGAAGGCCAGCGTCGCCAGCGTGCCCGCCCGATCGTCGCTGAACTGCCATGTGTTGGCGGCGTTCAGGCCGGTCAGCGTATCGGCGGAAGACCGACCGACCAGCACCTCGACCCCTGCGACCGGGATGCCATTCACCGTCGCGTTGTTGGCTGCCGTCAGCGTGAAGCTCGTGGTGTTGGTCGAACCGCAGAATGTGTCGACGCCGTTCCCCGCGTTGATGCTGAGGAAATCACTTGCGTTGGGACCGAGCGTGAACTTGTCGTTCGACGTGCCGCCCGTCAGATTTTCGATGCCACTGAAGGCTAGGCCGTCCGTGTCGCCGGCCCGCGAGCCCGTCAGGTTCCAGTCCACGATCGCATTACGCCCCACCAAGGTATCGGTCGCCGTCCCCGCGACGATTGCCTCCATGGCGGCGAACGTCAACGAAGCTCCATACCGCACCGTGTTGGACGCGGTGATCGTCCAGGTACTGACAGCATTTGGTCCGGAGACCGTGTCATTACCGGAGCCACCACTGAGGGCAGTAAAGCCGGCCACGGCCGAGGACACGATGGTGAATGCATCCGCATCCGCGCCGCCGAACAGTTGCTCCATGCTGGTGAACGTCGTCCCGCCCACGGTGCCGCCCGCGGTGCCCGTCAGAGTCCAGTTCATCGCCAGGTTGGGACCGTTGAGAATATCGGCCGCCGTGCCGCCCTGGAGCGTCTCGATGCCGTAGAACTCCAGCGTGCCGATCGTGCCGCCCTTGTCCTCGGTCAGGTTCCATGTGTTGGCCACGGCGCGGCCCACCAGCGTGTCGCTGGACGACTCGCCGCGATACGCTTCGATGCCCGTGAAGGCGATGTTATTCAGCGTGCCGCTGCCGACGGTCGCCGAGATCGTGAACGAGTTGTTGCCGGTGGTGCTGGTGACCGTGTCCGTGCCGGTGCCGCCATTAAGGCTCGTGAAGCCCGCGGCGCCCGCCGCGAAGCGGAATGTGTCGTTCAGCGTCGAGCCTGTCAGCACTTCCATGTTCGTGAACTCCAGGCCGTTCACATTGCCGCTCTGGTTGCCGGTGAGCGTCCAGAGGCTGTCGGCTCCCTGGCCCGTCAACGTGTCTACTCCGTTTCCACCCTGCAGCACTTCGAAGCCGGCGAACGGCATGCCGGCGACGCTTCCGGAATCGGGTCCGTTGAGAGTCCACGAGTTGACGCCCGTGGCGCGTGTCAGCGTATCACGGGCTCCGCCACCAAAGATGCTTTCGATCTCCGTGAAGCCGCTCGTACCCGACGTACCCGCCCCGGTGCCCGTGATGCTCCACGTCGTCGCCGCGTCGGGACCGTAGAGCGTGTCCGTACCGAGACCACCAGCGATCGTCGCGGAACCGCCCGACTGGTAGAACACGTCGTTGCCCGCGAGGCCGTTGACAGACCAGTTCTCGATGCTGCCTCGCACGGGAAGACCGTTCCAAGCCACGCCATCGTCGAAGATGTCGATCGTATCCGCGTTGGCCGAGCCCCGGACCAGCGCTGAGTCGACCCCCCCGTTGCCGTACAGGAACAGGGCTCCGTCGATCGTCGGCACGAAGTTGCTGACGATCAACACGCCGTTGAGCGTCGCCTTCACGCCAACCGTGTCCGGCTCGACAATAAACTGGTCGTTGCCATTCGTGCCGCCGAACGACTGGTTGCCGCCCTGGTTCTCCTGGCTAACGATCGTCAACTGACGCGTTGCCGGTGCGGACACCTCGCCATCCTTGTCCTGCGCGGTAACGGTAACCGTGTAAGTTCCCGTGGCCGCATAGGCGTGCTGGATCTGGCGAATCGCGCTGCCGGTCACCGTCTCCACGGCCGAGCCGTCGCCCCAATTGATGGTGTAGGTGAAGCCGGCGGCCATATCGACGCCCGACGGATCGGTCGTGGTCAACTGCAACACGCGCGACTGGCCCACCACGCCCTGGAAGCCGTCGACAGGAGCGCTCACGGTCAGCGTCGGCGGCAGGCTCGCGACCGACAACACCACAGCCGACGAAGTGGTGACGCCGCCATCGCCGTCGCTCACTCGTACCGTCACTTGGAAGTTGTTCGGGCCATCGTTGACGCCCAGCGTCGACAGACTCGACGCCGAGAGGGTCGGGTTCACGCCGGTGGCGTCACCGTAGACGCCGTCGCCGTTGATGTCCCACGAGTAGGTCAGCGGATCGCTGGCGCCGGCAAGATCGGACGAACCGCCCGCGTTCAGCGTCAGTCCGTCGCCCTCCGAGATCGTCTGGCCCGTGCCGGCCGACGCCGTCGGAGCCACGTTATTCACATTCACGAACAGGATCGCCAGATTGCTCAACCCGCCCGATCCATCGCTCAACTGCACCTTGAGCGGAGTCTTCGCGCCGGGCGCACCGTCGCCAAACGTCACGTCGAAGCTGCCCTGGCCCGTCGTGGCATCGAACAGCAGGTTGCTGACGGTGCCGAGCGTTCCGGCCGTCGACGTCACCAGCGTGTAGGCACCCGAGTTGGGCACGTCCAGCGTGAACGTATAGGCATGCGTCGAGGTTTCGTCGACCGAAGTGTCGCCCGCCAGGCTGATGAGGAACGCCGAGGTTCCCACCTGCAGGGACAGGCCGTTCGACGAGTACGTTCCGTCTTCATCCGTCGCCGAAGCCGAAATCGAATAGAACCCGTTGGTCGCGTAGACATGCGTGGCCGTGGTGGCGTTGCCGGCCACCGTGGTCGTATCGCCATCACCCCAGTCGATCGTCCAACCCGTCAGCGTGTCCTGCCCCGGATCGCTGGAGGCCAGGTTCAGCGTATAGGTCGCTCCGTCGGCCACTGTCGCGTCGCCGCTGATGGTCAGAGTGGGATCCACGTTGTCGACCACGTAGGTGAACGTCGTGCTGGACACCAGGCTCTGGCTGTCGGTCGCGGTGATCGTCACCGCGGTCGGGCCATCCGGGCCGTCGGTCGTAGCGGCGAACCAGCTCCACGTTCCATTCGCGTTGGCGGTGATGGTGCCCACGGAGGCAACCAGCGTCACCGAAGCGGACCCTTCGGGATCAGCGTAAGTGCCGGTGTTCGTTGCGTTGGAACCTTCGTTGGCGGAAACGGTCGCCGAATCCACCGTGAGGGCCGGCGCCTCGTTGACGTTCGTCACGGTGATCGTAAACACCTTCTCGAAGGTCAGACCGCCCGCGTCGGTCGTGCGGATGCGGACCGAATGAGTCGCCTGAGCCTCGAAGTTCAAGCTGGCGACCGCGCGTAGTTGGGCTCCAGAGATCTGGAAGTTCGCGTTGTCCGTGTCGCCCGTGCCCGCGACAAGGCTGTAGGTGAACGTGTCGTTTGAATTCGGGTCGGTCGTCGACAGGGCGCCGACCAACGCGTTGGCACCGGCGTTCTCGGCAATCGTTGAGTTGCTGAGCGCGATATCGACGGGAGCCGAGTTCGCATTCGACACAACGATCGTGAACACCTTCTCGAAGAACAGGCCCTGCGCGTCCGTCGAACGCACCCGAATGGAGTGGCTGTTCGACGGCGGCGTGGTGTAGGTGGAGGACGCGCGGAGGGCGTTGCCCTGGATCACGAACCGCGAGTTATCCGACGAGCCCGTGCCCGCCACGAGAGCATACGTGAAGGTGTCGCCCACATCGGGATCGGTGGTGGTGAGATTGCCAACGAGCGTATTGGCCGTCGCGCCGCTGGGAATCGTGCTGCTGCTGAGGTTGATGTTGGTCGGCGTCTCGTTGACATTCGTCACCGTGATCGTCAACTGCTTCTCAAAGGTCAAGCCACCGGCATCGGTCGCGCGAACACGGATGCTGTAGCTGCTCTTCGCCTCGAAATCGAAGCCACTCAGCGCCACCAGCGAGTTACCCGTCAGGGAGAAACTGCCGTTGTCGGTGCTTCCCGTGCCCGTCACCAGGGCGTAGGTGAACGTATCGCCCGCGTCCTGGTCGGTGGCGGTGAGCACGCCGACGGTCGTGTTCGCGGCGCTGTTTTCGGCGATGAAACTGTTGCTGAGGCCGACATTCGTGGGCGCCTCGTTCACGTTCGTCACCGTGATCGTGAACTGCTTGTCGTATGTCAAACCACCCGCGTCGGTGGCGCGGACGCGGATGCTGTAGCTGCTCTTCGCCTCGAAGTTGAAGCTGCCCACCGCCTGCAGTGTGCCGCCCACGATCGCGAAACTGGCGTTATCCGTATCGCCGGTGCCCGCCACCAGGCTGTAAGTGGCCGAGTCACTGGAGTCCTGATCCGTGGCCGTCAGCGTGCCGATCGTCGCACCCGCCGCGTTATTCTCGGCGATCGAAGTGGCGCTGAGGCTGATGTTCGTCGGAGCCTCATTGACATTCGTCACGGTGATGGTGAACTGCTTGTCGATCGTCAGGCCACCGGAGTCGGAGACGCGAACGCGGATCAGGTAGCTCGATTTCGTCTCGAAGTCCAGGTTCACGGCCGCCTGCAGCGTGCTGCCGGAAATCTGGAAACTGCCGTTGTCGGTCGAACCCAGCCCGGAGACCAGGGCGTAGGTGAACGAATCGCCCGCGTCAACATCCGTGGCCGACAGCGTCCCCACGTTCGCTCCGACACCCAGGTTCTCGGCGATCGAAGTGCTGCTGAGGCTGATGTCCGTGGGAGTCTCGTTCGCGTTTGTGACCGAAATCGTGAACTGCTTCGAGAAACTCAATCCCCCGGCATCGGTGGCAAGCACTCGCACCGAGTAAGACTGCTTCGTCTCATAATCGAAATTCGCCGCGGTCTGCAGGACACCGCTCACGATCTGGAAACTGCCGTTATCGGTATCTCCCGCGCCCGACACCAGCGAGTAGGTAAATGTGTCGCCGCTGTCCGGATCGGTCGTCGACAGACTCCCCACGCTCGCGCCCACGCCCGAATTCTCGGCGACCGAGGCGTTGCCCAGGCTCACGTTCGTCGGAGCTTCGTTGACATTGGTGACGGCAATGGTGAACGGTTTCTCGAAAGTAGCGCCGGCCAAGCCCGATACGCGCACCCGGATGCTGTAGCTGCTCTTCGCCTCGAAGTTGAACGAAGCAGCCGCCTGCAGCGTCGAGCCGCTGACCTGGAAACTCGCGTTATCCGTGCCGCCCGTGCCCGCCACCAGGGCATAGGTGAACGTCTCGTTCGGATCCGCGTCCGTGGCCGACAATGTGCCGACTGTCGTGGGCGTGGAGGAGTTCTCCGCCACGGTCGTGCCGCTGAGGCTGATGTCGGTCGGCGCGTCGTTGGCATCGGTCACGGTGATCGTAAACTGCTTGTCGAACGTCGCCCCGCCCGCGTCCGTGACTCGCACGCGGATATCGTGGCTGCTCTTGAGAGCAAAGTTGAGCACCGCGGCCGTCCGCAGCGTCGAGCCGGAGATCTGGAAGTTACCATTGTCCGTGTCACCGGCGCCCGCCACCAAGCTGTAAGTGAACGTGTCGCCCGCATCGGGATCGGCTGCCGACAGCGTGCCCACAGTCGTGCCAATCGCCTGGCCTTCCACGACCGTGCTGGGGCTGAGGCTCAGGCTCGTCGGCGCTTCGTTCGCGTTCGTCACCGAGATCGTGAACGACCTTTCATAAGTCAGACCACCCGCATCCGTCGTGCGGACGCGGACGCTGTAGCTGCTCTTGGCCTCGTAATCCAACGAGGCCAGGGTCTGCAACTGGTTGCCGCTGACCTGGAAGCTTGCGTTGTCCGTGTCCCCCGCCCCGGACACGAGCGAGTAGCTGAAGGAGTCGCCGGAGTCGACGTCGGTCGTCGTGAAGGTTCCGATGGCAGTCCCGGAAACGGAATTCTCGACCACCGACGTGGCACTGAGGCTCACGTTCGTCGGGCCTTCGTTGACGTTCGCCACCGAGATCGTAAACGCCTTCTCGTAGCTCAATCCGCCGGCGTCGGTCGTGCGAACGCGAATGCTGTAGCTGCCGCGGGTTTCCAGGTCAAAGACGGCAGACGACCGCAATTCGCTGCCGACGACCTGGAAACTCGCGTTGTCGCCACTGCCCGTGCCGGTAACCAGGGTGTAGGTGAACGTATCGCCCGCATCCGGATCGGTGGTCGAAAACGTCCCCACCGCCGTGCCGATGACGCTGTCCTCATCGATCGAGGAGTCCACCAGGCTGATATCCGTGGCGACCTCGTTGGCATCCGTCACCGAGATCGTCAGCACCTGGTCGTACGTCAGGCCTCCCGCGTCCGTCGAGCGAACGCGAATGCTATAGCTGCTCTTCGACTCGAAGTCAAAACTCGCCGCCGACCTGAGGGCGTTGCCCACGATCGCGAAACTCGCGTTATCCGTATCGCCCGTGCCCGACACCAGGCTGTAGGTGAAGCTGTCGCCCGCGTCCGCGTCGGTGCTGCTGAGCGTGCCCACGAAGGTCCCGGAGGGCTGGTTCTCGGCGATCGACGAGTTGCCCAAACTGACGTTCGTCGGCGCTTCATTGACATCGTTCACCGTGATCGTGAACACCTTCTCAAAAGTCAAACCATCCTTGTCCGTCGAGCGAACGCGAACCGAATAGCTGCTGCGGGACTCGAAATTCAGCGATGTGTTCGTGATCAAGGCGCCGCCGCTGACAAGGAAGAGCCCATTGTCCGTGTCGCCAGTGCCCGCAACGAGCGAATAGGTGTGCGTTTCGCCCAGGTTGAGGTCGGCCGAACTGAACGTGCCCACCGTCGTGCCCAGGGCCACGTTCTCGTTGACCGACGACGCCGAGATCGTGATGTCGGTCGGAGCATACGTCAGCGCGGCGATGAACAGTTCCTGGCCCGCGGTAGCGGACGTGGCGACGGCATACAGGGAATTGCCGATCGACATGATCGACGCCGGGCTGCCACTGCTGCTGTCGCCGGTGAAGTCATAGGTCATCACCGTGCCACCGGAGGTTCCATCCGACTGCCACATTTCGCGGCCATTCACGCCATCGTTGGCGGAGAAGAACAGCGTGCCGTTGATGTTCGCGAAGTTCGCGGGGGAAGAGGCGGTCGCGCCCGAAGCGATGTCCTTGACGAGGCTGGTGGTCGCCGAGGTACCGCCGGACTTCCAAAGTTCATCGCCGTTCGCGCCCTCGTCGGCATCAAAGTACAAGACGCCGTTAACGTTCGTCAGGTTGCTGGGATTCGAACCCGTGCTGCCCAGGTGGATATCGCGGACCAGCAGCGTGCCCGACGTCGTTCCGTCCGTCTTCCACAACTCGGTGCCCGTCAAACCATCATTCGCGGTGAAATACAGCGTGGAACCGACGATGGTCAGGCTGGCGGGCGAGGAACCGGTGATCGCCGTGCTGATGTTGGCCAGCATGACGGTGCCAGAAGTCGTCCCATCGCTGACCCACAACTCATGGCCGCTGCCATCGTTGGCCGAGAAATACAGCTTGCCGCCGAAACTGATGAAGTTGCGGAGTTCGGAACCCAGGGAGGCGCGGATGTCCTTGACCAGCGTCGTGCCCGCCGAAGTGCCGTCGCTCTTCCAAAGCTCCATGCCGGTGCTGCCATCGTTCGCCGCGAAGAACAGAGTACCACCCACGTTCGTCAGGTGGTTCGGCGTGGAACCCGTGGCCCCTGAGCGAATATCCTTGACCAACGTCGTACCCACCGTCGTCCCGTCAGTGGACCACAGTTCGTCGCCATTGGTCCCATCGTTCGCGGCGAAATACATCCGCGAGCCGACGATCGTGAAGTCCGACGAGATGGTCGCATCCAGGGGAGCGGAGCCACTGACGCCCGATCGGATCTCCTTGAGGATCGCCGTGTTGGCCAGCGTCCCATCGCTCTTCCAGACTTCCGTCCCGTTCGTCGAGGTGGTGGCGCGGAAGTAGATTTCGTTATTGAAAGCGATCAGGTTGGACGGATTGCCCGAGTTCGGCGTGGAGACGCCGCCAATCGCCGTGGAGCCTGGATAGAAGTCGCGGAAGATCGCGGTGCCTGCCGAGGTGCCGTCGCTGGACCAGAGTTCCGTGCCGTTGGTGCCATCATCGGCAGTAAAAAACAGCGAGTTGTTCAGGTTGGTCAGCGACGCCGCCGCGGAGTTTCTCGTGCCGGGCGCCACGTCCTTCACCATCACGGTGCCGCTGGAGGTACCGTCGCTCTTCCAGAACTCCAGTCCGTTCACGCCGTCGTTCGCGCGGAACACCAGATTCCCCGCCGCGTTCACCAGCTGTCCCGCCGAGGAACTGCTCACGCCCGCGACGATGTCCTTCACCAGCACGGTATTCGCGGTAGTGCCGTCGGTCATCCACAACTCCGTGCCGTAGAGGCTCTCCGTGGCCGTGAAGTAGAGCGAGCTGCCCACCACCGTCAGGTTGCTGGGATTCGCGTCTCCCGTGGTGCCCGAGATGTTCTTCAGCAGCGTCGTGCCGGCGCTGGTACCGTCGCTGACCCACAGCTCCCGGCCGTTCGTCACGTCGTCGGCCGAGAAATACAGCTTGCCTCCAAAGGCCGTCAGGTTGCTGGGCGTGGAAGCTCCACCCCCGCTGGCAATGTTCTTGACGATCGTCGTGCCAAGCTCCGTACCGTCACTGACCCACAGCTCCATGCCGTTCGTACCGTCATTGGCCGCGAAGAACAGTTGCGATCCAACCACGGTGAGGCTGTTCGGATTGGTCGTCGGGCCCGCGTCGTTGATTCGCTTGACCATCAACGTACCCGCGGACGTTCCGTCGCTCTTCCAGAGCCCCAGGCCCTGGCCCGGCGTGGCGTCGGAGGCCGCGAAGTACAGCAGGTTATTGAAGGACACGAGACTCTTCGGATCGCCCGCGGCGGTGCCCGGGTTCAGATCCTTGACCATCACCGTACCCGCGTCCGTGCCATCCGTCTTCCAGAGTTCGGTACCCACATCGGTGATCGCGCTGAAGTAGACGATCCCGTTGGACTCCGTGAACAACTTGGGATTCGACGCGGTGATGCCGGTGCCGATATTCTTCACCATCCGGGTGCCGGCTTCCGTGCCATCGCTGGCCCACAGCTCCACACCCGTGTTGTTTCCGCCGTTCGCCGCGAAGTAGAGCGCCCCGCCGACGTAGGCCAAGTCGGTTGGCGATGCGCTAGCCGCGCCCGCGTTGATATCCTTCACCAGCACCGTGCCCGCGGACGTTCCGTCGCTCTTCCAGAGTTCCGTGCCTCCCGAAGCCGTCGTAGCACTGAAGAACAGGGTGCCGTTCGCGTTCACCAGGTGGGCCGGGGACGAACTGCCGACACCCGCCTCGATGTCCTTCACCAGTGCAGTGCCCGCCAGCGTGCCGTCGCTCTTCCAAAGCTCCGTGCCCGAGGTCGCCGTCGTGGCCACGAAGAAGGTCGTGGCTCCGACCTGCGTGACCGAGGTCGGCGTCGAGGACGCGGGCGACGTGTTCACGTCCTTGACCAACGTAAAATCGATCGCCAGCAGGTTGCGATCTTCCAGGAACTCCAGCGGCGCTCCACGGCGCAGCAAACGCGTGCGCCGCTGGACCCGAGCTCGGCGGGCGGCGCGAGAAGAGCCGCGCGAATCGACAACGGCGTCGGCGCGCTGGCGCAGGAACTGGAGGTATGGGGACATGCTCATGGCCTGTTCTCGGTGGATACCGACTGACGAAATTGCTTTTAGGATGTGCATCAAAGGCGGACTTGGATTCGCGATCGCTCCCGAGCGTGTCACGCCGAACCGGGATTCCGCGGCAAGCTCGTGGGAACGTCGGCGGCCCTTGCCGGGACGATCCAGACCTCCTGCTGGTGGTCGTCCTGGCTCGCTCCGCCGAAAACCGGATTCATCGCTCCGCGAATCACGTCGACGGCGAAGATCTCGTCGACACCGGACTGGAAACGAAACGTGGCCACGGTCCGGCCGGAGATCATGTCGATCACCGCCAAGCCGCAGCAAAGCTGTTCATGTTGTTCGGAAATGGGCAGGCCACCAAAGATGTTGCTCTCGCGGATCCGCGACAGGCCTACGAAGGCGAACTGCTGATGGAACGCCAGGCCGCGCGTGTAGCCCGGCACCTGCTCCACCGGCTCCGCCTTGCCCGTCGCCACATCCACTCGCGACAAGCGACCGTGGCCGGAATCGAGCACCCACAGCTCCCCGTTGCGGACGCGCGGCGAATGCGGCATCGCCAGACCGCGCGTGACGATCTCGCCGCTGTCCACGTCGATCAGGCAGCCCGTTCGCGCCTTGTCCAGCCGCCAGCCCGCCGGCGTGTTCGTCTCCGCCAGCGCCGAAACATAGCGTGGCCGTCCGCCATCCATGGCCATCCCATTCAGGTGACAACGGTCCTCGTCCGCCAGTTCCGTGATGAACCGAGGACGCCAGCGAGGCACGAAACTGTGCGCGTCATCCAGCGTGCTCAGGCACGAGAACAACGTGTTGACGACCCACAGGCCCTCCGTCCCCCACCCCAGGTCGTGCCCCAGGATGCGGCCCGTGTGACGACTGCTGTGCGCCACATAACAGCCGTCGAACGTGCCCTGCGGCTGGACGCTGCGCGACACCTCATGGCTCGCACGAAGGAACTGGATCTGCGACCGCAGGCCCACCGCGATCCGGTCGTGGCCCACCGCAAGACCCATGGGCTGGTCGAAGTCCAGCACGGAAATCTTCATCTGCTGGTCATGCACGCCCAGTACCAGCACCTTGCCAGCCTGGTACGTCGAGAACACGATCGAGCAACCCAAGTGCTTCAGGATCTCCGGAAGCACCGGCGTGTACTCGTAAGACACAGCTACCCGATGCTCCATGTCAGAACGGTCGGGCTTGTTGATCGCAGAGCTTTCGACCATAGACCTTCACTGCGGTGAAACACCGCGCAGAATGACGAACGTGTATGTAGCGGGAATGAAACAATCGCCATCGTCATCGGGGCGTCGGCGCTCGTCAATCTGATCGCTACTTTTTACTCGACACACTGCGGCCAACCGCCAGATCTGCCGGTACGGAGCGCGGACCGGAGCCAAGGCGAGAATGCCCAACTTTTCAGTCGCTCGCCCATTCTAGAAAGATTCGGTCGAGTGCGGCATGGGGTCCGAGTCCGGAATCGAACGACTCATCGGACTCTCCCAGTTCGTCCGCCGCCAGTCCGTTCGCAACTTGGCGTTTGGCCTGGGTCGCGGAGGCTGCGGCCATGGGATCCAGGGAAAACAGGTCGAGGCTGGCAGACTGCGCGGGATGCAGGTCCGCGTTGACGGCCGGTTTCGCTGCCGGCGCTCCAGCTCGATAGGTGCCCTGCGCCAGCACATAGACGAAGTCGGCCGAGTCGAAGTCGCCATCGCCGTTCCAGTCGCCGTCCGCGAATGTCGCGTTCCCGGGGACGCCATCCTCGTATTTTCCTGCCATAAACACCGCCACGAGGTCCGATTCATCGAAGCGGCCGTCGCCATTGGAGTCGCCAGGCACGCGCACCACGCCTCCCGGCGTACCGTTAGGCAGGGCACTGGCCCGCCAGCCCAACGATGTAGATAGCAGGCTTGCCTCCACCGGCGGTTCCACCGCCTCCAACGTCGCCCCGCGGCCGTCCGTCTCGCGGTACCAGCGGTCGCTATAAAGAAGCTGTAGTTTCGAGCCGTCACGATAGACCAGGGTCAGCGGTTCCCCGCCGTCGTCCAGGGACCCGAGCCACTGTCCGGCGACGGACACTTGGTTTTTGTAGCGAATGCTAAATGCCGTCAGGTCCCGGACGATGACCAACTGCTGGCCAGGCGCGAGCAGTCGCTGGCCAGTTCCGGTGAATTCAAATTCGATGCCGCGTGGCGAGCCGTCGCGGAGCACGCGTTCGAAGCGGACGCCGGCCAGGTCGATGGTCTGGTTGCCGACGTTCTTCAGTTCCACGAATTCAAATCGATCCGCGTCGTCCACGCCCGCTGACCGCTCGGCCTCCGTCAGCGGCCCGGGGTTGTAGTTGATCTCCGAGATCCGCAGACTGGCAAGGCTGGCAGGCGTTTCGATCCGGAAATCGGCCTCCGTCACCGGGCTCCATTCGACGCCATTAAGCGTTCGTGCGCGGACGAGGCTGGCGGAACGGATTGTTAGTCCCTGGCCACTCTCCAGCCGGATGGCCTTGGGACTGATTTCGCCTCCGGACAGCCGCGGATCGGACCCATCCGTCGTCACATAGATCTCACCGCTGCCACCGCGGGCGATGGCCACTTCAAACCCCGGCTCGACCACTCCCCCTTTGCGACTGAACGTCGGCGACTGCGTGTTGGGGAACCACCACTTCACACCCGTGAACTGGTTGAGCACGGTCTGTCGTCGGCCGATGCCCAGGCTGCTCCATTTCTTGAGATTATTGACGGCCGTTTCCCACGTGGTCTTCGTGAAAGGATTGGTCGTGCGCGATGCATGCCCATCGCCCCAGCGAGCCGATTCGGCGATGATCGCCAAGTTGATCTCGGACGCGCGCCGGTCGAGCATCTCGCGAATCTTGGCATCGGACAGCAGGCCGTCGTCCGCGAACAGCTGGGCGACGCGATCGCGGAACCGTGTCAGGTAGTCCGAATTGTTGGTGGCCAGCTGCTCGTGCATCCAGTGGGGATTGAACGTGGCAAACGTCTTGCCGTTCG
>CAZUJM010000002.1:0-31714 GCA_964620405.1 uncultured Pirellulaceae bacterium | reverse complement strand
CACCATGTTCTGGTCCCCCGTGTCCATCGAATGCTCGGAGTCGTGTTCGTAGAACTTCCAGCCGTCGGGGTTGCTGCGATTGTAGGTGCCGAAATAGTTGTTCAAGCCGGGGCGTGTAAACTTGGATCCGGGACCATCGCTATCGGACGTGAAGTACGTGATGATCATGTAGTCGATGACGTTGTCGACGTCCATCAGGCGTTCGAACGCTGAATTTCGCGTTCCGTCCGGGTTCATGCCTTGCACGCGATAGTAGTCCGCCATGTTGGCGTTACCCAGGCCGCCCGGCTTCACGAACTCGGCCCACAGCCGCTTGTAGGAATCCAGCGTCCCGTCGGTCGCGCCGTTGTTGCGTGGATCGTTGTGCACCACATCGTAGTCCTCGGGCTCGCCCCCCAGGTACGACGCCGCGTAGTTGTTGTCGATGCGTTCGTCGGTCTGGTAGAGGCCCCAGTACATGCCGTTGATGTAGAGGTGGTAGTGCCGCCCACGCGAATAAGGCTGGCCGAGCGCTCCCTGAAGGTCGCGTGAGTAGATGTCGCGGAGGAACGTGTTACGCGTGTCGCCCTGGAACGCCCAGGAGTAGTTCTGCGTCGTGCGCAGGTCGATCTTGGCGAAGCGACTGGAGCCTTCGTCGCCGAAGAGCGGGAAGTTCAGCCAGCCCTCGCCGTAGGCCGAGTCGAAGTAGACTCGAAAGGCGTGCTTGGGATTGTCCGCGCTGCGGCTGAAACCACCGCGGATGCGGAGTCCGATATTGTGCTGGAATCCAATCGACCCGTCCGGGTTGATGAGTTCCAGCGACGCGGGCCGTTCGTTGGCGAAGCCTTGGGCGGAGGCGCGGGCGTAAATGCCCGTGCGCGCGTCAAACAGGTTCGGCAGGTCGGTCACGATCGACATTGACGGGATCTGCGTGAGCGCCTGCTTGAGTTGCGGGCCCCAGGTCGGACTGTTCACGATGTCCGGATCCATGCCGTAGTCCACGCGATTCGCACCCCAGGTGGCGGGCCAGCCGGCCGGAGCTTTCCCATCGGGTGCCTGCTTCAGCACATCGTCCAGGAACACATAGGTCCGCGTGTCGCTCAGCGATGGCAGGTAACCTTCGCGGAACGCCCGCGCGCGGAGGACGGTTGTCTTGCCCACCGCGATCGGACCCGCGTACACCTCGCTGTTCGCCAGCGTCGGTTCGGCTCCGTTCAGCGTATAACGCACGGTGGCCAGCGGGTCGGCGTTCTGGATCGACACCTGAATGGCTTCCGAATAGAAGCCGTGCGGCTTCTCGATCACAGGCGTGGTCGCCCGTGCCACGAGCGCTTCGCTGACGTTCTCCGCCGCCGGCGTCGGCGTCAGCAAATAGCGGAACGCGCCGGAAGCATCCAGCCCATAGGTGATGCCCATCGACTGGGGCGGATACGCGCTGCCCAGGTCGTGGATCAACTGGCCCTGCGGCGACACCAGCAGCACCGATTCGCCACTCGAATCGAGGCTGAAGTTCGTGTGCAGGCGACCGCCCTCGTCCAACGCCGGGTTCGTGAGGTTCAGGCCCGACGCAAAGACGATCAAGTAGCCATTGGCGGGAATCGTCGTGCCAGTCGGAAACTGCCATCGCGTGGGCTGCTCCCGATCGTCCGACAGCGACATCCCCCCGGCGTCGATCGCGAAGGGCATCAGGTTGCGCAGTTCGATCCAGTCCGGCGAAATCCTCGCGCCCGAGAACGTATTCGCCTCCGTCGCCCGCGTCCGCGTCCAGACCGTGCTCGTGTTCCTCGCCATGATCTCGTTGATCACCAGCGGCCGATCGGAGACGCCAATCTGCACCGTGACGGGAGCCGACACGGACGCCGAATCGCGGACGACATACTGAAAGGTATCCAGACCGCTGAAACCCTCCGCCGCTCGGTAGGTGAAACTGCCATCCGCGGCCAGTGCGAGCACCCCGTGCTGCGGCCCGGCATGTACCTCCGCCACCAACGCCTGGTCGTCCAGATCCGTGTCGTTCGCCAGCACACCGCGTGCCGCTGACACTTCCAGCGGCACACCCGGCCGCGTCAGATAGCCGTCCGACTGCGCGACGGTCGGGTCGTTCACCGACACCACCTCAACGACGACCGTGGTCAACGCCGATTGCGCAAAGCCATCGTCGGCGCGGTAGGTGAACGTGACCTCGCCGTGATAGTTGGCCGGCGGCTCGTACACCATGAAGCCGGACGACGTCGGAACCAGCTTGCCCACCGCCGGCGGGTCGACGAACACGGCCGTCAACGCATCCTTCTCCGCGTCGAAGTCGTTCGCCAGCACGCCCTTGGACATCTCAAACACCGTCAGCCGCTTGTCCTCGTCCACGCGGTAGCGGTCGGCCACCGCCTGCGGCGCGGAGTTGATCACAAGCTGCACTTCCACCGGCTCACTGGTCGTCGTGCCGTCTTGCACTCGGTAGCTGAACGAGGTCCGGCCGCGGAATCCGAGCGGATCGTACTCGAACGAACCGTCGGCGTTGAGCGTCAGGCGCCCCTGGCCCACCGGTCGATCGACCTGCGCGCGCAGAGGCAGTCCATCGGGACTGGCATCGTTCGCGAGCACGCCGCCGGCGGCATCCACGCGCAGCGGCTGCCCCGGCGCGCCCAGATACAGATCGGCCTTGGTCCGCGGCGCGTCGTAGGTCGGCGTGACCGTCAGGCGCACCGTCGCGGTCGTGCCCGGCCGAAAGTCGTTCGCCCGGTAGGTGAACTCATCCTGCCCCGAGAAATCCTTCTCCGCGCGGTAGGTGAACGAGCCATCGGCCTGCAAGTCGATCGTTCCGTGACGCGCGGGCGTCACCATCTCGGCCGTCATCCGCTCGCCCGCCTCGTTCACGTCGTTCGCCAGCACTCCGTCCGCCGCGCGCACCGCGAAGATCGTGCTGTCCTCGAACGTCGTGTAGCTGTCGTCCACCGCGCGCGGCGGCTGGTTGTTGTAGTAGCCGTTCAGCTGCGTGTGCAGCGCGGCCGCTTCCTCCGCCGATAGGGCGCCGTTATAGAAACGCACTTCATTGATCAGGCCCGTATAGGGGTTGGCCTGGGTCAGCAACGATCCGATCGAAACGCCGCTCACCGTGCGCGGACGCGTATCGGCATCCGTGCGCTCGGCCGCCAGCCGCCCATCCACATACAGACGCAGTTGGCTGCCCGATCGCGAGAGAACCGCCAGATGCCCGCGACCATCGTTAAGGCCGCTGACATCGCTGTAAGCCGTGGTCGCCGTCGCACCGCCTCCCGACATCCCTGCCGCGACCTGGCCGCTGCCGTTCATGGCCAATCCCCAGTCTTGGCCAAAGCCGATCTGGTAGGCATCCACGAGGCCCGTGTTGCGGAACCAGTTCTCCACTCCCCCCACCACCGCTCGACTGTCCGTCTGGAAGTAGACGCCCACGCTGAAGTCGTGGGCGGATCCAAGCGGGTTGCGGGAACTGCTCAGGATAAAGCTGTCCACTCCATCCGCCGGCTCAAAGGCCATCGCCGCACGCCCGGACTCCGGCGACACCTTCCACTGCGGAGTGCCCGAAACCTGCAGCGGCACCTGCTTAATCGCATCCAGCCATGCCGTCACGACCTGTCCATCGGAAAGCGTCGGACGCAGGTCGTCCGCGCGCCACTGCGCCACCAGATCCCCGGCCAGCAGTTCCCGCGACTCCAAACGCTCCAGCGCCCGCCCGCGTGGGGAGCCGCCGACACGATCTCGACGGGAACCGCGATCTCGACGGGTAAGAGGGGAACGGCGGAAGCGGTCCAGACGCGCGCGAAGATAGGATGCAAAAGCCAAAGCAGTCTGCCTCGTCAGTGATCGGTCGATGGTCGCCAGTGAGTCCCCGGACCCGTCCTCCGTGGGGGACTCCGCCCCGCATTCTAATCACCGGCGCACCGCATCCGAAGCAAATTGTGGCAATCCCCCAGAGAGCCTCCGGGCGCGCAGAAGCCTGAACACGGGTCGGAGGTGAGGTCAACCACGGAGATCAGAGAGAGCCCGGAGAGTCGCCACGGAGAATCTCTGTGTTCTCCGTGCTCTCCGTGGTTAAAAGAAGTCGCAACGCCACGTTCGAGCAGCGAGCGTATCTGGCTCTTCCAACATGGTCTCCCAACGAGCCGGCCGGCCCTTGGGGTCCCTCTAGGCCTTGGGCCACCAGCCCCGGCCCAGCCAGATGCCGATCGCGACGGCCGCCAGGCCGAGCAGTACGTTCGCGGCCACGTTCGCCACCGCCAGCCGCCATCCGTGCGTCTCGGCCACACGAAGCGTATCGTGGCCGAACGTGGAGAAGGTGGTGAGGCCGCCCAGCAAGCCGGTCACCAGAAACAGTCGCCACGTGGCGGAGATGGCTTCCGCCTGATGGGCCTGCACAATCAAGCCAATCAGCAGGCAGCCGGTGAGATTCACCAGCAGGGTGCTGAGCGGGAAACCGGCACCGGCGGGGCGATCGAGCAGCGCGACGTTCAGCGCGTGCCGCAGTACCGATCCGATCGCTCCACCCAACCCCACGGCCAGCAGTTCACGCATCCCCATCGGGCAGCTTCCCCATCGCGGGCCGGCGAACCGGCCAGCCGACGCGCGCTCGCACGCAGATATCCTCCTCAAACCGCTCGACGCGCGTCTGCTCCAGGCGAATCGCCTGCGCCATGTTGCCGATGCCCAGCCCGCCGATCGGACTCAGCGCCGACTCGCCGCCGATCAGTTTCGGCGCGATGAACGCCAGCACTTCGTCGATCTCCTGGATCTCCAGCAGCGTCCCGAACACGCGAGCCCCGCCCTCCACGAGCACGTTCGTCAGCCGGCGCCGTCCCAGTTCATCCAGCAGCTCTTCCAATCGCTGAGCGGGATCGCGAGCCACGCTGGCGAACAGCTCGCAGCCAGCCGCCTCCAGGGCCCGGCAGCGCTGCCGTTCCGCTTCAGGGCCAACGGCCACCAGCAGCGGCGCGTCGCCGATCGTCTGCACCAACTGGCTCTGGAGGGACAACGTGGCTTGCGAGTCGAGCACGATACGGAGCGGCGTGCGGGGGCCGGGCGGTCGCGCGGTCAGCAGCGGATTGTCGGCTTCGGCCGTCCGCGCGCCGATCAGGATGGCATCCATGCGGCCGCGCACCTGGTGCACGAACTGCCGCGACGCGGGCGAGGAAATCCACTGGCTGTGGCCCGTACGAGTCGCCATCTTGCCATCCAGCGTCATGGCCCACTTGGCCAGGATCCAGGGGCGACCTCGCAGGATCCGCTTGCGATACGGAGCGTTGAGCGATTCGGCTTCATCCGTGAGCAGGCCCAGTTCCACGACGATGCCGGCCGCCTGCAGTTCGCGCAGTCCCTCGCCAGCCACCTCCGGATAGGGATCGCGCTGCGCGACGACCACTCGTGCGATGCCCGCAGCGATCACCGCATGCGTGCACGGCGGGGTCTTGCCGAAGTGGCAGCAGGGTTCCAGCGTCACATAGAGCGTCGCGCCGCGAGCACGCGAACCGGCGGCGTCGAGCGCGGCGCGTTCCGCATGGGGACCGCCGAACCGGGCGTGCCAGCCTTCTCCGACGACTTCCTCGCCATGGGCAATGACGCAGCCGACCTGCGGGTTGGGCTCCACCGCGCCCTCCCCCCGCGCGGCCAGTTCCAGCGCCCGCCGCATGTGACGCTCGTCGATACTCGCTGGAGAGGCCGACATGAAGAGATTCCGCGAAGGAAGAGAGCATGCGGGGGCGGCCGGCCAAAGCGGCGCGTCGCCCGGTCAACCCGCCGCGACCAAGACGGTCATTGGCGAAGATGCCAGGGGGCAATTCCGACGATCCCGGGGGGCAGCACCGAGGCTCCCTCCCGGGGTTCGCCGCCTTGGATCAATCCATCCCGGGTACCCAGAGCTTCGATTCGCCCTGCGGTTCGGCGGCCACGGACGATTCGGATCCGGGCGTCCAGATGCCCGACGACGACTCGGCCGCCGCGCCGCCCGCGCCGGCGACGCCGGGCAGGAGGATGCGTCCATCGGGCGTGACCAGTCCGAAGCGGGCCATCATCTCAACCAGGTTCTGCATCACGCCCGGCTCGCGCAGGTAACGCGCCTGCAGTTCCTTCACCAGCGACACGAACTCCTCCATCTCGCCGCGCACCAGTCGCAGTTCCGCTTCGTCGATCAGCCACGCCGCCGGCGACTCGCCTTCCTTCGTGGCCAGCTTGCGTGCCTGCGCCAGGTAACGCAGCGAATCCTCCGTCGTCGACGCCACATCCGACAGGATATCGAACGCCTCGACGCGATCGATCCGTTCCGCGAGGCTCGGTCGCTCCACCACCGCCTCCGCCGCCGCCCGCAACGACTTCACGACCATCAGGGCGTACGAACGACGATAGAGCATGAGCAACTGTTCGTCGTTCAGCGACGGGACGTTCAGTTCCGAGAAACGATGGGCCGGGATCTTTTCGAGGCTGTCGTCCTCGACCACCAGCGCCGGCAGTTCCGGCAGGTTGAGGTCGCGACGGAGCGCTCCCGCGTCGATCGCGATGTCGAGGCTGTCACACATGAGGGAGAGTGACAGGAGGTTGGCAAGAATCGGCACGGTGTACTTGGAATCACCAGCCGCTTCGCGGGGCGTCTTGCCGTCCAGCATCGGACCCGGCGTGTTGGGCCAGCGCTGCATGATGGCTTGCTGCTGCAGTTCGCGGAGCATCCGCTGGTGCTTGTCGTACGGCATCGTCGTCGGCACCTGCCAGTCGCCGAAAAGTTCCGCCATGGGCCACGACGCGGCCCCCAGCTTCTTCTCGGACACCGGACTGCCCAGCGGTGCACCGACCACTTCCTGGCACACCTCCAGCACGGCGGCCGACTTCGCCTTCAGCCCTTCGACCACCAGCTGCGCCGACTTGTCGGTCTGCTTGCCGAACAGCAGCACCACGCCCAGCACCTCCGGAACGTCGGCGACCTGGATGTCCGCGCCCTGGGGCATCTCCTTGCTGAGCACGCGATAGAGCGCCTTCGGCGGCGGCGTGCCTTCGGCCAGCACCAGGTTGCCTTCCACCGGCAGCGACATCAGGCGTTTGTGCGAGGCGCATCGCTCCAGCACTTCGTCCGCCTGTTCGATCGCATACGCGACCTGCACCGTCTCGCTGGCCGCGTCGGAGAGCGGCGCAAGTTCCTGGGCCAGCGCGGCCGCGTGCACCCGGCGGTCCAGCGGCACATCGCGGATCTGCGAGTACTCGCGGAAAGCCTTCGACGCCTGCTCGTTGTCCGCCAGCCAGCCGGATACCACCGCGAGGTTCATCAGGATCGCCGGCGCGTCGAGGATACGCTTCGACATGTCGGACAGGATCTTCGCTCCCTTCCGCCAACGCCCCTGCGCGATCTCCGAGACGGCCGACTCAAATTCGATCCGCCACGTCACGTTCGGCGGACAGGCCTCCAGCGTCAACGGCTCCCGCAGCAACAGCGGCACGCGCCGGTCCTGGTTCAGCCGCATCATGGTCGCCGCGCATCGCTCGTCCTTGCCGTCGGTGATCGCCAGCGCGAACTGCAGGTGGCCCTTCGCCGCCAGGTACTGTCGCGAGTTCAGCAGCACCGTCGCGAACGCCATCGTGGCCTCGTACATGCGCGCCGTCACCGTGCGATTCGCCAGCTCGTACGAATCCTGCAACAAGCCCATCGCCTTCTGCAGGTTCCGCTCGTGCATCCACGCCAGGATCGACTGCGTCGCCAGCGCGCCCGGATTGTCAGGCTGCACGCGACGCCACGTGCTGATCGTCTCCTGCGCCTTTCCGGGCTCGTTCAATTCAATCTGCAGGTCGGCCTTGATCGACAGCAGCGAAGGACGCTCCGGATGCTTCTCCAGCAGGCTGTCAATCTTCTCGAGAGCCGCCAGACGCTGCCCCCCCTGGATCATCTTCTGCAGACGCTCCAGCTCGTGGAGGATGTCGCGCGAGCAGCAAAACTTGATCTTCTTGCTGCTTCCACACGGGCACAGTTCGTATTGGTCAAGCGTCATGGTTGCTACCTGGTTCCTCTGAATGAATCGGCGGGAATCTGAATCGCGGGAATCAAAGTCCCGAAAGGTGGTTGGTCCATGGTGGGCCGCCGTGGCTCTGCCTGGCAGTTGCACTGGCCGGCGGCAGGCGTGCGGGTCGGGGAGGGCCACTATCGCTGCGGGAAAACACGGCGCCCTCGGGCCGTCCCCAGCCCCTCGGCCCTCAAGCCGAATGCGCGTCATCGGCCCGGGAGCCTTCCGTCACACAGTCCCCAGCGGCGACGCGCCAAGCCGGTGATCGTAACAGAAGCCTCCCCCTTTGACGAGAACTTAGGTTACCCCGCTCCCCTCCAAAATGCCGAAGCCCCACCGCCCTACGAACCGGCTTGGCTCGCGCAATCGCCGGGCTCAATTCCGGATGGCCGTTTCCGCCCCTGCCAACACTCTCCGGCTTTCCTCTTCTTTTCCTCCACCTCATCGCCGCCCCCCGCCTCGGAGCCTTCCAGGACCGGCCGGAATCACCAAGCAGGAAGCCTGGGCAATATACGGACACTGCAATCAGGCTGCCGATCACACAGACCCTGCTAGTCGAGTAGGTTTTGCTGATTATTCCTGTTGTAAGACCAGCTTCGGAGTCGATTACGCAGGTGGAACGAAATAAGACGTCGCGGGTCATCCCCACGGAGGGCCCGGACGGTAGCCGCAACGGAAGTCACTGAGGGGACCAAACGGTGCAAACTCGGGCGAAACGATACGGAATTCGACGTCGGCTGGCTGCTCTGGCGACCTGTGCGCTGGCGCTGTCTACCAGCTCCCTGGAGGCCCAGTTGAACTTCTCCCCGCCGGCGAACCGGCCGGTCGCAGCGGCTTTGCCCTCGATGGCAGGCGCGCGGTCACTGGCCGAGGCCGCTCCGATGGCACGTCGGCAAACGCCGGCGGGTCGCGGTTGGACTCAGATCGCCGGAGCCCCGCAGGCTGGGGTTCCGGGGGCTGGGATTCCGGGGGCGACTTCCCTGGTGCCGGATGCCGGCAGCCCAGCCTTGCCAGCAGCGTTGCCGCAGGCCGTGCAGGTGACGGCGGGTGAGGCGCTGGAAGCCCTGCCAGTCGCGCCCATGGCTGGTCCCGTGGCCGAACCGGTCCCGACCGGCGAAGCGACGATGGGTGGCGAAACGCTGCCAACGGCCCCGGGGGTCACCGCGGCCCCGGCTCCCTCCGCCACCGGTCCCGTCGACGGGACCGTGATGTCGACTCCCGCTCACGGCATTCCCCTGGTCGAAGGCCAGCCGCTGGACGCCCTGGAAGCCACCGCCATTCCGGCTTGGCAGGGCCCAGTGGACAACGCGCTCGTGGACACCGAACAAGCTCCGGTCTACAGCACCGGCCACTGGTTCCGCCGCGGCTTCTGGTACAGCCAGGTCGACGCCGTCGTGCTGTTGCGGTCCGAGATCGAGTCAACCTACTTCGCGGCCGACCAGAGCTTCAAGACCGTCTCCGGCAGCGGCAGCGTCAACGACACTCCGATTTTCACCAGTCGTCCCGCGCTCGCCTCGGACTCGGTGAGTCCCACGTTCCAGCCGGGCATGCGGCTGACCCTGGGGCGGTTCCTCGGCCAGGACACCGCCAATCGCGATCACTCCGTCGAATTCAGCTTCCTGGGCCTCTTCAACTACGAAGACCAGGCTCAGATTGAGTCGTACCTGCCGGGCGGCATCGAAACGGCTCTCGCGCCCGGTGCGGAATACCTCTACGCCACGGGCATCCATAACTCGTCGTTCACCGGCTTCAGCGGAGCGGACCTGCAGACGGCGCTCTACGAGTCGGACTTCAATGGTGGCGAACTGAACCTCCGCATCTCCGGTCGGCCGACGCGGGATCGCATGAACCTGCAGCCGAACGGCCAGTGGGTGCGGATGGGTACCGCGAGCCACCTGCGGTCGTTCCTGCTGGGTGCCCGGTACGTGTCGATCAACGAACTGTTCCGCTACGAGAGCTTCGTGGATGACGAACTGGGCGGCCTGCTGCAGGTGGAGACGACCAACAACATGTTCGGCCCCCAGTGCGGGATCGAACTGAACGAGAACTACACCAACTGGGGTTGGGGACTGCGAGGCAAGTTCGCCGGCATGTACAACTTCGCCACGCGAGACAGCCTGCAGGATCGTCCGGAGATCGACTCGCGCAGCGAGGGACTGGAGCGGAACAACTTCGCTCCGTTGCTCGAGGCTGGCCTGACCGCGAACTACCAGATTCGCCCGAACCTGGTCGTGCGGGTAGCGTACGACGCGATCTACATCACGGGCGTCGCCAACGCGATCGCCAACGCTCGCCTCGGCGATCGCTTCCCCGACTTCGAAGTCACCTCCGACGCCCTGTTCCACGGAGCGAGCCTGGGCTTGGAGATGTTCTGGTAGTCGCGGGCTGGCGAATCCTGGGCTTCGCCAGCAGCCTGCGTCGCTAGCGATCCACGACTCCTTTCTGCCGCGATTCGGCAAGCGGCTACGGCGAACGGTTTTCTCGACCGATACAAAGAACAGAACCGTCAGTGAAGCTCGCTGGCGGCTTTGATACCGGGAAGACTCGCCATGTTCCGACCCGCGATTGCGTTGGTTTCAGGACTGCTCGCCCTGGGCGGGTATGCAGGCGCCGTTACGCCCCGACTGCAGGCCCAGACCCTGCCGCGTGTGGACGAAGCCGCCGTGCCGCCAGGCCTGGCACCTTTCCACGATGCGGCTCCGACGTCTTCCGAAACGGAGCCCGCGCGACCGCTGGCGATGCGTTCCCTGCGACTCGACACGCGCGTACTGCGACTGACGCCCGCCACCGATCCGTCGCCCGCGCCCGTCATCACCGCGCTGCGGTTGCATCCCAACGGCCGCATGTTGGCGGCGGCGGGAGACGATCACCGCGTGCGGCTGGTGGAAGTCGATACGGGGCGACTGCTGCGAGTGCTGGACGGGCACCGCGATACGGTTGTCTCCGCCACCTTTTCGCCCGATGGACAAGTGCTGGTCACCGCCGGCCTGGACCACCGCGTCTTCTGCTGGCCGCTCTCCGCCGCGCAGTCGGCCTGGGAGCTCGGCCCCTATCCGGGCGCCGTCGCGGAAGTCGAGTTCAACCACCGCGGCGACCGACTGGCCCTCGTCGGCTTCGGCATGCCGCTGCAGCTGATCGACGCGGCGACGGGCAAGCCCGTGGAAGAGATGGAGTGCCCGTGCCGCGACATGCGGTGCATCGCCTTCTCGCCGGACGACCGACTGCTGGCCGGCGCGGGCCGCAACGGGCGTGTGCGGATCTGGGATGCGGTGACGGGTGAGTCGGTGCGGACCATTGAAGCCCATCGCCAGCGGGTCCGCGCGATCGCCTTCATGACGCGTGGCGAGCAGGTGGTCACGGCCAGCGAAGATCGCACGGTGCGCGGCTGGGATGCCCGCTCGGGTGAGGAACTCTTCCGGCTCTCCCAGGAGACCGGGGGCGCGAGCCCGGGGAAGGTGCTGTCGATGGTGGCCCTCGACGGCGACCGGCTCGCCACCGCCAGCAGCGACAACCACATCCGCATCTGGGATCTCGCCAGCCAGCGCCTGCTGAGCCAACTGAAGGGCCACCAGGGGTCGGTCGCCGCCCTGGACGCGAATACGCAGTGGCTCGTCTCGGGCAGCTTCGACACCACCATTCGCATCTGGCCGCTGGCACGGGTGGACGAGGCCTTGGGAACGCTGCGGCCGGTCTCCCGCGAAGGAATGTCGGAGGAGTCGCCCGGTGCAACGCAGCCTGGGGACGAGCCCGCCGACCGGTCGGCTGACCAACCCGCCACGCGTCCGACGTCGATCGAGTTCCAGGGGCCGGCACCCGCGACGGACGAGCGTCCGGCGGGCAGCTGACAGGACAGCGCGTGACGAGATGGCGCGCGACATGCCCACACGCGACAATACGGAGCGGTGAGGCAGGCGGGAACGGGGCGAATGGCTGGCAGGATGCCGGCCGGGGATTGAGGACAGGGAGGTCGCAGGTCATGTTGCGAAAACCACGCCGACGCGTTGCATCCGAAGCCCATCGCGAGAACGCCCCCGCCTGGAAGCCGCGGCTGGTCTGGCCTCCCGCCAACGGCTCGTCCTCGCGCGGCAAGGACATGCCACTGCGCGGCGTGGAGCAGATGGAGCCGCGGTTGACGTTGAGCGTCGAGCCGGTCTTTGTCGGTTCGGTGTACATCGAAGAGGATCCGGGCAGCGACCGCGCGGGCGGCGACTCGTTCTATGTCTCCCTGGAACAGGGCGCGCCCGGCTCGCAACTGGTCGCCCTGGAGATCGACGGCGACCAGAACGCCCCCGGTTTCAACGTAGGCGATGTCTTCTTCGACACGGACCGCACGCCCGATGCCTCCGGCCCCGCGCGGTTCGGCGCCGAAGAAGCCTTCGACTTCACCATCGTCCAAAACGTCGGCATCGACCGCATCAAGGCGATCTACGCCGATGGCACGTCGCTGCTGCGGCTGGAGTTCGAAGGCTTCGACCCGGGCGACAAGCTGCAGTTCTCGATCGACGTCGATGAGGTCGAGGACTACGATCCCAACGAGACCGACATCACCACGATCAACCGCGGCTTCGACCCGATCACCTCCGGCGTCGAGTTCCAGGCTTCGGCCATGCGTGCCTGGGTGAAGGCGCCGAACTTCGAGGACGCGCAGCTTACCTCTAAGTTCTTCAACCACTACGACGCCAACCTCGACCCCACGCCGCTGCAGCTGCCCGAGGACGACTTCTCCGGCAAGCGCGACCGCACCGCCGGCGCCGTCTCCCAGCAGGTGCAACAGCCGCTGCCCGCCCAGCTTGCCGGCCACGTCTACCACGACCGCAACCAGAACGGCCGTCGCGATGCAGGGGAGGAAGGTATAACGGGCGTCGTCGTGGAAGCGATCCCGGTCGATACCGTGGTGGAGCAGGAGATCCTGCAGGTGCGCACGGGCGCGAACGGCGCCTACAGCTTCCCGCGCCTCATGCCCGGCTCCTACCGCATCCGCGAGACGCAGCCCGACGGCTACCTGGATGGACTCGACGCGGCCGGTACCGTGGATGGCCAGCCGGTCGGCCAGGCCGTGAATCCCGGCGACCTCATCGAAGACGTGCTGCTCGCGGGCGGCGCCTCGGGCGTCGACTACGACTTCGGCGAACTGCGGTCGGTCTCGCTGAGCGGCCGCGTGCACCTCGCCACGGCCGACGGCGACTGCTTCGGCAAAGGCCAGGAACATCGGCCGGTCGTCGGCGCGCTGCTGCAGTTGCTCGACGCGAGCGGCGCGGTGGTGGCCGAAACGCGCAGCGACGCCAACGGACGGTACGCGTTCCTCGACGTCGCGCCCGGCGTCTACTCGGTGCGCGAAGTCACTCCGACCGGCTTGATCGACGGCGGCGCGAAGGCGGGAACCGTCGACGGCACCGAACGCGGCGTCGTCGCCAGCTCCGGCGAAATCGCCAACATCCGTCTCGGCTCCGGCGAACGCGTCGTCGACATCGAATTCTGCGAGAAGGAACCCGTCTCGATCCGCGGCCGCGTGCACCTGGCCACCCGCGACGGCGACTGCTTCAGCTCCGAGGCCCAGAACGCGCCGCTGGCCGACGTGGAAGTGCGGGTCTACAACAGCCAGGGGCAGTTGGCCGGTTCGACGCGGACCGATGCCGCCGGTCAGTATGCGTTCCTGGACCTGCCGCCCGATGTGTATCGGCTGGTGGAAGTCACGCCGGAAGGGCTGCTGGACGGCGGCGCGAAGGCCGGGCTGGTGGATGGGACCAGCGTGGGGGAAGTCGCCGGGCCGGGCGAGATCACGCGCATCCTGCTGGGCCCGGGCCAGGACGCCGTCGAATACGACTTCTGCGAACACCCGCCCAGCCAGCTCGCCGGCTTCGTCTACCACGACCGCAACGACGACGGCACGCGGCAGCCCGACGAGGAACCGATCGCCCGCGTCGAACTTCGCCTGCTCGACGCGCAAGGCGCGGAAGTCGGCCGCACGACGACCGACGCCGACGGCCGCTATGCCTGGTCGGGCCTGACGGCTGGACTGTACACGATCGTCGAGACGCAGCCTGCGGGATGGGTCGACGGACAGGACTCCCCCGGCACCGTCGACGGCCAGGTCCGCGGCGTCGCCGTCAATCCCGGCGACCGCATCGAAGCGATCGACCTGCAATGGGGCGAGTCGGGGATCGACTACGCGTTCGGTGAACTCCGCGCCTCCAGCATCGCCGGCATCGTGCACACCGACGTCAACCGCGACTGCCTGCTGCAGGCGAACGAACGGCCACTCCCGGGCGTCGTCATCGAACTGCTCGACCAACAAGGCATCGTGCTGGCCACGCAATCCACCGACGCCGAAGGCCGCTTCCTGTTCACCGGCCTCCCCGTCGGCGTCTACTCGCTGCGCGAACAACAGCCGGAAGGCTACTTCCAGGGCGGACAGCAGGCGGGCTCCGGTGGCGGCGACGATGCGACGGTCGACTTCATCAGCTCCATCGTCGTCGGCTCGGGCCTCGACCTCATCGACTACCGCTTCTGCGAAGTGCCTCCGAGCGAGATCTCGGGCGTGGTCTTCGAGGACGGCCCGGCGATCCAGCTGCGATTCAACGAGGAGCTGCCGGACGACCTACAGTCGCTGCGGGACGGGCAGTTGACCGACGACGACCAGCGGCTGGAGGGCGTGGTGCTGGAACTGCGCGACGGCGTGGACGGCACGCCGATCGACGCCAGCGCGGCCCTGCCAGGTTATTACGCGGCCGGCCCGATTCGCACCACGACCGACGGCCGCGGCGTCTACCGGTTCGCGGGACTGCCGAAGGGCTCGTACGCGGTGTACGAGATCCAGCCGGCGGGGTTCGTCGACAGCATCGACACGGCCGGCACGCTGCCCGCGATCGCCGTGAACCGCGGCGAGCCGATCGACCCGCAGGTGATGGCAGCCCTGACCGAGGACCCGAACTTCGACGCCATCATCCGCATCGCCCTCCCGCCCGACCGGGCTTCCGACTTCAACAACTTCAGCGAAGTCCGCGTCACGCGTCTGCCGGTGCCGATCTTCCCGCGACTGCAAGAGCCGTTTCCCGAAGCGCCCGCCCTCGCGTCATTGCCACCGGTGGAAGCGGTGGAGCGGATCGTGGAGCCGGCATCGCTGGTGCGGACCGAATACGGCCGGTTTGGACGCGTCTGGGGACAGACGTGGCACTTGAGTGTCATCGCGGGCGGAAGTCCGCGCGGCGAGGGCCTGGCGGTGGCCGCACCGGGATCGCCGTGGAGCCTGGCCGCGCGGCAGGCGCCCGTCTCGTCCACAACCACGCTGCACTCCGCGTCGTGGGATGCCGGACAGGCCGAACGACTGCAGTGGGAACTGCTGGTCGATGGCGCGCCGGTGCGTCGCCTGCTGTTCGGACCGCTGCGCGGCATTCCCGTCGCGGGCGATTTCAACGGCGACGGCTTCGACGAAGGCGGCATCTTCCTCGATGGCCAGTGGTTCATCGACATCAACGGTAACGGCCAGTGGGACGACCAAGACCTCTGGGCCAAGCTCGGCTACCAGGGCGACCAGCCGGTCGTCGGCGACTGGGACGGCGATGGCAAGGATGACATCGGCGTCTTCGGCCTCGCCTGGCCCGGCGATCCGCGGGCGGTGCAGCGCGAGCCCGGCCTGCCCGACCGGCAGCTTTCGGCCGAAGGCAAGCAGCGCAGCACTCCGCCCAACGACGAACAGGCGGCACAGGTCCGCCGCGAGATGCAGTACACGGCCGCCGGCGCGGCGCGGTCCGACGTCGTCGACCACGTGTTCCACTACGGCACGCATATCGACCGCGCGATCGTCGGCGACTGGAACGGCGACGGCATCAGCAACATCGCCATCTTCCACGACGGCGTCTGGCACCTGGACATGAACGGCGATGGCTCGTTCGATGGTCGCCAGGATCGCATCGCCGAATTCGGCGCTGAAGGTGACGTGCCGCTCGCCGGCGATTTCAACGGCGACGGAGTGGATGAGATCGCGATCGTCCGCGGCGGTCGAGTCATCATCGACACGAACCGCAACTTCCGCGTCGACGACAGCGACCAGGTGCTGCCGCTGAACCTGTCCAATCCCAACGCTCGGCTGGTGGTCGGCGACTGGAACGGCGACGGACGGGACGATATTGGAGTGGCCGGCGAGTCGCTGAAGTTCGTGGAGATCCAGGAGCACGAACCGCGGCGGTAGGGCAGGGCGGTGCGTGCGAGAGCGCGGCACCGGCCCGCGGCGCCGATCACGCCTTCAGCTTCTTGATCTCCGCCTCGTGCGCATGGATCTCCTTCTCCAGCCGTTCCACTTCCCCCGGCTCGTCGTTCTGCTTCTTGGCGGCCACCAGCAGCTGCTGCAGCTTCTGGATTTTCTGCCGCAGCACGTCAATCTTCTTCTGGGCCTTCTTGTCCATGGAGGTTCTCTTGAGTCGGGGAGTGAAATGAGATTCCGGTCGGCTGGGCTGCCGGTGCGTGTTCGTTTTTTACCACGGAGGATACGAAGTTGATCACGGAGATCCACGGAGAATGCAAGGGCGTTTCGCCTCCGTGGCCTTCGTGGTTGCATCCCCCGCAAACACGGGTGGCCACGAATGCCTTACGAACCCTGGACGTCGCTGGTCTTCTCGATCGCGGGCGTGTTCGAGTCGGCCTTCAGTTTGGGCTGCCGGTCGGCCATCCGCATGAAGCCACCCACCATCACGATCAGGATACTCAAGAGTACGTTGACGTTCAGCCAGAATACGAGCTTCTCGCGGAAACGCTCCGCCGACGCGCTCCGGCCCGCCAGCACGGCACTGATCCAGAAGATGACGAGCGCGAGCAGCAGCTTGACGGCCACTAAGCCATGGTACGGCACCGAGGGATACTGGTAGTTGATGATATTCTTGACGGCGTTCACCAGTCCGGTGAGCAGCAGCAGGCCGCTGGTGACCATGACGAGCCGCGACCAGCCGGCGCGCCAGCCCTCGAGGTGCGCCTTCCGTGCCTCGGCCGTCGCGCTCATCAGCGTTGGCGCCAGCGCGTAACGCAGGAAGAACGTGCCGCCTACGAGGATGGAGCCGGCGAGGACGTGGGCCCAGCGAAAGACGAGATCGAACCAGGAGGGTGCCATGGGAAGGGTCCTTGCTTAAAGAAGTAAATGAATCGGAGAGGTGGGAGTGTATCAGATCCGGTCGAGCGGATCGGGTTGTTTCGAGGCGATGGCCGCCTGGGCGTACTGCAAGGCGGCTTCGCGGCTGGCCAGATGGCCCAGCAACTGGTAGTCGCGCAGATTTCGCAGCAGCGTCCCCAGCACCGGCCCGGGGGCCAGTCCTAACCGGATCAGGTCGTTGCCGGTAACGAGCGGAGGCGGGTTCAGCACCTCGGCCGGCTGGTCCAGCTTCTCTTCGCACCAGTCGAGCGGCGCGAGGTGCGGCGCGCCGGTGGCTTGCAGCAGACCGCGATTCACGTTCAGCAGCAGGCGAGCGTGGGGATGGGCCAGCAGCCGCTGGATTCGCGGCCAGTATTCGTCCGGCGCATGCCACAGCGATTCGGCGTTTTCCAGCAGCCATTGCGTCAAGGACGATTCGTCGTTGGTCAACCGCCAGCGCGCCACCAGCCGCTCGATCACCTCGGCGATGCGCATCGGCAGGCGGTCACGTCCGTCGAAAACCAGCAGCGGATGCAGGATGGCGGCCAGGGCCTCCGGGAAGGTGGCCTGGTCGGGCAGCCATCCCAACGCTTCACTCGACTGCTGCCACGCCCGCGACGCTTCGTCGCTCGGCGGCGGATCGTGCTCCGGCAGCATCACGGCCCAGAGCCGGGATCGGCGGAGCAGATCCAGGCCGACCGCGCGCGAGGGATGCGCCAGGATCTTTCGCAGCTCGATACCAATCCGCTCCGGGCTGACCAACGCCAGTTCGTCGGCGTGCCGCACGATGGCCGCGAGCGTACCAGGATCCATCGCGAAGTCGAGCACGGTGGCAAACCGGACAGCTCGGAGCATGCGGAGCTTGTCCTCGCCGAAGCGGGCGGAGGGATCGCCGATGCAGCGGAGCACGCGGCGCGCGAGGTCCTCGCGTCCGCCCACGAAATCGTGGATCTGGTCGTGGATGGGATCGTAGAAGAGGCCGTTGATGGTGAAGTCGCGGCGCTGGGCGTCCTCCTCGGGCGAACTGAAGACGACACGATCGGGATGGCGGCCGTCGCTGTATCCCTCATCGCGCCGAAACGTCGCGACCTCAATCGTTCCCGCCTCTCGAGCGCCGCGCACGGCGACGACTCCAAATGACGCGCCGACGAACTGCGTCCGTCGTTTCCCGAACACAGCCTGCACCTCCTCCGGCTTGGCGTTCGTGGCGACGTCGTAGTCCTTCGGCCGCTTCCCCAGCAACTGGTCCCGTACGCAGCCCCCCGCCCACAGCGCCAGGTAGCCGGCCGACTGCAGCTGCGTCACCACCTCACCAGCAAACTGGCGGGCGGCTTCAGGTTCGGAGGAGGGGAGCGGCATGGGGGAATCGGTGAGGAAACAAATAAGAGTGGATGGTGGAGAAACAGGGAGGTCGGCGTGCCTCCGACCGGACGGCCCGGGCGTTCAGGAAGCGAAACACGCGGGGCACGACCCGTGGGGGGGAACCGGGGGTGTGGCTGTCCTTATAAGAGGAAGCATCGCGAATCAGGCCCGGCATTATACCGGTCCGCGGGCCGTTTCTCAGTCTGGGACCAAGCTGGCCCGGTCGTTGCCGACACTTGCCCCCCAACCCTCGCCCCCAACCCAATCCCTCCCGCCGACCTCCGAGCGTCTCCCTTGGAACCCCAGGACGGCAGTTCCGCTTGTGGATACCTGCAAGTCCGACGTTTTCCCGGCTTGACCGAGTCCCAAGGCGGAAACAATGGGGGGACGGGGACGTAGGAGGGGGGAAATCAGCAAAGTCTTGACGGGGGGCGTTTTTCCCGGTTAAATCCCGTAGTCTGCGGTTGGAACCCATTTTGCGAAGTCGAACCCTAGACTGGTCGAGGCGGCTCTTTTGGGTGTCAGGGAATGGGATATCTTCCCAGTCTCCTTGTCTCATATTTTTCTTTTCTCTTTCGTTTCTGGAAATGGAGGCACTTCTATGTCGACTCGTAGTCGCAGGCAAGGGTTTACCCTTGTCGAATTGTTGGTGGTGATCGCGATCATCGCCATCCTGGTTCTGCTGCTTCTGCCGGCCATCAACGCGGCTCGTGAAGCCGCTCGCCGCAACGGCTGCATCAACCAGGCTCGTCAGTTGGCTCTCGCCGTGGTGAACCACGAAGCGACGAGCCAGCGTTTCCCGCTGGCGAACAGCGCTCCGCCGCGTGTCGCTGGACGCGCCAGCAACCTGGGCCGTGTGGCTCCGGGTGCCGCGACGGACAACTTCTTCAAGACCACGACGGGCGCCGGAGCGGCTCAGTGGAAGCGCAACAACGACGGCTACAGCTGGATCGTGAAGATCCTGCCGTACCTCGAAGAAACGCAGCTCTACGACCAGATCGCGAAGGCGAGCCAGCAGTTCAACGTCACGCCGTTCCATCCTTCGATGGTGCGAGTGACCGGCAAGCCGGAATCGCACTTCGCGGCCACCAAGGTGGACTTCCTGAAGTGCCCGTCGTTCTCGGGTGAGACGATCGCCCAGGACCCGGCCAACTACAGCCTGCCGACGCAGGTCGAAGTGGCGGGTGGTAACTACGTGGCGATCGCCTCGGCGACCCGCAACGTGAGTGCGTCGAACTACGTCGACGATGCGGATCCGAAGTGCGGCGGCGCCATCATCTCGGCGATCGACGACGACTTCCGCGGTCTGAAGATCCGCGACCTGGTCGACGGCACGTCGAAGACGGTGATCATCACCGAGTCGAAGCACGAGAAGTTCTCGTCGTGGTACTCGGGTCAGTCGTCGTGGGTGACGGCCTTCCGTCCGGACACGAAGCCGGCCGTGGCGGTCCAGCCGGACGGCTACCTGGGCGTTGCCAAGTCGAGCGATGCCGCGAACCTGACGGGTCTGAACTTCGGTCGCCCGATGCTGCTGTCGCAGGGCAACAACAGCCAAGCCGCCACGCAGAATACGGTGTGGTGGTCGACCCAGCTGGCGGGCGGTGAGTTTGACTGGGGTCCGAGCAGTGATCACAATGGCGGTATCGTCGTGCACAGCTATGCCGACGGCCACACGCAGGCGATCACCGATTCGATCGACCCGACGCTGTACTTCCGGCTGTGCAGCCGCGGCGGTGGTGAGCCGATCGCGCAGGACCAGTAATCAACGAGGCGAATGCCGTGCGGGTCGCCAGCTTGGCAACCTGAAGCGTCGTTCGTTTCGCGGAGTGTGTTCATGACGGAGTCGCCGTGGTTCCCCGAGGAGCCACGGCGGCTCTTTTTTGTTGGCGTAGCGATCTGCCGTGCGAACCTGTCGACGAGGAGGGAATGGCGATGTCGGAGTGTCCGATGGAGGTGGGAGTGCAGGAGGTGAAGGCCATGCGGGACGCGGGCGACGATTTCCTGCTGCTGGACTGTCGTCGTCCGGAGGAGCATGAGTTCGTGAAGATCGGTGGCGAGTTGTTCGTGCCGATGCAGGAGCTATCGGAGCGAGTGGCCGAGTTGGGTGAGGACCGCGGCAAGACGCTGGTGGTCTACTGCCACCACGGTGGCCGCAGCCTGATGGTGGCACGATGGCTGCGAGGCCAGGGCTGGTCACGTGCACAGAGCATGCGGGGCGGCATCGACCAGTGGGCCGAGGAGATCGACCCCTCGCTGCCCCGCTACGGCTGATTCCCCTGCAGGAGCGCGGCCGTCCCGGCCGCACCAGGCCTTATCCAAGCACGCACCCAACCCCAGCCGCACAACTCCTGCTCACGCGTCATGCAGGAGCGCGCCCCCTCCCGGCCGCACCGGGCCTTTTCGAAGCACCCCCCGTCCCCAGCCGCACCACCCCCTGCTCACGCGTCATGCGGGAGCCCGCCCCTCCCGGCCGCACCCGGCCTTCTCCAAGCACCCCGCGCCCCTCCCTAGCCGCATCCAGGTCTCGACCAGCCGTTCGCATCTTGAACCACTCCAAGCGATAAGTACGATGAGAGGCTGCGAAGCGACTCCCCTACCATCCTGCCGAAAGCGTCCCCTCCATGGCCAGCAGTACCCTCAAAGATAAGTGGGACCGGCGGATCTGGTACCCTTGCCTTCAATCGCTGGGCAGACTGAGTCGGGACTATTCCCCACGAAGAATCGACGTCCAGTGGCCCGAGCGTCCGTCGCGGATCGATTTTCTCTCTGCCCTGGCGCGCAGCCAGAAGTTCGAGTCCTATCTGGAAATCGGCTGCCGTGACGACGAATGCTTTTCGCAGGTCCCGGCCGCTCGCAAGGTGGGAGTCGATCCGTGCAGCGGCGGGACGGTGCGGGCCACCAGTGACGTGTTCTTTGCGGGCAACTCCGCGACGTTCGACCTCATCTTCATTGATGGACTGCATCTGGCGGACCAAGTCGTCCGGGATATCCAGAACTCCCTGCGGTTCCTGAATCCGGGCGGAGTGATCGTGGTGCACGACTGCCTGCCACGCGACTCGGTAGCCCAGTACCGGCGCCGATACAGCCAGATCTGGAATGGAGACGTCTGGAAGGCGCTGGTGGAAGTTCGGACGTGGCCTCATGTGGATGCCGCGACGTGCCTGATCGACCAAGGCTTGGGAATCGTCACCGCGCGTCCCAATACCGACCCCATCTCCCTGCCCGCCAAGTCGTTCCTGGAACTGAGATACGATCAGCTGGTCGACGATCACCGACGACTGCTGCGAACGCTTGATTACGAAGAGGGCCTGCAGTTCGCGGTGCGTGCCCCTGAATCGGCGCCGGCGTCTCGCTGAAGCTCAAGGCGCGGGAACGCTCCGCTCGGTCGAGGACATCGCCTCAGTCTTCGCACTGACCGCAGATCGGGTCGTTCACCCGGCCCGTTTTGAGCATTTCGAGCATGCGGGCGCGGGCTTCGCCACCGTGGATCTCGCTGAACTTCTGCTGGTAGAGATTTCCCAGGGGCGGCAGGTTGGGAGTCGAACAGCAGGGAATGACGTTGCCATGGCAGTCGACAAACAGGTTGACGCCGGTCATCGGCCAGCAGACCCGGTTCTGGACGCAGGGAGCCCGCTCGGTAGGATTCTCCGCGGCCTGGGGCAGAATCTTCCACACACGAAACTCCGGAGTCCAACCACGAGTCTCCAGGACACTCCGCCACCGGGCCTGTCCCTCGGGGGAACTGCAGATGGTGCGGGTCATCAACTGCACCGGGGATCCCAGCCGCGACTTCAATCGCTGTGCCGCCTCCAGGAACGCGATCAGCTTCGACCACTTGGCTGGCGGACGCACACGCTCGAAGTCGGCCGGCGTCCCGTCGCCATCACAACTGACCACCAGGTGGGTGACCACGCCCGAGTCAAGGATCGCCTGGATCCGCCCCTCATCACAGATCATCGCGTTCGTCGAGATTTCCACGCGGTCAATCGAGAAACTCTGCTGCTTCACCACCGGCAGCAAGGCTTCGAGAGCCGGATGCAGGAACGGCTCTCCATAATTGAACAGCCGCAGCGTCTCGACCTGCCGGACATCGACATTCCGCAGGCACTGGTCGAAACCATCCGGAGTGATGTGGTCAATCTTGGGAAGCAGTGTCGAATTCGGACAGCCGATGCAACGCAGCTGGCACCCCTGGACCACGTCGAAATGAAACACCCCAATGCGATACTTCCAAACTTCATTCAGGCGCCGTTCGCCTCGCTCGAGAACCGAGCCCAACTGCTGCAGGATGGGAAGTGCCGGGAATGAATCGCCAGTCGGAGCCATCGTCGATCACCCTCGAAAGGCGAACCTGAAAATTCAGGGGGGCCCGTGCGAGCGATATGCCGCAGGACCGTCAACGAGTACTCCCTCACGCGTTTTGTCGAGGATACGCCAACCTCCGCCGGACTTCAATGCGTTTCCGAAACCTCCGTGCCCTCCGTGGTTTAAAAAAAAAAAAACAGCCCCAGGTCCCCGCTGCCTTTCCCACGCCCTGAGGGCGGATAGCCGTACGTTCCGGCGAGCTATAACATCAGTGTCGCACCGCATTGGCATCGGCGACGGCTGAACGAAGTGCCGCCTCGCGCAGCCGGCAGCACCCAGGAATCTCCATGGCAGACACCCCGACCAGTTCCCGCAGCCGAGTGATCCGCGACCAGATCGAGTTGCTGTCGTTGGCGGAGGGATTCTTCCAGTCCAGCATCCTCTTCACGCTGCAGCGGCTGGGCGTCTTCGCCCTGCTCGGGAAAGAAGGAGCGACGCTGGAGGAGCTGGCCGCGCGGCTGAATGCGCCGTCCGGCACGCTGGGGCGACTGCTGAACGCGGGCGTCATGCTCAAGCTGCTTGTGGCCGACGGGACACACTTCCGCCTTTCGGAGGTCGCCGAGCGACTGTTGTTGCCCTCCGCGGGTGACAGCTACCTCGGTGACTGGCTCGCACTGCTCGACCAGTTCAGCGGGATGTACACGCGACTGGACGAGGCGATCCTGTCGGGCGGTCCTGTTATCTCGGAAAGCGACTATCACGGCGACGATCCGCAGCGCACGCGGCAGTATATTCGCGCCATGCACAGCTACGCATCGCTACGTGGCGAGGACCTGGCGCACTACCTCGACACCAGCGGCTGCCAGTCACTGCTCGACCTCGGCTGCGGACCGGGAACGTTCGCCTTCCACCTGGGCCGCCGCAATCCCCGCCTGGCCATCACGCTTGCCGACTTCCCGAGCGTGCTCGAAACGACGCGCGAGATCCACGCCTCCTTCGACCTCGAAAACGAGATCACCTACCTGCCGCTCGACCTGAATCGGGACGCCATTCCCGGCCAGTACGACCTGATCCTCGCCTCCAACGTCCTGCAATGCTTCGAGGAGGAGACGCGACGGGATATCATGGACCGCCTGCATCAAGCGTTGCGGCCGGGAGGTTCCGTGGTCATCCAGGCCCAGCACCTGAACGAGAACCGCCAGGGCGGTCGCTGGGCCGTGTTCGTCGACCTGAATCTGCTCTGCACGACCCGGCACGGCCAGAACCATACGCTCGCGGATACACGGCGGTGGCTGGAGGATGCGGGCTTCGTGAACCTCGAATCCTGCTCGATGTCCATCTACGGCACCACCTCCTTCGTGCGAGGGTATCGACCGCAATGACGCCCAGCGACACGGCCTCGAGAGAGGACTTCACGTCCAGCAGCGAGTTGCTGCCCGAAGTGTTGCCCGACCTGCTGGACAGCGCGGCGGCGGCCTGTCCGGACCACGAGGCGATCCGCGAAGCGACGGGCGGGGCCACGATCAGCTACCGCGACCTGCTGCACCTGTCGCGACAACTGCGCGACCGCCTCCGCGCACTCGGCGTCGGTCGCGGCGATCGCGTGGGCATCTATGTGGGCAAGTCGATCGATGCGGTCGCGTCGATCTTCGGCATCCTCCAGGCCGGCGCGGCGTATGTGCCGGTCGACCCCAGCGCACCGGCCGCCCGCAACGCCACCATCCTGGCCGACTGCTCCGTCCGCGTGCTGATCCTGGAGGAACGTTTCGAGGCGGCCCTGCTCGAAGAACTCGCGCCGCGCGACTGCCACCCGCAGCGAATCACGCTGCGAGCCTGCGGAGGCGGAGTGCCGCTGCGCGACGCTCTCCAGCGCGACGCTCTCCAGCGCGACGCCCCCCAACGCGACGCCAGCGCAACGTCCACGTCCCACGATGCGCCCGCCACCATCGACCCGGACGACCTCGCCTACATCCTGTACACCTCCGGCTCAACCGGCATTCCCAAAGGCGTGATGCTCTCGCATCGCAACGCCACCAGCTTCGTGCACTGGTGCTCGCACACCTTCCGCCCCCACGACCGCGATCGTTTCTCCTCCCATGCGCCGCTGCACTTCGACCTTTCCATCCTCGACCTGTTCGTCTCGATCAAGCACGCAGCGACGCTGGTGCTGATCGACGAAGCGACCGGCAAGTCGCCTGGGCAGCTCGCAGCCGCCATCGCGCGCGAACGAATTTCGATCTGGTACTCCACGCCGTCGATTTTGAGCCTGCTGACGCAGTATGGCAAACTCGAACAGCACGACCTGTCCGCGCTGCGCCTCATCCTCTTCGCCGGTGAGACGTTTCCGATCAAGCATCTGCGGGCTCTGAAGCAACGCCTGCCCGCGCCGGCTTACTTCAACCTCTATGGGCCCACGGAAACCAACGTCTGCACCTTCTACGAAATCCCTCGCCAGATTCCCGACGACCGCACGAAGGCCTACCCGATCGGAACCGCCTGCCAGCCGCTCCGCACCAAGGTGGTCGACGACGACGGACGCCCGGTTGCCCTCGGCGAGGTCGGGGAGCTGTGCGTCAGCGGCGAAGGAGTGACGCGGGGCTACTGGAACTCCCCCCGAATGACAGCCGAGGCTTTTTTGCCGGACACGTCCGACGGCCACTGGTACAAGACGGGAGATCTGGTCGTGGAGTCGCCGAAAGGCTGCTACGACTTCCTTGGACGGCGGGACCGGATGGTCAAGAAACGTGGATATCGCGTCGAATTGGGCGAGATCGAGGCGTGCCTCTATCGCCATCCCCTCGTTCAGGAGGCTGCGGCCCTGGCCATTTTGGACGAGGAACTGGGCCTGCGGATCCAAGCTGTGTTAAGCTGTCGCAGGGAGGCGCACCTCTCTCCGATTGAACTCAAGCGATATTGCGCCGAAAATCTGCCCGCGTACATGGTTCCCGACGTGTTCACCGTTCAAGCAGATTTACCCAAGACATCCACGGATAAAATCGACTACCAAAAACTGAATTCGGTACTTCAATGGAAGAAGGGTTAGACCGGTCCGTGGCCGCTGCGACTCGGCCCGCAGGCCTCACCCCGCGTTCCATGCCAACGACGTGTCTTTCCTCTGACTACTGCGAGATAAACTCCCGATGATCAGCCAACCGAAGCCTCACGACGTCATTATCGTAGGTGGTGGTCCCGCCGGGGCCGCCACGGCACTCTATCTCCTCCGGGCGGGCGTCAAGCCTTTGATCGTGGAACGCGACCCGTTTCCGCGTTACCACATCGGCGAGTCATTGACGGGTGAGGTCGGCGGGCGGCTTCGCGACCTGGGCTTGGAAGACTGGCTGAAGGCGTCGAACTATCCGATCAAGCACGGCGTCAACGTCTACGGCCCCAACGGTCAAAACAAGTTCTGGGTGCCCGTGATGCGGCGCGGGGAAGACGGCCAGTTGCATCCCACCACGACCTGGCAGGTGCGCCGCAGCGAGTTCGACCAGAAACTGCTCGACACGGCGGTGGAGCGAGGCGCGACGCTGCTTCGCTGCCGCGCGGACGCGCCGCTGGTAGAGGGCGACGAGGTGGTCGGCCTGCGAGTGCGACACAACGACGGCACCACGGAGGATCTCCGCAGCCGCGTGCTGGTCGATGCTTCCGGCCAATCCACCTTCCTGGCGAACAGCGACGCGCCGACCGGTGAGAAGTTTCGCGGCCGTTACGACAAACAGGTGGCCGTGTTCTCGCAGGTGCGCGGTACCGTGCGCGATCCCGGCGACGGTTCCGGCAACACGATCATCTTCTATCGGTCGAAGGCCCAATGGTCGTGGTTCATCCCGCTGGATGACGATGTGGTCAGCGTCGGCGTGGTCGTGCCGGGCCAGTACTTCGCCTCCCAGAACCTGCCGAAGGACGAATTCCTGCGTCAGGAACTCCGCACGCTCAACAGCGAACTCTCGCGGCGCGTACCCAACCTGGACTTCTGCGAGGACGTGCACTCGGCCTCGAACTATTCGTATCACGTCAAGCAGTTCACGGGCAAGGGATTCCTGTGCGTGGGCGACTCCCACCGTTTCGTGGACCCGATCTTCTCCTTCGGCGTGAACTTCGCGTTCCACGAAGGCTGCATCGCCAGCCAGGCGATCGTCTCGTTCCTGCAGGATCCAGCGAATACCTCCGACAACCCCTTCCTGGAATACCAGCAGCGGGCCGAACGGGCGCAGGACAGCATCCAGGACTTGGTCGATGTGTTCTGGGATCATCCGCTTCCGTTCGTCACGCTGGTACATCATCCGCGACACCGGGAGGCGATGATCGACTTGTTCGCTGGCCGCATTTTCAGCGACAAAATCGTGGACAACGAGGCGTTGCAGGCGCTGCGTCGATGCAAGGCCAAGGGCGAGCAGTCCACCAGCGAAGCGCCGGCCCTTACTTAACCCGCGAGGCACCGGCGCGCCCCATGCAATTTTCGCTCTCCCAGCCGCAGCAGGAACTGCGCGACTCGGTCGTGCGTTTCGCCCGCGAACAGCTGCAGGACGATGTGGCGCAGCGGGATCGCGACCAGGAGTTCCCGCGCGAGCTCTGGAACCGCTGCGGCACCTGGCGGATGCAGGGTCTGGCCGTCCCCGCGGAGCAGGGCGGCAAGGGCCTGGACCCGCTCCACACGGCCGTCGCCCTGGAGGGGCTCGGCTACGGCTGTCCGGACAGCGGGCTGGTGTTTTCCATCGCCGCCCAACTGCTCTCCTGCGTCGTGCCGATCTGGAAACACGGCTCGCCCGCCCAGCGCAGCCAGCTCCTGCCGCAACTCTGCGACGGCCGTCTGGTCGCCGTGCACGGGATGACGGAACCGGCCTCTGGATCGGACGCGTTCCACATGGCGATGCGCGCCGAACCGGAGGGCGACGGCTTTCGACTGCAGGGCGTCAAGACCATGGCTACCAACGGCCCGGTCGCCGACCTCGCGCTGGTCTACGCGATGACCAACGCCGAGAAGGGTTACTTCGGCGGCGTCACCGCGTTCCTCGTCGAGATGCAGACCGCCGGGCTGAGCGTCGGCGCCAACCGCGAGAAGATGGGACTGCGCACCGTGCCCTTCGGCGAGCTGGTCTTTGACAACGTCTACGTCCCGTCTACCTGCGTGCTGGGACGTGTCGGCGGCGCGTCAGGGATTTTCACCGAGTCGATGGATTGGGAGCGAGGCCTGCTGCCGGCCGTCCATGTCGGCACGATGCAGCGCCTGCTGGATCAAGCGATCGAATATGCCCGCTCGCGCAAGCAGTTTGGACAGGCGATCGGCAAGTTCCAGGCCGTCTCGCACCGCATTGCCGACATGAAAGTACGACTGGAGGCCGCTCGACTGCTCGTCTATCAGGCCGCCGACCGACTGGAATCCGCCCGCAGTGCGTCGCTGGAAGCGTCCATCGCCAAGCTGTTCACCAGCGAATCGCTGGTCCAATCATCGCTGGACGCGATCCGCACGTTCGGCGCGTATGGCATCCTGACCGAGACGCAGGTCGAGCGGGCGCTGCGCGACAGCGTGGCCAGCACGATCTATTCCGGCACCTCCGACATCCAGCGCAACATCGTCGCGCGCTGGCTGGGGCTTTAGACCATGCCATCGGCCACCCACTCCAGCCCCACTCCGGCCGCCACCGCCGCGGCGACCACGTCGCCGAGAGGCACCCGCGTGTCTCCTGTACTGGCCCGCCTGTCGCTCGCGGTCTGCGCGGTTGGCTTCCTGCTGATGGTCTCCGGTCTCACGGGAGGGATTCCCGATGAGTACTACGGATTCCTGACGGACCCGCTGTTTTCCGCGGGCGTGCCCCGAGCCGCGATCGCCGGGTTGCGCACCGTGTTCCTGCATCGAACCTGGCTGGGCCTGGGCTTGCTGGCAATCGGCTTCCTGGGCGACCTGCTAGGCGGCCATCGGTATCTTTCGGGTCTGCTCACGGATCGCCAGACCGCCCTGCGATTCTTGGCGATCACGGCCCAGTTGTACATCCTCCTGCGGATCGTGCGCGCGCTGCACCTCGAGCACAACGCCTTCTTCGACTGGCTGCTGCCGTGGACCTTCTACGGCTTCATGTTCCATTACGCCCTCACGACCTCGCTGCGCCTGCCGTTCTTCTTGCTGCTCTCGCTGTTCGCGATCGTCGGCATCCTGGGCTGGAACGACGGCCTGTGCATCATTTCCGTCGGCCTGCTGCTGATTGGCTGTTGCCATGCACCGATTTCCTATCGAGGCCGAGTCGCGCTGCTTGCGGGACTGGCCACGCTGCTGGTCGTCGCGCGCGTGCAGCAGTGGCCAACGCCTTGGTCGGAGGCCGCCTGGCCGCTGCTCTTCTCCATGTTCCTCTTCCGCACGATCATCTTTGCCCTCGACATGAAGCACGCCAAGACACGCCAAGGGCCGGTGCGGGTGCTGTCGTACTTCTTCCTGCTGCCCAATGTGGCGTTCCCGATCTTTCCGCCGATCGACTACGGAACGGTCTGGCGCACCTACTACGATGACGAGCAGCATCGCATCTACCAGACGGGGCTGAAGTGGATGGCCTACGGCGTGATCCACCTGCTGGCCTACCGTTACGTGAACTACTATTGGGTGCTGGGCCGCGATCAAGTCGTCAGCAGCGGCACGCTGATGCAGCATCTGGTCACGAACTACCTGGTCATTGCCCGCATCACGGGCCAGTATCATCTTTGCGTGGGCATGCTGCACCTGTTCGGATTCCACCTGCCGCGCTGCATGGACAACTTCCTGCTCGCCACCGGATTCAACGACTACTGGCGGCGCGTGAACGTCTACTGGAAGGAGTTCATCCAGAAGGCGTTCTACTTTCCGGCCTACTTCCGCCTGAAGCAGTTGGGCCCTGCCGCCCGGCTTTCGGTCGCCACCTGCTACGCGTTCTTCATGACCTGGTTCCTGCACTCGTGCCAGTGGTTTGGACTGCGCGGCTCCTTCGCCCTCTCCGTGCCGGACATCACCTTCTGGTCGCTGCTTGGAATGCTGGTCCTTGCCAATTCGCTGCTGGAGAGCCGTTACGGCCGCAAGCGAACACTCGGCACATCCCAATTCTCGCCCGCCGACATCCCGTTGCGAGCCCTGCAGGCCACGCTGGTCTTCTTCACCGTGGCCCTGCTGTGGTCGCTTTGGACAAGTCCGTCGATCGCGGAGTGGCTGGCCATGCTGCGCCGCGCCCAGCCCACGATCACCGGGATCGCTCCCGTGTTCTTCGGTATCCTGGCGTTGCTGGGCGCCGGCATGGCAGTGACGAACTGGTGGCAGTCGCTGGAGGCATCCAAGCCGAAGACCTTCTGGCTGCCAGCGACGCCCGCCCTGGCTTGCCTCCTGCTGCTTGCCACGACGTTCCTTCCCTGGACCCAATCGCAACTGCCCGCCGAGGCACGCGTCCTGCTTGCCGACCTGCGGACCAACCGCCTCAATGCGACCGACGAGGACGCGCAGTTGAAGGGGTACTACGAGGACCTGAACGACGTCAACAACTTCAACCTGCAACTCCACAAGATCTACACCAAGACGCCCCAGCGGTGGTCGTTCAACAACGCCGGACTGCTGCGCCCGCGCGAAGACTTCCTGCGCAACGAGCTGATCCCGAACCTGGACGTGACGTTCAAGGGCTTGCCGTTTCGCACGAATCGCTGGGGCATGCGCGATGACGAGTGCGAAAAGCAGCGGCCGACCAATACGACGCGCATCGCGCTCCTGGGCGGCTCCGTCACCCTGGGTAGCGGCGTGGCTTGCGAAGACACCTTCGAGGCGCGGCTGGAGCGACGCCTGAACGAAGCGGCCGCCGACCGGGTGCCGAATCGCTACGAAGTCTTAAATTTCGCCTCCTCGGGCCACGGCACCCTGCGACGCCTTTACGCCTTGGAACAGAAAGCGATCGCATTCCAACCTGAGGTGGTGCTGTTCGTAACCCATGGACGCGACATCATTTTTGACACCATGGACCTGCAACGACTACCTAAAAGCGGGATCCCCTATGCGGACATTGAAGCCATCGCGGAACGAGCGGGCATCTTGGACGCGATGCCCGAAGGTGAAGCCGTCGCGCGGCTGAAGCCCTACTGGAAGGACCTGCTCGTTGCTTCCTTCACCCATCTGAAGGACACGTGCCAGAGCCACCACGTCCACCCGGTCTTGGTACTCCTGCCCTCCATGCCCGGCAAGAGGGAAGACCAACAGATCGCGATGATCCAGGAGGCGGCCGCTCAAGCCGGACTTCCCACGGTCATCAACTTGACGGACGTCTACGCCGACCACGATCCATCCACGATCCTGGTCGAAGCGTGGGACTACCACCCGAACGCCAAGGGCCATCGGCTGATCGCCGAACGACTGTACGAAGCCCTGCGATCCCGCCCGGAGGTGCCGCTCCACTTGCCCGAACCGTCGAAAAAAACGACGATGGAGACCAGTTCCCCAGCCAAATGACGACACCCGCCGCGGGCCCCGAGGAAAGGACGCACGCGACATGCTACCATCCAAGGGATATGTCCCACGGATCATCCCTTGCTCCTGATCCCCGACCCCGGCTGCAGGCCCTCCATGCGAAACAACATCAAGCAGTTTATCCTCGACCAGTTTCTGCCAGGCGAGAACCCCGAGGCGTTGACGGCGGACACGCCGCTGATCACCGGCGGCATCCTGGACTCCCTGGCCACTCTGCGCCTGGTCGAGTATCTCGAGAAGGAGTTCGAGATCCAGATCGAAGCGTACGAAGCCGACGTCGACAACTTCAACAGCCTCGATCGCATCAATCGTTTCGTCGACGAAAAGCTGGCAGCTACGGAAGGCTAGTAGTCGGCGCTATGTAGTCGGCGCCCTGTAGTCGGCACACGCCGTGTGCCGAACAAACAAGCCGCTCTACGACCCACGACCCACGACCGTCGCCGTCGCCCACGCCTACGCACGCTTCCCAAGACGCGCCCCGCC
>CAZUJM010000001.1:66348-74980 GCA_964620405.1 uncultured Pirellulaceae bacterium | reverse complement strand
ACCGCGATCACGATGATGCCGCCGATGTCGTCGACCACGGCCAGACCGAGCAGGCTTGCCACGACCAGGCGCACGTTGAGCACGCGGCGCGCGGCGCTGCGTTCCGTCCGCGTCTCCGCGGTCGGCATCGGGGCCAGGTCGTCGTTCGGGCTGCGGGGTATGATCATGGTTCAGGATGCGTCCGTCAGTTGGCCGCGGAGTCGCGTGCAGGACCTCCGGGTTTGCGCGTGTATCCATAGGATCCGTAGCGACGAGCGTAGGTGCGCGTGGGGACTCCGCTGAGTACGGTGCCCAGCGGTCGAGCTCCCACGGACAGCAGCCGTTCGCAGGTCATGCGCACATGGCTTTCGCGGCTCACGTCCCGCATCGCGCAGATCAGCGCGCCGTCCGCCAGCCGGGCCATGACCATCGCCTCGCTGGCGGCCAGCACGGGCGGCGTGTCGATGACAATGAAGTGGTAGTGCCGGCGCGCCCAGTCGAGGACCGCCTGCAGGCGGTCGCCGCCGACCAGTTTGTGCGGGTTCTTCCGCAGCCGCCCTGCGGGCAGGATGTGCACCTGGTCGCTCCACGAACGGTTGATGCAGCCCGCCAGCTTCTCGCCGCCGGCCAGCACGTCGGCCAGCCCCGGCTCCAAGCCGATCTTGAAGATGCGGTGCAGGTCCGGCGAACGCATGTCGCCATCGATCAGCAGTGTCGGCAGTCCCGAGGATCGCGCGAGGCTCACCGCCAGCTGCGACGCCACGCTGCTTTTACCTTCCCCGGAGACGGCGCTGGAGATCGCCAACACCTGGATGCGTTCTCGCTCATGCGCCAACACCAGCCCCGTGCGCAGGCTGTCGACGCTCTCCTCAAAGAGACTCAGTTCGTAGTGGCCAAGGTCGTCCAGCCCCTCGCTGGCTTCGTTGCGCCGCGGCAGCCGCGCGATCTCACCAATGACGGGCAGCGACACATCGCCCAGCAGCTGGTCGACGGACATGACGCGCCGCACCGAACGCTCCCACAGTGCAACGGCTCCCAGCGGAATCGCGAGGCTGCCGAGCGTGGCCAGCAGCAGCTGGCGCCACGGCAGGGCTTCCATCGGCATCGGGGGCGGCGTCGCATCCTGGATCGGATCGACGCGACGCGGCGCGTAGGCCTCCGTCGCCAGTTGGGCCGCCCGATCCGAAATACGATCGAACACCTCCTGGCGCCGCTCCAGTTCCCGCTGCTTCAGCCGCAGGTCCAGGGCCTGGCCCCCGGAGAGGCTCAGCTCCTTCACCAGGCTGTCGTAGTTGCCGCGCATGTTCTGCACGATCAGCTGCTGCGACGCCAGTTGCGTACGGAGCGCCTCGAGCTGCCGCTGGCGTTCGAGATTCGACAGCGCCTCCATCTCGCGCCGTACGGCGGGACGGTTCACGTCGCGGAGGCTTGCAAGCTTGTTCTCCAATTGCCGGATGTCGGACTCCAGCCGCTGGTAACGCTGGTCGGTCCCGGGCTTCGCCAGCGCCAAGCCGACCTGCTGCAGCAGCGCCTTCTTGTCATTCAACTGGGCCTCCAGCTCCTGGATTTCGCGACGCTGGTTCAATTCGCGATCGACCAGCACGGTCGGCACTTCGGGCGGGCTCTGCAAAGACGCTTCGAGGGCGCGAGCCTGCGACTCAAGCACCTTGCCCTGGATCTCGGCCTGCGCCAGTCCCTCGCGCACCTGCTGCAGGGGATTTTCGCTGACCACGATTTCGGTGGCCTGCAGCGAATTGCTGGCCCGCGCCGGATCGCGTTGCACCAGCTGCGCCTGCAACTGCCGGACTTCGGACTGCAGCAGCTTGATCTCCTCCGCCCGCCGCGCACGCTCGTTCTCCAGCAGCAGGATCACCGCCTGCACCTGCGCGCCATTCTTTTCGTCGCGTATGCTGAAGTACGCGTTGACGACTCCATTCACCAGTTGCGCCGACGCCTGCGGATCGATGCCGGCGAAGGCGACTTCCAGCAGTTCGGAGTCGCCCTTGGGGGTGATTTCCAGGCCTTGGCGAGCGAGCCAATCGACCGGATCGCGTCGTCTCACCAGTTCGGGCGTCCGCGCGATCTCGGGCTGGCCCAACGCCCGGGCCAGCACCAGCGGACTCCGCATCAGCTCCATCTGCGTCTGCACGTACTTCCGCGCGTCCTCGCGATCGGCCACCTCCTGCTCGCGAAACGCTACATACGGCTGCTGGCTCTTCACCTGCAGCCACGCAGCAGCCCGGTATCGCGGGCGGAACACATAGAAGACGACGCCGTTGGCGACCACCAGCAGCACCAGAGTGACCGGCAGGAGCACGCGCCACCAGCGGGCGAACACATGCAGGACCAGGTCCAGTGACGGGTCGGCGTCACCGCGTCCGCTTCCGGGCCGGCGCGGCGCGCTCGACGCGCGCGGCCTCTCCGGCGCCCCTGAGCGGCTGACGATCTGGCCCGTACGCGGTTCCGACATGCTGCACCCGTTGCCGTTTCATGTTCATCCTCGAATCCCTCCGCCATCGCACGGCCGCCGACCCACTGCCGGCTCGACCGCCCTCCTCGATCCGTCTCCGTCCACCCCGCCCAGCCGGCCCTGGGCCAGCCATGTCATCAGGAATCCAGCCTCCCCCGCGTCACCACTTCCTCCAGCCGCATCGACTCCTCGCGCATGACCAGACGGGCAAGGTAGCCCAGCGTCAACGCGAACAGGGCGGCGCAGAGCGGCATCATGAAAAGCCCCGCCAGGTCGTGGCTCCACCGGCGCACCGCTTCCGTATCCCCCCAGGCCTGGTACAGGAGCCCCGTCACCACGATCCTCAGCGAATTCGCCACGATCGCGATCGGCACCACGGCCAGCAGCAGCGCGACCTGCTCCCAGGCTTCCCGCCGCACCACCATCAGGTAGGCACACGCCAGCGCAAAGGTTCCCACGAACATCCGCAACCCTGAACACTCCTGCTCCACCGCCAGTTCATGTACCCCGAGCACAATCGTGGTTCGCTCCGCAAACGCCGGTTGCCCCAGGCATTGCAGCAGGAAACAACTCACCGCCGTGGCGACCCGCTGCAGCTGCATGCTGAGCAACTGCTCGACGCGAAACGGCAGTGGCACCATGAAGAGCAGGAACAGGATGGCAGGAAGTGCCCAGCCCAGGGTGGCTCGTCCACGCAGCAAGGCAACCATGGCGGCGACCCAGAGGATAAGCGAGTATCCATCCAGGGAATCGAACGAGTAACGCAAGCCGACACACCGCACGGCCACGCTGGCCAACAGCAACAGGCCCCCGGTCACCAGGTCCGGCGCGACCGCGGCCGGCAGGGAATCCTGTCGCAACCAGAGGAAGAGCAGTGCCAGCGGAACCACCAGGAACCCGTGCGAGTAGTCGACTTGCTCTCGCCAAGTCGACAGCAACTGAACGCCCGTCGGCCAATAAGCCCAGGCGAACGCCAACGCAAGGATCGCCAGCAGCGATCGCTCCAAGCGATGTCCCGCCGGTGGCCGCAGCCAGTTGACGGCGCTACGCATCCCAAGGGCCTCCCCTAGCACCCGCTATTCCCACCATGTTGGCCCGCGTTACCTACCCCAGCCAAAGACGAATCGCTTCGACCGGCTTCTCCAGCAACCAACAGGCGCTCCTGAACTGCGATCCACGCCGATCGCGATCCCAAACGGTTCGCACCATGCCATCGCACGGACCAGTCACGGGACACAACGGCACAGCCACTGGAGCAATCCCGCAATGCACACCATGCGCGTTCAATCATCCAGCATGTAAGCCGCGCCAATTTTCAGTCTAGCCACGATCCCCGGTCGGTCAAGAAACGCCAACGAACGCTGACAATTCGCTCGACGCATGTGACAACTTCTAGACATCGCTGCTGCAAACTTGTTGATGCAAACGTAATGATGCAAACGTGTCGATGCGCGATGGACTACGTCGCCAGGCGACAACGGGCAGGCACATGAGCGACTTCCCACCCGTGCTTGAAGTGAGATGCGTTCCCATCGCCGTCGTCCATTCACTTTCCTGGACGCCTGATGACAACCGCCTTGAACACGCGGCGCATCCCGCGTCTTCCGGGTGGACGTCGAAGCGAGCGTGCGACGCGACCGAGATTCTTCCTCGGGCTTCGCGTGGGCCGCTGCCCGTCAGCGCGACGTCAGTCGCACTTCGCCATCGAGCGAAAAGAGTCCGCCGAGCGTGATGCGCGTCTCCTGCCCGTTGACACCCAGCGTGACCGCCGCCCGGTCCACGGCCAGCAGCATGCCGCGTTGCCCGTCGATCTCGAAGTCACGCCCGGCGACCAGCACCACGCTCTTTCCACCCTGCATCTCGTAGAACCAAGCCTCCCGACGGTTTTCGGAAAGCCAGGTGCCCACGAGCATCAGCGTCGGAGGCGGCGGCGAACCATCGCCCGCAGGCTCCGCCCCGGGAGACGGCGCGATCGGTGCCACGGGCACCACGGGAGACGCGGGCAACGGAGACGCCGCGTTTCGCACGTTGAACCAGTCGACGCGCCCCAGGAGCGTCGATGGCAACGAAGCAGCCGAGGGAACCGCGGGGACCATCGCGTCCGGCCGTCCGCGGAGGCAGGCCGCTTCCACCTCCAGGCTGCCGCGCAAGCCCCCCTTGCCCGACTCCTGGAGATCCCAGCGCGCGATGCGTTGGAGCAGATCAGTCCGTTCGAAGAGCTGGAGGAACCGCGCCCACTCCGCATGGGACGCCTCAGCGGTCAGCGTCATCGCCAACCATTGCACGTCCGCCTGCGCCTCCTCGAAACGACCCGGGGCGATCGAGACCTGCTCCAGACCGCTTTCCCTGGCGATGGCCGATAGGTACGGATAGTAGGCGGCCGCGGCCTGGCTCTCCTCAAACGGCAGCGACAAGCCCGTCCATCGCTGAAGCTCGCGCGACCTTTCCTGCTGGCGATGCAGGATCAGCTGCTGCCGCTCCCGCTCCGTGTGGAGCTCCCGGATTCGCGAGGCTCGCTCTTGAAACGGCGCCAGCAGCACGGAGTTCCGATCGAGGAGCGCAGCGGCCAGCAAAGTGACGGCCAGACCACCGACGAGGAGTCGAATGCGCGGGGATCTATCGCTCATAATGGCTCGCCCCACGCCTCGCGTGACTTCCGCACGACGGCCCAGACCATGAAAGTTGCCTTGACGATGAGCGGTACGCGTCGATCAGCATCCCGCATCCACCTAGTTGATGAGATCATCCGAATTGCCCGACAGGCCGTCCTGTCCTGACGAAACGATGTCACAGCCGTAAGGGTTGAGCTTGCCGGGCAACGCATGATTCAGCGGTCAGTGGCAGGGAACGGGACACGATGGGGCTGCCGGGCATCGGTCAGTTCTGCCGCGACACGCTGCCGGACGTCTCCACCTCTTCGACCACTCCCGTGACGCGGACCACCTCCGCCACGCTCGTCAGTCCCCGCAACACTTTGTGCCAGCCATCGCGTCGCAGCGGAGCGTAACCACTGCGGGCCGCGGCCCGATGTAGACCGCGCACTCCGGACTGCCCAAGGCACGCCTCGCGCACGGCCGCATCCGATCGCATCAGTTCAAAGATCGCCAGGCGGCCGATGTATCCTGAGTGCCGGCACTCACGGCATCCGACCGCTTCGTAAATCGTCGCCGCTTCGTGAATCCTTCCATCGTCGTCGCGGGGAAAATCGACCGGCAGTTCGCTGGCGTCGGGATGCACGGGCGTCTTGCAGTGTGGGCACAGACGACGCACCAGACGCTGGGCGAGGACCCCGAGTACACCGCCGGCGGCCAGGTAAGGTTCGATCCCCATGTCCACGAGGCGCGCGTAAGCTCCCGGCGCGTCGTTCGTGTGCAACGTACTGAACACCAGATGACCCGTCATGGCCGCCTGGATGGCGCTTCGCGCCGTCTCCGCGTCGCGGATCTCGCCGACCAGGATCACATCCGGGTCATGTCGGAGCACACTGCGGAGCCCGGCCGCGAACGTCAGCCCGACCTTTGGCTGCACCTGGATCTGGTTGACGCCCTCCAGTTCGTACTCGACCGGGTCCTCGATCGTCACGATCTTGGTCTGCGGCCCTCGCAATGCGGCCAGTGCGCTGTAGAGCGTGGTGGTCTTGCCGCTGCCCGTCGGACCTGTGACCAGCACCAGTCCGTGCGGCGCGCGAATCAGCGTGCGAAACGCCCGCTCCATCGAAGGAGGAAACTCCAGCCGCTCCAGACCCACCACGGATCGGCGCGGATCCAGCAGACGCAGCACCACGCCCTCGCCGTGCAGCATCGGAATCACCGACACGCGAACGTCGCGTTCGCCATCCGCCAGGCTCAATCGAATCCGCCCGTCCTGCGGCATGCGCCGTTCGGCGATGTTCAGTTTCGCCATGATTTTCACGCGGCTCACGATCGCGTGCCGGAACCGGTGAATCTCCGCCGGTGTCGGCTCCGGTTGAAGCAAGCCGTCAATTCGATATCGGACCTGGATTCCCGTCGCCGTCGGCTCCAGGTGCACGTCACTGGCCCGGCGACTGAAGGCATCGCCCAGCAGTTCGTTCACCAGACGCATCACGGAGGCCTCGTTCGCCAACTCCGCGTCGTCGTCTCCTGCGGTCTCCGCTTCTTCCCGGGGCGCCAAGTCCTGGATGGTACCGCCACCCAGGCCTACCAACTCCTTGATCTTCGCTCGTAGTTCATCGGGGCGGGTCAGCACCAGCCGCAGCGGGCGCCCCACGACCAGACGGAACTCCTCACGCGCCGCCGCGTCGAGCGGCTCGCCCACGGCCACAAGAATTCTCCCTGCGGCAAAGCCGTAGGGCAGCGCCTGGCGACGGGCGATCTCGCGGCCACTCAGGGTGGCCATCGCCGCCGTGTCGACTTCCGTGTGCATCAAGTCCACGTACGGCATTCGGTTCTCGTCGGCCAGTGAGCGAATCATCGCTTCGTCACGGCCGATGATGGCAGCCGAACCGCTTCCGTTCGACGAGGAGTCACGCGCTAGCCGCGCCAGCCGAGCGGCGATTCCGTCCACGGGAAGCGAACCGCGATCTCGGGAACTCACACGTGCCTGCGTCATGATGCTGCTCCACCCGAATCCATTTCCAGATGCGACCGCTCGGGCCGCACACCCACCGACCATTCGATGGCTCTCCACGCAAACAGGCTTTCCCCCAAGCGAGGGAAAGCCTGTTTTGACGACGGACGGTCCATCCGGGGACGGGCCGAAGAGAGCCCGCCAGGGTACCCTTAGTTGGGCACTCCGTCAGCCAGGACCTCTTCAAACGTCTTCAGCCGCGCACCGCCGCGAGCTCCCGTGGCTGGCAACGCCACCCGACGATCCAAAGCCACCCCGCCGCTCTCGCCCAGGTGACCGTGCGGAATGATGATTTCCGGATGGTCAAACGGCGGCCGCTGGTATTCTACCCGCGGATCGGTAAGCGTCTTCATGAAGTCGAGCAGATTCTGGAGACGAGCTTCGTTGCCCACGACCTCGTCGATCACGTTGATGTCCGGTGCCACGTTCTGGATGTTGACTGCGTGGAAATCGGCTCCCCGCAGATAGAACTCCGTGGCGCTCCTCAAGGTCGCGTAGTTCCCGGTGCGGAAATACGGACCCGTCAGCGTGATGTTTCGCAACGTTACCGTCTTGAACGATCCGTCGACGTCCATCCGCTGCCCGGCAGGTACAGGAAGCGGATCGCCCAGGTTCGCCCCGGCCTGGATCCGCCGGGTGTACGAGAACGGTCCGAACGGACCTGTCGCCCCCACACCCAGGTCTTCCTGGGTCGGTCGGTTCGCCACGTTGTAGTAGCCCGCGTCGTAGATCGCGATCCCACCATCCTGCATCACCAAGGGCTCGATCAACTTCACGGTGTTCGTGCCCAGAGGCCGCACCTGGGACACCGTCCCGCCGGCGAACTCCGGACCGGCATGGCAGTTGATGCACTTGCCCTGGTTCAAGAAGATCTCCAGACCCTGCTTGGCACTGTCGGAGATCGCCGTGGCGTCGCCGGCCCTGAACCGGTCATACGGACTCGCGTCCGAAACCAGCGTCGCCTCATACATCTGGATGGCCAGACCCCAGAACAGGGAGAAGTTCGCCTCCATCTGCGTGTACTGGCCATCGACGGGCGTCGGAGCCTCCCACCACTCCGGTTGGAACGCCTGACGGATCAGCGAGGCGTAACTCACCGTGGGATTCAGTCCCTTGACGCGATGGGTCGCGTAAGGCCCCAGCAGACTGTCGTCCACAGCGACGAACTGAATCGCCAGCGGCTTGAGCGACAGCATCTTGCGGCCGAACGCAGCGAAAGAACGACCGTGCCAAGCCATCTCCACTTCGCTGTTCGCGGGCCCCACGGCCTGCGACGCCAGCGAAGCGTTGTCGATCAGGATCCGCACCTGCTCCAGCCCGCCCTGGGCCGAGTAGCGCCAGACTCGAGCCGACGGATCGGTGTCGCCGAACGGGTTGACACCGTTGAAGTATCGGTTGGCCCTGCCATCCCAAAACTGGCGATCGTAGAAGACGGCGTTGATCACCGAGGGAGCGTTACGCCCTGTCACCTGCCGCGTGTTTCCCGTTCCCACATGGAAGACGGGATCCGCGACCACCGTGCCCGTGTCACGCGGATTCCCATCGCGTATGGCCACGAAGTCCCGCTTGAAGAGG
>CAZUJM010000001.1:64939-66338 GCA_964620405.1 uncultured Pirellulaceae bacterium | reverse complement strand
GGGTTGCCCTCGCGGATACCGACCAGGTCACGCTTGATCACCCCCTGCGATCCCGTGATCTCACTGGAGTCGCTCAGCACGGCGCTGTCGCGATTCGTGACATCCGCGATCTTGTGGAAAGGATAGTCCGCCAGCTTCAACTGCTGGTTCGGTCCGCGAAACAGATCGGACGTGGGCGCTCCGGGCCCGTGGGGAGCCAGGGTGTTCTTCACCCGCACATCCGCGCCCGCATGCCAATGGCACGAGGCACACGCCGTCACACCATCACTGCCGGCCTGCATGTCCCAAAACAAGGCCTTCCCGAGCACCTGCGCCGCCTTGACGTCGCGAATGTAGCGAGTCAGGTCGGGCGGCGTGGGGATTGGCACCGTGCTCAACGCAGGCGGCGCCAACGCGATTTCGAAAACGTTGTCGTTCAAGTTCGCGACCCCGGCCGCGTCCGGCTCGACAACCACCTGGGCCGTGGCAAGGCTCATGCCCAAACCAACGACACCGACACAGGATGCGGCGACGTAACGCGTCATCCTGCCCTCCAGCCAACGAACCACCAAAGATGTAAGTCTCACATGCCCCCCAGAAATAAAAAAAACCTCCCAACAAAACATTCAAGCGACGAAAAGCACCGCAAGCCTCGCCCTGCCATAAGCCCCTTTTTCGTGCGACTTTTGTAGCGGCACCGAGAAAAGAAGTTGGGCAAGCAGGGCCAAGCCGGAAGCGACACCTTCCCGCGTTGAAACTTTCACAAGTTGTCTATCAGTTTCTAAGTGGAGATAAAGCTCGAGGAGAACCTCGAAGAAGCCAGCCAACACCCCGATTTCCTAGGTGCTCATCATGCTCAGCGGACCGGCAGCTTTGAGTATATCCCCCTGCAAGTTTTCCTAGAAGCACTAAACTCGCGATGCGTCAGTTTGTTCCCCTCGCCAAGCCGATCTCTTGCCTTCATCTCCAAAAGTCCAACCGCCATCACAGCGTCGCGTGGTGTTCACAGACTGTCCACCACCACAACTGATTTTGCTTGAATCATCGCGGTGAGATGCGCGTCGAAACTTGGGATGGAACACGCGAGCCAATGCCTAGGCTCGCGACCGTGGCATCCCTTGGCACGCCAAGAAGCGTTCGCTTTCGCGACTCAAATCGCAAAGAACAATCGCAACCCGACTCTTGAGAGCGACGGCGCAACCGTTGCGAACCCCGACGTTTAACGATGTCCGAGCCGATCTGCGCGGAGAACAGACCTGATTCTTCTAGACCGGACGCAGAGACGCGATTGGCGGACGAACTACCAAGTCGCGTTGGACGCAGCGATTACGCTCGCACTCGTCGGAAGTGTTCGATAAGCGGAACACCGCAGCGCGATCACCACCGGCAGCGGTGCATCGAAGGAAACGCGGGGCCGCGC
>CAZUJM010000001.1:29608-64929 GCA_964620405.1 uncultured Pirellulaceae bacterium | reverse complement strand
CAGAACCAAGCCCGTCTGAGCAAGAACTGGACAGAGCAACTCAAATGAGTTCGTCCGAGCCATCGGATCATTGTCCGAGTTTAAAAAAGTTCGGGGCGGACCCGACCGAAGTCGAGTCCGCCCCGTGCTGGAGGGCAAGTATCATTCCCGAGGGAAGAGCTGCTTGCCCATCGTGTTTTGTCGACCGCGTCTCCTATCGGAAGCGGATCGAGGTTGCATCCGCGCGTCGCACGACGGGAGCAGCGTCGGCTGTCCCGGCCTTCTCGGTCACGAATCGCATCGAGGCGGGTCCTTCGGCTTGGACGCGAATCGGGGCCACCCCGGCCGGCTTGGCGTCCGAGTGCTCAACCTCTGAAGTCTTGGCGACGACGTTCGGTTTCGACTTCGATACGGCCCGTACCAGGTCCGCCGTGTCGATCGCCGACGCCGGCAGCACTACCAAGCCGCCGGACGGTTTGGCAGGCACGATGTCGGCGGGAGCCTGCTGTGGTGGAGCGGTGACCGCAATCTTGTACCGCGGCCGTTCACTGCGTCCCCACGCGAGTTCATTCGACGCTTCGCTGGTGGCTTCTCCAGTTCCCAATTCGGTGCGCGGCAAAGTCGCATCGAGCTGCGGTGCGGGGGTGACTGCGGGCGCCGTCATCTCCGCGGCCTCGGCCATCGACGCGTCGCCGGGAATCTCCTGGACAGCGGTCATCGGCACGGCCGGGGACTTCTCGAACGGGCGTTCCACGGCTCCCGAGTCTTCGATGGGAGGCACTCCCAGGACATCGGAGTCGTCCAGCGGATTCGCTTCCTGAGTCTCCGCGGGCAGTTCCGGCTCGGAAACCTCCGCCTTCTCCGGCGTCACCTCAGCCGCGTCGTCCGGAGTGATCTCGTCGTCTGCCGCAGGCGCTTCCGCCTCGGGATTTTCCGCAGCGGGCGAGCTGGTTTCGTCGGCGGGGGTTTCGGCCGCGTCGGAAGGCTCTTCCGCTTCCAGGTCCCGGAGGTTCGCTTCTTCTTCCTTCACGGCCTCGGCCGAGTTCTCCGCGGCGGCCGCGTCGGCGTTCGCTTCCCGGTCGAGCGATTCCTCGGCCGGAGCGTCCGCGGGAGTGGGCTCCACGACCGTTCCCGGCACTACCGACTCCGCCGGTACGGCATTCACGATCGGAGCCGGTTCGCTTGACTCCACCGGGCACTTCTCGCAACCTTCCGGCCACTGGCGCCAGCAGGTCGACGAGTATCCGTAGCAAGGCAGTTCAACTCGGCAGTCCTCGGCTCGCTTCTTGACGATGATCCGCCCCGTGCTCGGGCTGTGGTAGTACAGCCGGTGGTGATCCGTCAACGCCTCGGCCACGCAGTTGTAGTGGAGAGCGTGGTAGAGCTTGGCACATCCGCTCGTCGCCAGCAGCGAGGCTGCGACGAGCGAGGCTAGAGCTTGGCCAAGTTTTCGCCGTCGTGGGTTGGCAAGCATGGCTTTCTTCTTCACTTTCGTATGGGATCGTCGGCGGACTTCCTGTCCACGCGATCGGTACGCTTTGCTGGAACCGTCCGTCATGCGGCCGTCGCGCCCCAGTCGGAGCCTTCAGCCCAATCCGCCGAACTACAGACCCTGGTTGTTCCGGTTACCACCACCGGCGAGAACCCTACCCGAGAGACGAGTGGCCGTGCCCGCACCGAGCAAAGTGAAGCCCATGATGCGTTCGAGAGGAGCCGTGACCTTGGCGATCTTCGTATCGAAGGCGATCAGCTTGTCCTCGGCGATGAAGACGCGGTCGCCCGGCATCACCTGGTAGTTGGTCTGAGCCTGGGCTCGTTCCGTGATCGCGAACCAGTCCACCGGAAGCACCTGGACGTTGCACGGGTCGCTGGTCGGCCGGGCGATCCAGATGCGTTTGGACGAAACCTGCTCCAATCCCTGGATGTTCGAGATCGCGTCCAGCACGGTTTCATTGCCCGTCACCGGGAACCGGTAGACGCCATCGCCCATGCCAGCGCCCTGCATCACGATGTAGTACACCTTGCTGTTGAATGCCTGCACGCTGAGCGAGATCTCCGGATCCTCCAGGAACTCGGACAGGTGGGCTTCGATCGCAGCGCGGGCTTCCGAGATCGTCCGCCCCACCACCGATACGTTGCCGTAGGTGCCGAGGTTGATCGAGCCGTCCGGCTGCACCAGGTACTCGCCAAGAATCTGCTGCGACGAGGCCATCTGGCCCAGCGCGACCGAGACCCGCGGCTCGCTCAGGTACTTCTTCAGATGCTCCAGGATCGCCTGCTCGGCCTGCTCTACCGTCATGCCGGCAACCCGCACCGTGCCGTAGTCCACGCCCAGGTTGATCACTCCACCCGGTTCAACTGGATACTGGCCACCCAACTGGGACTCCGGCAGCGCGCCGCTGACCTGCACCACAAGGACATCCAGCGTCTTGAGGTGATACGGTGCCTTGGGAACGATGTGGACGCCTTCGATCGTCAAGACGTCTGGCGGCTCGATCACGTACTCCGGGAGCACGACTTTCGACAACTCCCGAGGCATGTTCTCGTGGATGGCAGGCTGCGTCTCCACGCCGAAGCTCGGGCTGTGAGGATTGTGGGCCGAGTGACATCCGGCGGCGATTCCTACGCAGAGCAGCGAAAGGCCGAGGAGTCGCTGATGAATCCTTCCGTGAATTCCAGTCATGGTTCCCAACCGTATCTTTCAGGTTTTGAAACGTTGCCAGGGGGACCGCCAGTCCTGACAGTCCCGCCCAAGAGCTCAAGTCCTTCGAGCCCCCGGATCCCGCGAGTGACACCTTGTTGTCCTGTGAACTCCTCCGCCGAGCATCATCCAATCAGTCGTCACCAAGCGTCCAACACACCTGTTGATCGGTGACCATCTCTCGGCGGTGCTTCTAAAATCGCCGCAATCCGTCCTGCATGTCGTAGTGCTGGCACGCGTTGTACCGGTCCGGCAAGCTGGAGTTTTGCTGCACGGTTTGAATCGGTGTCCGAATGGTCCGGTACTGACTGTCCCGCACAGAATTCGCGTCGTACCGGTTACAGAGAACAGGAAAGCTGCAAGGGCACGCAAAACCAGCAAGACTTTGCGGCCTCAATCCACCACCTCCTCCTGCGGCCCGCCCACGCATGGTTCGCGTCTGCGTTGCCACAGCCCCCCAGTTTCCCCAGCGGACCGAGTGACTCGTGAACCCAGTCTGGGGCCAGCGCGCGTGACAGTCGACCTGTCGAACAGGAGACGACAGCACCGAGTGGACCGTGGAAGGGGATCGCAGCCTGGAACCTTGGACGCCGTGGGAAGGAGTTGAATTCCCAGGCGGAAGGTTCCCGAGCGAATCGACCTGCTATCAACGACTGACAGCACGAGCAACCCGTCGCGCGACCGTCGTGCGCGGGGCGCTCGCGTTCACTCCCTTTGTATCCCTGGGCATTCTCGATTCCTTGACGGGGTTTGCTCGACTCCCCCGGCAAGCCCACGGGCCAAGCAGCCTCGTTCGGCATTCACGCGCAGACCGATTTTGGCGGATTTCGGGTCCCTGTGCGTCCGATAACGCAAGGGAGTGCGTTTGTGCCGATCGACCGTTGTCCGATCCTGGCGGCAAACCTAGAATCGACCATCGCAGCAAGCGGCCCGGCACCAGGGCTGTGCTGCGGGCACTGTCGATCGCCTCCGAAGGTTCCGTGGTCCCACCCCGATGTCGCAGGACCGGGTGAATTCAGGGAGATCCCGAAATGACTCGCCGTACAATCCTCGTGCTTCTTGGTATGGTGACCGTTCTCGCGTTTGGCGAGTCGGCCGAGGCGCAGCGCCGCCGGACGCCCACCTACGCGAGCCGTCCGACCATCAGCCCGTACATCAACATGTTCAACCCGAGCGTCGGCGGCATCAACAACTACATTGGCTACGTGCGTCCGCAGATGCAGTGGGACCAGTTCATGCAGGACACCACGCGCCGCGAGAACCAGATGATGCGTGCCTCGCAGCAGCAGGCCCAGGAGATCGAACGGACGATCGTGGGCGCCATCGAGGATGAGGAACGCACGATTCTCCAATTGCGTCCCACATCGAGCGGCACGGTGCGGCGAGTTCCCGGGACGTTCATGAACACCCAGCGATATTACCCCGCGGCCGGTGGCGTCGGACGCCGCTAGTCGGGCGGCGCGAGTCCGCAGTCTTCTGTCCGCAGAGATCGTTGCCCGCGTCGCGATCGTCGGCGTAGGAGTGGCGGGGAAGAGTTCCACGAGAACCTTCCCCGCGAACGATCCGTCCACGCAGCGGTCGGGCTTGCTCTCTTCCGAAACTTCGCATGCACCGGCGGCCTCCACCGTCCGGGCTTCGGCCGCTCTAATCCCCTTCCAGTCCGGCGCGCGTGGCCATGGCCTGCCAGGTGCTGGGCTGGATGTCGTCGGCGACAAACGACACCGTGGCGTCCAGCATCAGGACATTCACGCCGCCCGTGTGGAGGCTGCGTGCCGCGCGCCAACCGTAAGCCGTGTAGATCACTGAAGGCGGTCCGAATACGCGCGCCGCCATGCAGTCGAACTCCGGCGTGTTCGGTGTTCCAAAGTGGTTGTAGAGGCCACTGCGGTACTCACCGTTCGCCCAGGAGAAGCCGCGTCGTTCGGTGTAGTTCCAGAAGGACGAGGCGCGGCAGCTGTCGAGCGTAAGCGGCACGGACTTGGCGAACACATAGGCAAACCGTGGATCCGCCGCCTCGCGGGGAGTCGCCTTGTCCAGTTCGCGTCCCAGCAGGCTCTCGGACATCGCCACGGTCCGACTCAGACCATCCTTCACCGCCCGCGTCCTGGTCCGCGAGTTGATGTAGAACACGCCATCTGCATCGAACGGAGAACCTCCGTCCCGCCCCGTGCCGGCGCAAGCGGCGTAGTTCGTCGGGCCGAAGAGGTCACTGACACGCCGGCCGCCATCGCTGGGACAGAGAAAGTCGGGCACGACTTGCGCCACGCCTGGACGATTCTTTTCCGTCACCTGGAAGTCGCGCCCGTACAGGGGCAACGACATGTCCAGTGATTCGAACGTCGCCTGCTGCTCCAGGTAGGGCGTGATCTGCGCCAGCGCCGACCAGCGATAGAAGTTGTGCGGCACTGTGGGATCGCCCGGCATCGCTTGGCTGATGGCACCGGAAGGAAAGTGGCCCAGCGCCGACTCGAAACCATTCAAGGCAATGCCCATCTGCCGCAGGTGGTTCACGCACTGGATGCGTCGCGCACTAGCCCGCGCGGCCTGCACGGCCGAAAGCAGCAGCGTGGCCAGCACGCCGACTATCGCCATCACGACCAGCAGCTCCACCAGCGAGAAACCGCCGCGAAAGATGCCCGCCGCCATGCGGCACCCTCCGAGCACGGGCGGCCGGTTTTCGACGAGCGGGCCGCCACCCTCCACCTGCTCTGCGATGCCAATCCGTCTCATGGGCACACAGGCGCGCCGCGACGCACCGCTCGGCAGTTGATGCTGCGACGAACCCCGCGTACGACAAACCGATGCCGCGTCACGGGAGCGATCGCCTCGCAAACGAGCATCCAGCGATCACGCGCGGCTCGAACGACGCCAAGCCGCCAGGAAGGTGATCACTCCGGCCAAGACCGTTCCCAGTCCTGTTGGCTCGGGCACGGCCGCTACCGCGGGCCGCGGACCCTTCTCGTAAGCCCCTGCCTGAAAAGCTACCACCAGATCGCCACTCGTGAAATCCCCATCACCATCCCAGTCGCCGTCGCTCCACCAGGAGTTCATGGCCACCGCGTCCTCGTACTCCCCGACCTCGAAAACACGCACGAGGTCGGAGGAGTTGAACTGACCGTCGAGGTCGGCGTCCCCGTAATAGGTCCGCTTCAACTGCTCCACCCACTTCGCCCGATCCGCGTCGTCGACCCGCTTGTCCCCATTCAGGTCGAAGGCCGAAATGTTCGATCCCCTGCGGACGACTTGCGTCAGCGCGTCGATGTCCAGCGCTGTCAGCTGCCCATCGTGGTCCAAGTCGCCTTCCACGCCGCGCACCAGGATCGCCGTCGGCTGGAACTCGTTGCCATGCGACAGGAACGGACCCTGCCCGACCATCGCTCCAGTCTGCCGATTGAAGCGATACACGCTGCCGGGAAACGTCATCGGATAGATCGGGTCGTTGGGATTGTTGTTGCCCAGGCTGGTCATCAGCACCTCCTCGCCTGGCCCGGCGAGGATCCCCGAAGGATAGGCGGCGTTGTTCAGCACCGTGCCGGCATCAGCCACTCCACCCCGCATGTCGAAACGAATCACCGACTGCCCGAACAGGCTGGCCACATAGAGATCGCCTGCCCCGTCCATGGCCAGTCCCTGCGCGCCGGCCAACGCCATGTTACCGGCCAAAGGACCTCGGTAGGCGAAGTCCCCGGACGCCGAATCCCAATCGTAGGCCAGCACCGCTCCGGTGAAGAATGGACCATCTGCAAAGCTGCTGACGTACAGGTCCCCCTCGGCCGTTGATACCATGCCCGTGCGACCGCTGACCGGGCCCGCCGCGATGTCCGACAAGCGAGTTCCCTGGGAAGTCAGGCGTACGATCTGGTTGGAGTCGCCCAGGTTCGCCCCAAGACTTCCCACCAAAAGCGTGTCGCTCGCCGAATGGTACAGCAACCCGGCAGGCACCAGCAGCCCCGACGCGAACGTGCCCAGGAAGTTGCCGCTATCACCATCGTAACGCAGGACGCGGCCATCGCCGGTCTGCAGATCGAAGCTCGTCACGAACAGGTCACCGTCGAAGGCATACGTCATCGCGGTCGGCATGAAGAGACCGCCGTTGGAGGCCATGTCGCCGCCCACGAAGGACCCCAGGTACTGGCCCGCCGTGTCGAATCGCAACACCTGACTCGTCGCCCGGTCACTGACCAAGTACTCGGCCGCATCCAACTCGGACACGACACCAGTCCCCATCAGAACCACACCCGCCAACGAAGCAAACCAACGACGCTTCCGCGCACCGACCAGACGACCAACGAGACTCATGAACCCACCTTCTCAAGATGCAACATCGTGACGCACACCGAATTCCAAGACCGGACCTGATTCCAGGACCGCATCTGGTTCCAGGACCGGGCCGAATCTCCACCGCCTTGCCGCGGGAATCGGAGCCGATGCGACGAAAGCGAGCGAAAGCATACTCGGGCGCTCGACTGGAACCGCAGAACTGAGGATTGGGCCAATATAAGACCGCTCGAATGCCACTTCAACCTGAAATGCCCGGGCCGTTCAGCTTACGGAACACGCCGTCATGATTTCCTCAGCGAACGCGCACGGCACCCGGGGCCGCGCCGCGAGTGACAGCATCTCTACCCATCCCATCGCACGCGGTTCGCCGCTCGACGACGTCACTTCCTAGTCGTGAACACCGCGGAAAGAAGCCGCCGTGACGACCTCCGAGCCGATCGGTCGCCAGCAAGCGTCCCGCAGACGCTCGTTCCTCCAAGCGGCACGTGCGCGGACGAGTGAGATGATCCGCAGTCGGCCTGCTGGCAGGGACGCCCGTTGCCGGCCGCACCCCTTGCCGGCCCGTTCGCGGATATAATTTGTCGCGAAACCATCGACCGCATGAGGGGTTAAAATCCCTCATCAAGGTTCCCAATCGGGGCGGAGCGAAAGCCTCGCCGAGTTGACCCTTCCCCCTGCCAGAAGAGAACCATGCCATGCCAAGAGGCTCGTCGTCGAATCGTCGTCGTTTCCTGCAGGGAATCGCCTTTGCAGGTTCCTGCTGGCTGACTCCCGGGGTTTTCGCCGAGAAACTCACCGAGACTTCGGCCTTGACCGAAGGGCCGTTCTACCCGGACCGCCTGCCGCTCGACACCGATAACGACCTGCTGGTCATCAACGATTCGATCACGCCCGCCGTGGGTGAAATCACGCACCTCACAGGCCGTGTCCTCGACGCGACCGGCGCGCCCCTTCGCAACGCGTTCGTCGAAATCTGGCAGGTGGACAACCAGGGCGCGTACCTGCACAGCGGCTCCAGCAACAAGGAGCGAAGCGACAAGAACTTCCAGGGCTACGGGCGATTCCTGACCGGTTCCACTGGGGAATACTACTTTCGCACGATCAAACCCGTGCCTTACCCCGGCCGCACGCCGCACATCCACGTGGGCGTCAGCCGCAACGGCAAGCGAGTGCTGACCACGCAACTGCTCATCAACGGCCATCCGGATAACGAAGGCGATGGCGTGTTCCGCGACTTGCGCGACGAGCGGGCGCGCCGCACCGTGCTTGCCGACTTCAAGCCGGTCGCGGAATCCAAGATTGGCGAACTGTCGGCCAGCTTTGACCTCGTGCTGGGCGTGACGGCACAGGAGTCCGAGGAGGGCGGCAGCATGCGTGCCGGCATCGGACGCCCCGAAGGCTTCGGCAGCGGGCGTCGCCCCAACCGCCGCTGATCCCCGCGTCGAGAACGGCAGACGTCTCGCCGCACGATACGCCGCACGATACGCCGCACGATACGCCGCACGATACGCCGCAATTGACTTCGCAATCCACGCCGCGCGGCAACTCCGCTTCCCTCGCTTGCATTCTCTTTTCCTCCAGCGGCCTTGCGCCTCCCCATGAAGGATCATCCCATGCGAATCCACTCGCTTGTCCTGCTCATCGCCGTCAGCATTGCCACCCACGTGCTGGCGATCCGCCCGAGTGGCGCCGCCGACTGGTGGCGTTTCCGAGGGCCAAACGGTTCGGGCATCAGCGATGCGTCGCAACCGCTGCCGACGGAATGGAACGCAACCCAAAACCTCCTGTGGAAGGCCGCCCTGCCGGGCCCAGGTTCTTCCAGCCCCATCGTGGTCGGCAATCGCATCTTCGTGACCTGCTGGAGCGGTTATGGGTTGAGCCGTGAGGAGCCCGGGGACCAGCAGAACCTTCGCCTGCATCTCGTCTGCCTCGACTTGGCCACCGGAGCCACGATCTGGGATCGGCCCGTCGAGCCTTACCTTCCGGAGGACGAGTACGGCGGCATGTTCGCCGAACATGGATACGCGTCCCACACACCCATCTCGGATGGTGAACGCGTCTATGTCTACTTCGGCAAGACCGGCGCGGTGGCATTCGACCTCGAAGGCCAGCAGCTCTGGAAGACGGCCATCGGCAACGAATCCGACCCGCGCGGCTGGGGTTCGTCATCCAGCCCCGTCCTCCACAAGAACCTGCTGATCATCACCGCTTCGGCCGAAAGCGAAGCGCTCGTGGCACTCGACAAGATGACCGGCAAGGAAGTGTGGCGCAAGGAAGCCCAGGGCTTCGCCGGCACCTGGGGAACCCCCGTGCTGGTCGATGTCTCGCCCGAACGCACCGATTTGGTCCTGGGTGTTCCCGGCGAGGTGTGGGCCTTCGTGCCCGAGACCGGCAAGCTGCGTTGGTACTGCCAGGCCATCAGCAACGATTCGTTCTGCTCCAGTGTCGTGACGGACGGCACGAACCTCTATGCGATCGAGGGACGAGGTGGTGGTTCGATTGCAATTCGCGGAGGTGGCGAGGGCGACGTGACGGAGTCGCATGTGCTCTGGTCGGGCCGCGACAGCAACCGCATTACCACACCGCTGGTCCATGACGGATTGATCTACTTCTTCTCGAACCGCATGGCGAACTGCGTGGATGCGAAGACCGGCGAGACGATCTACCGCGAGCGACTCGGAGCGACGGACGGTGCCGCCCCTGCGGGGGAACCGTCGGCCGAACAAAGGCGAAACGGCGAGGGAGACCGCGGTGGGAGCGAAGCCCCTGGCGGCCGCAGTGGGCGCGGCGGCCGCGGTGGGCGTGGCGGGCGTGGCGGCATGGGTGGCCAGGACTACTCGTCGCCCATCCTCGCCGATGGAAAACTGTTTTTCGTCTCCCGCAACGGCACGGCCCATGTCCTGCAGGTGGGCCGCGACTTCAAGCCGCTGGCCGCCAACCGCGTGACGGAAGAACAGGAAGACTTCAGCGGTACGCCTGCGGTGGCCGACGGTCGCCTGCTACTGCGTTCCAGCAAGCACCTGTACTGCGTGGGCCTGCCGACCGACACGCCGACGAAGCCTTAAGGCCTCGCGGGAATTCGCCGCGAGGACTCGCAGCGTCCCCCGCATCCCGGCTCACGCGGCCGCGCACGCTCTCGCTACTTGCCCCGGGTGGATGCGTCCTTCAAAATGGCGCCTTCAACCGGGGTTCTTCATGCGCCCCATTTCCCGCCTCGATCGCGCACGCCCGAGGGAATGCCTCCATGTCCCCTGCCCGCCTGTCCCCTGCCCGCCTGTCCCCTGCCCGCCTGTCCCCTGCCCGCCTGTCCCCTGGCCGCCTGTCCGCTGGCCGCCTGCCTGACGTTCGCTGGTTCGCTTGGTCGATGATCCGTCGCCTGCTCTTCGCGCTGATCGCGTGCGGCATCCTGGGCCTGACGTCGCGCGAGGACGCGCGGGGTGCGGAGCCGTGGCCGGAGTTTCGCGGTCCGCGAGGCGATGGCCGCGCGGACACCAGCGATGTTCCCGTGGAATTCGGCGAAGGCAAACGCCAGGCGTGGAAGGTCGCCATCCATGGCAAGGGATGGTCGTCGCCCGTGGTCTGGGGCAATCAGATCTGGCTCACCACCGCGACCGAAGATGGCAAGCAGATGTCGGTGCTCTGCATCGACCGCCAGACCGGCAAGATCCTGCACGACCGCGTGCTCTTCGAGAACGCCACCCCGGCATTCTGCCATCCCACCAACAGCTACGCTTCGCCCACGTCCGCCATCGAGGAAGGCCGCGTCTATGTTCACTTCGGCAGCTACGGCACCGCCTGCCTCGACACCAAGACCTTTTCCACGATCTGGGAACGACGCGACCTGCCCTGCGACCATTGGCGTGGTCCCGGCTCGTCGCTTGCCCTGCACGACGGTGTCCTGTACGTGCCTTACGACGGACATGACCTGCAGTACGTAGCCGCCTTCGACAAACAGACGGGCGAGTTGCGTTGGAAGTCCGAGCGTGGCATCCGGTACGAAAGCGAGGATGGCGACATCAAGAAGGCGTACAGCACCTGCCAGGTGATTGAAGTCGCGGGCCAGCGTCAACTGGTCTGTCCCTCCGCGGCAGAGACGATCGCCTATGAACCGGGATCCGGCCGGGAGATCTGGCGACTGCGGCACGGAGGCATGAACGCCGCCACGCGTCCGCTGTTCGCGGACGGACTGCTGTACCTGACCGTTGGCGACGCCGTCGGCGATGCCCGCCCCGCGCTGCTCGCCGTCCGGCTCGATTCGTCCGCCGGCAAGACGGTGCCGCAACTGGCCTGGAAACTCGACAAGAGCCCGCCGAAACGCCCCTCGCCGATTGTCGTCAACGGCCTGGTCTTCGTCATCAACGACGATGGCGTCGCCAGTTGCCTCGACGCGGCCACCGGGGAGACGCATTGGCACCATCGCATTGCCGGAACCTACCGCGCCTCTCCCGTCTACGCATCCGGACGCATCTACTTCTGCAGCCTGGAGGGCACGGTCACCGTGGTGGCCGCGGAGAAAACCTACCGGGAACTGGCCGTGAACCAGTTCGACCAGGGATTCCAGGCGTCGCCCGCACTCCACGGCAACGCCCTGATCCTCCGTTCCCTCACCGACCTGCACTGCTTCGAGTAGCCGTCGGCGGGCAAACCAGATGTGACATGCGACGCGCGTCGCACGCCTCAGTCGATCAGCCGACGGTCGTAGAGGCGATAGGTTTTGTTGAGCTTTGCGCCGCCGCGCTGCAGCGTGGAACGCGACAGGTGGTTGCTCTCCAGCACCCACGAGAACTCCGCCTCTTCGATGCCCCAGGCCAGCACGTCCGGCAGGATGCGAGCGACCAGGACCAGCCCCACGCCCCACTTCTGGTACTCGGGAATCACGTTCGTGCTGATCAATCGCACGCGTTTGATCGCTCGACGGTTCCAGAGCAGTCGAATGAAACCGAAGGGAAAGAGCTTCCCGTCGATCTGCTTGATGCGCGGGTTGTAGTCGAGCAGCCCGAACATGGCTCCGACGACCTTGCCGTCGACTTCGGCGAAGCTCGTCATCTCGGGCACGATCAGGTGCCGCAACGAGCCCGCCATGTGATCCAGCTCGGCGTCTGACAGCGGAACAAACCCCCAGGTGTTGACCAGGGAGCGGTTGTAGATATCCAGGAAGTGGCGTACGTCGCGATGGAAATGCTTGCGGTCGAGGCGGCGCGTCTTGATATTGAAACGCCGCATCGATTCGTTCACGACAAACTCAAGTTTCTTGTCGAGCTGCTCCAGCATGTTCACATGGCCCCAGAAGGCGTACATATCCTGGACCTTCTCGTAGCCTGCCTGCTCGATCAACGCTCCGTAGTAGGGCCGGTTGTAGGTCATCATGAAGAACGGCGCTGAATCGAATCCGTCGACCAGCAGGCCGCATTCGTAGTTCAGCGACGGATTGCACGGACCACGGGCCACTTCCAGTCCCTGGTCGCGCAGCCAGGATTCGGCGGCCCGCAGCAGTCCCTGGGCGACCTGCGGATTCTCGGACGATTCGAAGAAACCGAAGAACCCCACCTTGTCCTGGTACTGTTCGTTGTGGGCCGGGTTGACGATCGCGGCAATGCGGCCAGCAACTCGGCCATCCTCGTAGGCGAGGAATGTCTGCACCCGCGCACGCTCGTAGAAGGGATGGCGTTTGTAGCCCACCAGTTCGGCCTGGTTGACACGGATGGGCGGGATCCAATGGGGATCCTGGGCGTAGAAGGCCCACGGCAGGTTGAGGAACTCTTTCTGCTGGCGTCGTGTTTCCACGGCCTGGATGCGAATCTCGGCCATCTCTGCGGCACTCCCCAAGCGACTCCGCCCATGCCCCGTCGTCGATTCAGTCCGAGGCCTTGGCGGAACAATCGCCCTCGTCCTGGTGGAATCCGCTTCGTCGCTCGCTGGAACGTCCTGCAGGACGCATTCGCGCACCGACACCCTTCGGTAACGCCACAGCACCCAGCGTCATTGCCTCTCAAGTACAGCACCGCAACCCGGAAGGCTGCCGTCGGTGCCCCGCGTCAGTCCCTGGGGCCTGCGGAAGCACCAGAATGCCTGTGCGGGCAGCACGCATACGGCGGCAGGATAACAGGCGGGCTCGCAAAAAGGAATGGAGCCGCAACGCGCGACCAGCACGCCGGTCCCTGCTGTCAGGGATGGCACTGCTGGCAGGTCCTGCGGCAACTTCCCGAACTCGGAAATGCCTTCGCCGACTGCGGTCTCAAGTCGGCAGGCGTCGCAGATCGCGGGATGCGAATCGACTCCTCGCGACAGGGTTCATGATCGCGCCGCCAAGTTCGCTCGGCGAACAAAAACGCCACGCTGGCGTTTTCCACAGGCCTTTACGCCTGAGGAGAGCATCGGTCGCGAGGCGCGGGGGCCGGCGTGAACCCGCCGCCTGGGCCTCCCAAGCGGGGTCGGGCCGCGCAAGTCCTCTCGAATGATCTTGCCTCATTTCCGCAAAGAACGCACCATACGCCGCCCGTCGCGGGCCGGGCCTTCCTTGACTGAGCCGCCATCGGCCCGGCCGGCATGGAAGGACACCTGCTCACGCGTCGGCGGGACGATGCCCCGAGACGAAGGAAGCAGCATGGACTATCTGGTGACGGGAGCAACCGGACTGGTCGGCAACAATCTGGTGCGAAAGATTCTCGAGCGTGGCGGAACGGTGCGTGCGCTGGTCCGAAGCGAGGGCGTACCCGACTGCCTGGCCGGCCTGGCCGTGGAGACAGCGCGAGGCGATATCCGGGATGCGGAGTCGGTGGAGCGGGCGGCGCGAGGCGTGCGTTGCGTGCTGCATGCGGCGGCGGACACCCACATCGGCTGGCATCACCTGGAACGCCAGCGACAGATCAACGTCACTGGCTCGCGCAACGTCGGACTGGCGGCCCGCGCGGCGGGCGCGCGGATGATCCATGTGTCTTCCGTCGACGCGCTGCCCGACAGCCTCGATGGACGCCCGGTCGACGAGGAGACGCCGGACCGCTGCAAAGTGCCCTGCACCTATGTGGTCACGAAGCGGGAAGCGGAACAGGCCGTCCGCGCGCTGATGCAGGACGGACTGGACGCCGTCATCGTCAACCCCGGCTTCATGCTTGGCCCCTGGGACTGGAAGCCCTCCTCTGGCCGGATGCTGCTGGCGATCGCCCGCGTGCGGATCCCGGCGGCGCCGCGGGGTGGCATGAGCGGCTGTGACGTGCGCGATGTGGCGTCCGCGATCCTGGACGCGGCCACGCGAGGCCGCTCCGGCCACCGATACATCCTCGCCGGCGAAAACATCTCCTACTTCGATGCCTGGCGCATGTTCGCCCGCATCGTAGGCCAGCCGCCGGGACCTTCCTACCTGATCCCGCCCTGGATCAACGGGCTGAGCGGCCGGTTGGGCGACCTGTGGGCCCGGGTCTCCGGCAACGAGACCGACGTCAACAGCGCCATGATTCAAATGTCGCAGCGGTTCCATTATTATTGCAGCGACCGAGCGAGGCGGGAGCTTGGTTACCAGCCGCGTCCTTTTGAGGAATCGGCGCGCGACGCCTGGGAATGGCTGCGTGCGCGAGGATTCCACACGCCCCACTCCAAGCCTTCCCCTTAGCCCTCTTGCTGCTTCCGCGCCATGGCGACGATCCTTGTCACCGGCGCGACAGGATACATCGGCAGGCATCTCGTCCGATTCCTCGTCGCGCGTCATCACCGCGTCCGCTGCCTCACGCGCAGCACCTCGTCGCGCGACGGGCTGCAGGACTTGGACATCGAGTACGTCACGGACGACCTGGACGAGCCTGCGAACCTGTCACCGGTCGTGCGCGGCGTGGACCTGGTTTTCCATCTCGCCGGCCGCACCTCGGCGCTGCAGCGACAACAGTTGTTCCATACCAACGGCCAGGGGACCGCCGCCCTCGCCGCCGCATGTGCACGCCAGACCACGCCCCCCACGCTCCTGGTCGTCTCCTCCATCGCCGCCGCGGGCACGGGAATCGCCGGTCGTCCCCGACTCAACCAAGATAGGCCTCGTCCCGTCTCGCACTACGGACGAAGCAAGCGAGCGGGGGAGTTGGCCGCGGAAGCCTGGGCCGCTCGCATGCCCGTGTCCATCGTGCGTCCCGGAATCGTCTTCGGCCCCGGGAATCGCGAAACGCTGCCGATGTTCCAGTCGATCGCCAGCTTTCGCATCCATGTGGTTCCCGGGTTCACTCCGCGTCGAGTCATGTTGATCCACCACGACGACCTGCTCGAAATACTCTGGCGCGTGGCCGAGAACGGGTCCCGCATCCACCCGGGCGACACCCCCGCCCAGGCTTCAACGCATCCCGACCCGGCCACGACAACGCGCGGCGGTTACTACTTCGCCGCCGCTCCCGAGACGCCCACGTACCTGGAACTGGGCCGCATGATCGCTCGCGCGACGCTCCAGCACCAGGCGTTCCTGCTGATGATGCCCGAAGCGATCGTCTGGGCGGCAGCCAGCGGCACCGAGCAGTTCAATCGACTGCGTGGCACGACAGACAGTTTCAACGTGGACAAGATGCGGGAAGCCTTCGCCGGTCACTGGGAGGTTGAGACCGAACGACTGGAGCAGGAACTCGGGTTCCGACCGACCCTCTCGCTGCAAAGGCGCCTCAACGAGACGGCGCGCTGGTATCGGGAACACCGCTGGCTGTAAGTCGCCGCAAACTGCAGCACGCGTCGGAAGGCGCATCGCAAGATGCGTCGCAGGACACAGGGAGTCCTCAGCGGCGATCCCAGGTCGCCCGCGCCGTCACACCGGCATCCAGCGCGCGTTCACGTCCACACCGAATCTGCAGCGGCTGGACTTCGAGCGTCGCGTACGGCTCTGCCCGCAGATGCTCTGCCAGCAGCGACCGGACTTCGCGCACCCCCCACCCCGGACTGTGGCAGCTGAACAGCAGGAATCGCCCACGATCGCGGAGCAGTCGCAGCGCGTTGTCCAGCAGCGGCGGCAGATGGTCTTCCAGTTTCCAAGGACGCTGGTCGGTGCCGTGGCCGTAACTGGGCGGATCGAGGATCAGGCCTTCGTACGCGCGGCCGCGTCGCAGTTCCCGCTCCACAAAGCGGCGCGCGTCCTCGACCAGCCAGCGAATGGGCGCATCGGCCAGGGCGGATCGCTCCGCATTGAGCCGCGCCCAGGCGACGACGTTGCGCGCCGAGTCGACATGGGCCACGGACGCGCCTGCGGCAGCCGCCGCCAACGTGCTGCCGCCCGTATACGCGAACAGATTCAGGACCGACATCGGCACCCCTGCGCCGCGTATCTGCTCCGCAATCCAACGCCAGTTGGCGATCTGCTCGGGAAAGACGCCGATGTGCCCGAAAGGCGTGGGTTTCAGCAACAGTTGGAAGTGGTCGCCTGCCAACGTCCACTGCTCAGGCAGCGAGTCGGCAGGCTGCCAAATGCCCTGTTCGCCCGTGAGCCGTTCGTACCGGCCAGTGGCTTGCCGCCAAATCTCCGCTCGCGCAGGCGAATCGCCGGTCGCAGGCGGCGAGGGACGATCCAGCACCTGATCGCCAAATCGCTCCAGCTTCCGGCCGTGCCCGAAATCCAGCAGTTCGTAGCTTTCCCATCCGACCATGCGTGATTCGTGCGAGACGATCTTTCTACGACCCTCGAAAACAGGATAATAAGGCCCGGAAGGTCCGCCTGTCGAGTGGCGGGCCAGAACGCCAGCAACCGCCCGCCGCGAACGACCTCCAGCTGGCCGCGGGAAGAGAGAGAGACAGCTGCCATGACCTCCTGGACGCGAAACTTCCTGATCGGACTGCTGTGGCCTGCATCGCTCGCCGCCGTTCCGCTGGCCTCCGTCTCGCTCGCTGCTGCCACGGAGAACGCGGCGAGCAGCCCGGCGGAGCCCGCGGCGGCCGAGGCTACCGTCGCGGAACTGGTGGCGGCCCTCGATTCGGACATCTACGAAGCCCGCCGCCGCGCGACCGAGGAACTGGTCATCGCGGGACGCGCGGCGATTGATCCGGTCGTCGCCGCGGTGCAGCAGGGCAGCCTCGAAACGATCTCGCGCGGCATCTTCGTGCTGCGACAGATGGCCCTGACCAGCCAGGACCCCGATACCGGCACCGCCGCCTACCGAGCGCTCCGCCAGATCGCCGACACGCGATTCTCCACGGCCTCGCGTCACGCCAGTTCGGCACTCCACGCCGTCCACGAAAACCGCCACCAGCTGGCGCATCGGTTCCTCTCCGAACGCGGTGCCGTGATCTCCGTGACGCAGGTCCCCGTCGCCATGGCCATGCAGCAGGGCTTCCCTTCCATCACATTCGGCGACGGCTGGCGCGGAACGCTGGATGACCTCAAGCGACTGGAGTGGATCACCAGCTACCGCCCTGACGAAAACGCACCCCCCTGGATGATCGTCCTGGAGGGCGACAAGATCACCGACAGCTGGATGGATTCCATCGGCTCGCTGGAGAACGTGTCCGTCGTCAAGTTCAAGTCCGCGGGCATCACGGACGAAGCCATCCGCAAACTCACGGCGATGCGCGACTTGCAGATCCTGGAGGTGCTGTACACGCCGGTGACCGATGGAGCGATCGACCACCTGCTGGCCATGCCGAAACTCGAACGCATGCGGCTGTACGGAAACCAGTTCTCGGAGGACGGCTGGCTGCGTCTGCGACAGCAGGCAGCGACCTTCGACATCGACCTGCGTCGAGGCGGCTTCCTGGGGATCGGCTGCGACGACAATCCGTGCCGCGTCACCATCATCCGCCCCGGCTCCGTGGCCGCCACCGCCGGGTTCCAGGCAGGCGACGTCGTACTCAGCTACAACCAGCAGCCGGTGCAGACCATGGAAGAGCTGACGCGACTCATCGGCCAGAACGTGGCCGGTGACAAAGTCACCATGGAACTGCTTCGCGACGGCGAGAAACTGACCAAGGAAGTCGTCCTTGGAAAATGGGATTGAGATCGGAAACAGGATTGAGAGCGATGCATCGAACCTCCTCGCGACGCTGGAAAGTATCGGCCGCCGGCCTGGCCATCGCTTCCCTCTTCGGCGCAACGCCGCTGACCGCCGAACCACCGCGCGTGCTTGCCCCCGGCTACCGGCTGGAACTGATCGCGGAGGCGCCCCGGATCGTGACGCCTGTCGGGCTGACCTTCGATCGCCAGGGACAGCTTCTTGTCATCGAATCCCACACGCACCATCGCCCCACGGAATACACCGGACCAGCGCACGACCGCATTCTCGTGGTGCGCGACAAGGAAGGTGACGGACAGGCCGAGGAGTTGGTTCCATTCTTTGCCGAGACCGACCAGACGATGAGCATCCTGGGATCGGCCGACGATTGGATCTATGTCGCCACACGCCGCGAAGTGATGCGGATCCGCGATACGAACGCCGATGGCCGCGCCGACGAACGCGTTACGCTGGTGCGGCTGGAGACCGAAGGCGACTATCCCCACAACGGTCTCGCCGGACTCTGCCACACCCCGGAGGGCCGCCTGCTGTTCGGCCTGGGGGAGAACATGGGAGTGCCCTACCGACTGGTCGCCGCCGATGGCAGCGCGCTGGCGGGAGGCGGCGAGGGAGGCAGCGTCTACACCTGCAACCTCGACGGCAGCGACCTGCAGCGCGTGGCCACCGGTTTCTGGAATCCGTTCGGGAGCTGCTTCGATCCGCACGGTCGACTGTTCACCGTCGACAACGACCCCGATGCGAGCCCGCCTTGCCGACTGCTGCATGTCGTGCCCGCCGGCGACTATGGCTACCAGTTCCGCTATGGTCGATCCGGCCGCCATCCGCTGCAAGCCTGGAATGGGGAACTGCCCGGCACGCTCCCCATGGCCGCCGGCACGGGTGAAGCCCCCTGCGCGGTCGTGCCCTTCCGCGGCCAGCTGTGGGTTACCAGCTGGGGCGACCATCGCCTGGAAACCTTCACGATGCAGTCGCACGGCGCAACCGTCCGCGGACAGCTGTCCATCGCCGTCCAGGGCGATGCCAACTTCCGACCCGTCGGCCTGGCCGTCAGCCCCGATGGCAACACGCTCGTGTTCAGCGATTGGGTGGATCGCAGCTACCCCGTCCACGGACAAGGACGACTCTGGCGTCTCGTCGCCGAAACCACGGCCTCCCCGACCTCCGCCTCCTGGCCGCAACTGTCCGCAGCCGAGCAACAGGCCCAGCAGCTCCGCGCCACACCGTCCCTGCAGCAGCTCGACACCGACGACCCATTTCTCCGCCAAGCCACCATCGCCGGCCTCGCGGCCAACGGCCACCTGGATCCGCGACAGTTCACTCAACTGAAGTCCGCGGACGAACGACGGGCATGGCTGGAAGCGTTGCGTTGGCAAGATCCGCAAGCCGCCGAATCGATCGTGCCAGTCGCCCTCACGGATACCGATACCCAGGTCCGTCTGGTCGCGCTGCGTTTGGTCGCCGAACAAGGGTGGCGACAGTTCCTGCCCCAGGTCGGCCAGTTGCTGGAGGCGGCGGCGACCAGCGCCGCGGCGGGGACCGCGCGAGCGGGAGATGAAGCCACGAAGGACACCGGGAACGCGGAGAAGACGAGAAAGGATGGAAACTCGGGTGGGCCTGTCGAGGCAGGGACTGCGGATCCGATGCGTCTCACACGACTGGCCCTCGCCACGCTTGCCTGGCTGGAACAGGGCGACGCATCGAAGGATACGGGGCCGTTCGAAGAACGACTGGCGCACCTGGTCGGGGATGCATCCCAACCCGCGGCGTTGCGCGGCATGGCGCTTCGCTTGCTGCCCACGCAGCATGCTTCCTTGAATGAGCAGTCGTTGGCCAGCTATGCGGACGCGCCGGCGCCGCTGCAGCGTGAGGCGTTGGCGGTACTCCGCGAACGCGTCGATCCCTGGGCCACGACGCTGCTGGGGCGCCTCGCCGAGGATCACCTGCGCGACACGCGACTGCGCGCTGATGCCACGGCCGCGCTGGCCGGCCGAGGACAAGCCGCCGACGCACCGCTCCAGCGACTCGCGCAGGACGCTGAGCCAGTCGTGGCCGCGGAAGCGCGACGCGGTTTAGGCCTGGGCGGCGTCTCCGTTTCGAAGCCCGACGCGGCCGACATCGACGCGTGGCTGCGGTGGGTCCCGGAAGTCGGGGACGCTGCGTCAGGCGAGCGGATCTTCTTCCGTGCTACGGGCGGGCGCTGCAGCACCTGCCACGCGCACGACGGGCGTGGCGGCAGCGTCGGCCCCGACCTGAGCACCATCCATCGGCGAGCCGACCGGCGCTGGCTGCTGCAGGCGCTGCTCGACCCCCATCGCGATGTGGCCCCTCAATACGCCAGCGTCCAATGGACCACGGCCGATGGTCGTACTTGGACGGGAGTGCCCCACAGTGGTCCCGGTGAGGAAGGCCTGGAGAAACTGGTCGGGGCCGATGGCCAGGTGGTGGCTGTCGAGTCCGTGCAGATCGTCGAGCGGAACACGTTGAACACGTCGATCATGCCCACCGGACTGCAGGACCAACTGACCCAGGAAGAGCTGAGCGACCTGCTCGCTTTCCTGCTGAAAAGACCGTAATCGCCTTGCCACCGAAAGGCGGCTATTGCGAGCCAAGAGGTGGCCCGAGAGGGGCATGGACGCGCAGGATCGCTGTCCGGCCACGTCCGCGGCACCACAGCGGCGCTGCTGGATCAGCGGCCGCTCTTTCCCGCGGGATGTTGATGAAGGACGCGGTCTGACGCCATGGCGATGCCGCGGCGCCGATCGTTGACTAGCGTCCGCCGGGCGCCTGGACCCGCTTGCGTACATCCGTCTCGAGCGTTCCGAAGGCCGCTTCGTGCCGCTGCACACTCATGCTCAGCGCGGCGAGCAGCCGCTTGGCGGTGTAGTGGTTGAGGATGATCCGCTGGCTGACGCGAATCGGCTTGTCGGGCACACCGACCGGTTGGGTGTTCAACCCGAAGTCGATGATCAGCTCCTCGGGAGTGCCCGTCACGCGGCAGAAGTTGGCGTAGCAGCTGTTCACGCTGCTGTCATCCAACTGCACTCCGGTCGGGGCTTGGGCGGGCGATTCCTGGGCGTTTTCTTCCGACATGGCTTTTTGATCCTCGGGGGCATGATACGAATGAAACCGACAGGTCCGCCGGCGAACCGACGAACCAACGGACAAGACGGTTGGGAATGAGTGCCGTTGCTGGCCGTTCGCGAACCGGCAGCCGGCTCCACGAACGACCTGCATTTGCGGGGGACTTGGCGGTCAGACGCGTCAGATTTCGAAGTGGAACGTATCGGTCAGGTAGCGCCACAGGCGATCGCCCAGCGAACGGGGCTCGGCTGAGATCTTGGCCCGCCCTCGCTGTCCCATCTTGAACTGTCCCGCGTATCCTTTGAGCGGCACGGTGACCTGGTAGGTTGCACTGAGCGGCCTGGCACCGCCGGTGGAATCGGTGCGTGTCGCCACGCGACCGCCCGCTTGTACCGACATCGATTGCGAAGTGTACTTCATGGGCTCGCGGGAGATATCTTCCTCGCTTTCGATCGTCGTCTCCACGACCTCGTCGGCGTACGCATCCAGCTTGATGCGTACCAGCTGTCCGGGCTTCAGCGAAGCGAGGTCGGCTTGATCGACGGCCAGCACGGCCTCATAGCGTTCCGGCTCACCGATCACGCACAGTTCGTCGTGCGGCTGGAGGAACGCGCCGACATTGCGGGGATCAAGCAGCGAGCCATCCCACTGGGGCAACTGTTCCTCGGGGTTGGGCGGCGTCTTCCGCAGGGCCGCCGTCATCACCGTGCCGGTGGCTTCGGCGCGCACTTCCAGCTTGGCCAAGTCTTCCTTGTGACGCGCCAACTGCTCCTCGGCCGACTCCAGCAGCTCCTCCAGTTCCGGGATGCGTCCCGCCGGCTCGGACTGGGAGCGAGTGTTCCGCTGCCGCTCGAGCAGTTCGATCTGGGAGCGATACTGCGAGGCCTGCATTTCCAGTTCGTTGGTGCGCAGCCGCAGGTCCTCGTTCTGTAGACGGGCGACGACATCGTTCTGCTTGACCTTGTCCCCCGACTTGACGCGCAGCTCAACGAGCTGGCCAGGCACCAGGGCGTAGACATGCGCCGCGTCGCGCGGCTGCACCTCGACGGCACACTTGACGCTGTAGGGTAACGGGAGCCAGACGAATGCCGCGATGAGTGCGGCGCAGACCGCGAGGGTCGCCGTCAGACGGTTCTTCTTCACCTGATGCATCCTCCCGGGATAGTTGAAGAACTTGCCAAGCTGCCAGAGGGGCTGGACGACCATTCCCACCAGGCTGAAAAAGGCCACGACCTGGCCGAGCACCTTCAGTCCATAAGGTTCCAGCACCTGGTTCAGGAAGAACAGAATCGAGAACACGACCACCCAGCGGTAGGCGACCGCCGCGATGGTGTACAAGGCGAAGAACCACTGGTTCCCCTGCGGCAGGAACGGGTCGTCCTGCTGTTCGATGCCCAGGCAGTACTCCTGCATCAAGCGGCTGAGGATCTTGCTGGACTTCTGCCGCAGGTTGGGGATTTCGGAAATGTCGGAGAGGATGTAGTAGCCGTCGAAGCGCAGCAGCGGGTTGCCATTGAAGAGAACCGTGCTGACCGAGCAGATGAACATGATGCTGAGGCAGATGTGGTTGAGCAGTCCCGGCTCGCTGAACCACCACAGGAAGGTGGCGAAGGAGGCGAGCACGATCTCGACGTACATCCCCGCGGCGCCGATCACCGCGCGATGCCATTTATTGGGCAGCAGCCAGGAGTCGGATACGTTGCAGTAGAGGCAGGGCGTGAGCACGAGGATCATGACGCCGATCTCGTGGACCTCGCCGCCGAAACGCTTGCAGCTCAACCCGTGGCCGAACTCGTGCAGCACCTTGGTGAGTGCCAGGGTGATGCCGAGGTAGATCCAGTTTTCCGGTCCGAAGAACTCATGGAAGGCGGGCAGTCGGGAGCGAAAGACGTCGAACTTCACGCCCACCAGCAGCAGCGCGGCGAGGGCGATGACGCCAAAGAACATGCCAGCCCACTTGGTGAAGAACCAGTTGGTGTAGGGTGCCATCCGGTTCATCATGCGGTCGGGGTCGATGCCCTTGAACCGCAAGGCCAGGATGTTGGCGGCCTTCGACAGCAGCTCCCGCCACTCCGTCTCGTCGCGACGCTTTCGCAACTGCAGGCCCTGGCCCTCGGCATCCGTGATCAACAGGCCGCTGCGGTGCAGCATGCCGACGAAGTGCTGCAGGTCGTGGAGCGAGATCTTCTGCGGCGAGAACTCACGCTCGAAACGCTGTTTGATTTCGTCGAAGCTGACGGTGCCGTCCAGCATCCGCAGGATGTAGTACTCCTCTTCCTGGAAGCGGTAGTACTTCAGGCCGATCGGCTCCTTGATCACCCAGTAGGGGCGTCCCTGGTAGCGATGGTTGCGCACCGACAGATCCGGCCGCATGCGCAACGGCAGTTGGCGCGAGGAGCTGGAAACAAGGCTGTCGGCTAGTGTGACCATGGGTCGGGATACCCCGCAGCGGGAAGGCCGCCGGAAAGCGGCGGCCGGTGTCTAGAGCAGGCGGATGCTGGCTTCCAGCCCCGGTCCCATCTGCCACGAACTGCCGTCCAGTTGATTGTCGATCTCGCACGTGATGCGGTAGGTGCCGTCCTCCTCCACCTCCTGGCCCGCGAAGATGATCTTGCTCCCGACCTTCAGCTGCTTGCCGCCCGCCAGCGTAACCGTCACCTCCACCGGCCGCCCCACGACCTCGCGCCAGTGGAACGCCGAAGCGGACACGCGTCCGGTCACCTTGAGCTTGTCCATGCGGACGAGACGGAGGATCTTGTCGCCGGGACTGACCCAGTTCCCCTGACGCTTGAAGACCTGCATGACGACGCCCGGATGGGGCGCCTTCAGCTGCCGACGCTCGATCATGACTCCTGCCTGCTCGTACTGCGAGTACTTGGCCCGAGCCTCCAGCGCCGCCACGACGTTTTCATGGCGGGCCATGTCCGTCTGCAGTCCGGAACGCTCCCAGTTCAAACGCAGCTTGCGGACTTCGGTGGTGCTGAAGGCGTTGGGAGTGCGTCGGTTGGCGTCGAGGGCCGTGTCCATTTCTGCCTTCGCCACCTCCGTCGCCTTCTCGGCCGCCTCCACCGTGATCTCGTTCTCGGCCTGCTTCTTGGCGGCCTGGTACTGGTGCATGGCCACCTGCCGCTGGGCCACCGCTTCGCGATCGTCGATCTTCGCGACGAGCTGGTCAAGCTCTACCGCATCGCCCTCCTCCACCTCCAGCGTGGCCAACACACCGGCTTCCGTGGCCGCGACGTCGACCGCGATGATCGGAATCGTGAAGCAGCGGGTGATGAGGTTGGGATCCGCGACGTCCTCCTCCGTGACGCCGGCGGACCCCGCCGACGACGGCGCAACGGCTTCGGATTCCGTCTCGCCAAAGGGAAGTGACTGCGCCGACAGGAACTGGGCCGGCAGGAACTGGGCCACCAGCGACGATCCCATCAGCAGGCACGCCAGGCAGGCACTGCGAGACAACCTCATGCGAACGACTCCCTCTGGTTTTTGAACGTGGAACAAGCGATCGAGCGGCAGTGTGCTGGCCCAACCAGGCCCGGCGGAGCTGCCTCCTGCGGACAGTGACAGTCCCGCGAGCGTGCGGCTACAGCGCGAACATCCTCAGCTGGATCCACTCCAGCAGTTCATGGAACAGGCCGTAGGCCATCGAGGTCCTGCCGCAATTCACCTTGGCCACCACCTCCGTGCCCTGGCTCAGCTCATCGAGCTTCAAACGCTGGAGCAGGTCCTGCTTTTCGAAATGGATGCGCAACCGGTAGCTGTGGCCGTGTTCGTCATGCAGGGCCGCCGTCTCCTGGATGGCGGAGAGCGTGCCGTCAAACGTCTCTCCCGTGTGGCTCTTGAGCACAAAGGTCACGGGCAGTTCCTTCTTTCCGGACTCCTGCTGGGCGCGAACCAGATGGCCCATGTAGTTGTCAGGCAGGTAGACCTCCAGTTCCCACGGCCCCTGAGGATTCGCCACCTGCATCGCGACTTGGCCGATGGTGACCGGGCGGTTGATGAGTTTGTTTTCGATGTCCCAGGTGATGACCTGGCCGTCGATCGGACTCTTCACCTCCAACTTGCTGATCTTGTCCTGGAGGATCACCACCTGCTTCGTGAAGCCCATGATCTTTTGGTCGAGCTCCACGATGGAAGCGTAGACCGACTTCGTTTCGGCCGGGTTCAAGCGATCCAGTCCGCGATCCAGCGACAGCCGCGCGGCGCGCGACGAGGACAGGTCGTGCTGGACACGTGTCAGTTCCTGCTGCAGTTCGTTGTTCTTCAGGTGGACGAGGACTTCGTCCCGCGCCACCCGCTTGCCGTGGCTCACCAGCACCTTGTCCACTTCGCCGTTGACACCGAAGAACACTTCCCGCTTGTCCTTCGGTTCCAGCGTCCCCTCGGCCTTCAGGGTGAAGTCCTTGGGAACCATGAAGAGCGAGATGAGGGTGGCGAGGATGGCGGCGGAAGCGAGCAGGGTCTTGGGCAGGTTGCGGGCCGTAACCAGCACGGGCGCCTTGCCGATGGTCCGCCAGAGCGGCATCAGGAACACGCCGTTGTGCTCAATCGCGTTCCCCAGCGCGCGAGCGCTGTGCTGACACACCAGATCCGCTCGAGGCGCCACCAGGTCGCGCGACTGGACGGCGTCGATCTGTTCGATGATCACCGAGCCGATCACATCGCCCCTGTCGGACTGGTACTTGGCCTGCGACTCCACGCCCTTCTCGTCCGCACGCCGGATCTTTGCTTCGCTGGTCCTGTAGAGCGGCAGCACCGCGAGGCTCTTCGTGTGCGATTCGTCGACGTAGGCCTCCAATGCGGTCTCCACCTGCGGGGGCAGGTCCTGCATGGAGCCGTTGTACCAGAGCGGTTCGCCGGTGGCGCAGACGCGCGTGGCAAGGTCGCGCAGCATCGAGACGACGTTGGACCGGTTGTCCATCACATCCTGCCCGCTGATCGCCTCCACTTCCTGCTTCCGCCCGCGCGTGACCGTGACGCTGACGCGGTCGCAGCCGATCAGCCGCCGACCTTCGTTGGCGATCGTGTAGGCCGTGTCCCGGACGTCCAGGCTGTTGTGGATCTCCTTCGAGAACTGGTCGATCTTCGCCCACATCGACTGGCGATCGCTGAACGTGCGCAGCTTTCGCGACTTGAGCCAGTCCCCCACCAGTTCGCTCATCTGGATCAGGAACCGCTTGTAACCCTGCTGGCTCTGCGGCTGCGAGTCGGGGCGCTGGAACACCTCCAGCACGCCCTCCACCGAATCGGCGGTCTTCATCGGAGCCAGCACGAGCAGCGAGTTGGTGGGATTGCCGGGCGTGTCAGGATCGCCGGCTCCCGAGAGCGGGGGGACGAGGCGAGCCTCTCCGCTGTTGATCACCTCCTGCAGCAGTCGCACGTGGCGACGGCTCTCCTCCGACTGCGGATCCAGCAGGTGCTGGCTCAGGTTGATCTGGTAGTCCAGCCGCAGTTGGCGTTCACTGGTGATCGTCCAGACCGCTCCACCCATCGCCGCCAGCGCCGTCACAATGCGGTGCATCACCTCCGCATAGTACTGCTCCGGCTCCATTTCCCCGCGCGACAGTTGGGCGATCTCTTGGACCAACCCGCGGATCTGCTGTTTGGTCTTTTCGATCGTTGCGGCATCGACCGAGCCTTGGTCACCACTGCTCATGTATGAACCTTCACCTTACCGCGAGAGCCGAAATCCGGGATACAGACGATTGGAAACCACCGACGGGCAACCAGCAGCTCGATTCAACAGCTCGATTCAACAGCTCGATGGTCGCCGAGCGGGCGCCGATCGAAACGGGATCGGGCGTCCACCAGCCCGCATCCTGCCGGGCAACTGCCGGTTGGACGGCCGCCTCCTGCGAAGAAGCCACGGCCTTGCAAAGCCGATACGCTCCTGCCTTCCGGGAAATGTTAGGACATTGTATTTCTTCCCCGCGGGACCAACAACAGCCGACCCCCGGGAGCGTCCGCCTGCGACCGCCGTTTGGCGTTCGATCTTGGCGGTAACAACAGCTGCGAACTTCGGGCAATCTGCGTGACATCGAACGATACGGAGGCCGATGCGGCAGCAAGTAACGGGTCTGGAACAACCGGCGTGTCCGGGCATGCCTTAGTGAGGCGTGTCCAGGTACGGATCCTGTCCCAACTCCTGCTGCATCTTCTTGCGCTGTTTCTCGTGATGCAGGAGGATCATGCGGTCCCGCAGGTGCCGACGCTCCACTTTCTGCTGGGCTCGCCGGAACCAGCCGCTGGAACCATCCAGCGACGAGGAGCGGTTGCGATGTCGAGCCCGCAGCCGATCGGCCTTCTTGGGCCCCATGCCGCTGGTGAGGATATCGTCGTCCAGCGACAGGAAGGTGCGGCAAGAACCGGGGTCTCCCTGGCGGCCGCAGCGTCCGACAAGCTGACGATCGATACGAGCGGAGTCGTGGATCTCCGAGACAATCACATGGAGTCCCCCGAGTTCGCCGACTCCGGGTCCCAGTTTGATGTCCGTACCACGGCCGGCCATGTTCGTGGCCACGGTCACGCGGCCCGCCTGCCCCGCCCCGGCGACAATCTCGGCCTCATGGGCGATATGGCGCGCATTGAGCACCTGGTGTTCAATGCCTCGAGCTTTCAGCAATTGCGAAAGCAACTCGGACTTCTCGATCGTCTTGGTGCCGATGAGCACGGGGCGATTGACGGCGTGCATCTCGACGACCTCCTCCACGATCCGCTGCCACTTCTCCTCGCCGGTGGTGAAAATCCGGTCGGGTAGGATCTGGCGTCGCGCGGGACGATTCGTGGGAATGCGGACCACCAGCGACTTGTAGATGCGGCGGAACTCACGGCCCGACGAGAGCGCGGTTCCGGTCATGCCGGCCAGGTGCTGGTAACGCAGGAACAGGTCCTGCACCGTGATCCGCGCGGCCTGCCCGGTGTCCACCGTGATCTCCAGCTTCTCCTTGGCTTCGATCGCCTGGTGGATGCCGTCCCGCCACTTGCGTCCCTCGGCCATACGTCCCGTGAACTCGTCCACAATCACGATCTCGCCCTTCGGCGACACCACGTAGTGCTGGTCCCGCAGGAAATCGCGGCGCACCTTGATCGCCCGTTCGATGTACTCGTACGCATCGACCAGCCCGACCCCCGACATGGACTGCGGCTGCGGGATCGCGCGAACCTTCTGGCGACCGCGAAGCGTCAGCTCCACCTTCTTCTTCTCATGGTCATACTCGTAGTCGGCATCCTGCTCAAAATCGGACGCCGCCGCCGCGCTCCATTCGAAAGTCGCCCGAATTGACTCCTCGTGGTTGTCGCCGATCGCGCTGATGATCAACGGCGTACGGGCCTCATCGATCAAGATGCTGTCCGCCTCGTCGACGAGCACGAAGAAGGGATCCCGCTGCACCGGACGTTCGCCGGTCGGCGTCGCGCTGTTTCCCAGCGAGTCGAGGAAGTCGAGTCGATCCTGCTTGAGGCGGCGGAGGACCAGTCGATCACGAAGAAAATCGAAACCGAACTCCTTGGCGGTCCCGTAGGTGATGTCGCTGCCATAGGCGTTTCGCCGCTGCGGTCGGCTCATGTCGGTCTGGATCACGCCCGTGCTGAGCCCCAGCAGTTGGTAGGCCGGCGCCATCTGCTCGGCATCGCGAGCCGCCAGGTAGTCGTTCACCGTGGCCAGGTGCGCGCCCTTGCCGCGGAGACCGTAGAGGTAGAGCGGAAGGGTCGCCGTAAGCGTCTTGCCTTCTCCGGTATCCATCTCGGCGATGGAGCCGTGGAAGAGCGCCATGCCGCCAAGCAGCTGGACATCGAAATGACGCATGCCGAGCGTCCGGCGACACGATTCGCGAATCAGGCCAAATGCCTCCGGAAGCAGCGAGGCCAGCGACTCGCCCGCCTTCGCACGGTAGCGCAGCGACAGGCTTTCCTTGCGCAGCTGATGGTCCTGCATCCCCCGATAGTATTTTTCGAAGTCCTCGACGACGGGCAGCAGCGAACGCCAGCGGTCCAGATGCCAGCCCGCCCACCCTTTGATGAGCGATCCCCAGGCGCGGTCGGGCCGCGTGCGCCCCACCGGTCGATGGGACGACCCTTCCGCCAAAGGAGACTCCTGCGGCGTTTTCACATCCTGCACCGTACCATTCACCAGCGCCTGCTCGTCGGCTTGCATCATCTTCCCATCATTCATGGACCATCGGCCTCCACGCAGACGCTCGCTTCTCTCGCCAGGCCCCTTCATCGTCGAGGCCGCCGCCGAACGCGTGCCCTTTATCTTAGCCACCTCATTCCCGCCTCGCGCGACAACCGGCGGCCCCACGTCAATTTTGCAGGTGCCCCGCCGTCGGTCGAAAGGATCAAACCACCCGCCACTCGCGATTGGCTACCTGCAAACTGCTCAACGCCGTCGCTGGCCGAACCGGCCGCAGTCGGACCGGCCGCACTCGGACTTGGCACAGCCAGATCGGATGCACCGTCGGGCCGGCGAGTTCGCGTCGTTGTCTGGCAGCATTCCAGCGCCAGCAGACGCGTTTCCGGCCCGCACAAACTGCCGTATCCCCCAATTTGATTTAATCACTACGACCCTGACGGCCGACTAAGTAACTGCGACCGGTATTGTCGCGCACCAGCCCGCCACAGCTTGGGCCCGCCTCGGCTTGGGCCACCCCCGGTGACACGGGTTACGCCCCGAGGGGATGGAAGCGGAAACGCGTCGGCGGGGGAACTTCAAACTGGACAAGGAAGAGCGATGTTTGCCGCGAAAAACTGGATCCGCAGTGCCGCTCCCTATCTGGCCTTGGCTGCCTCGCTGGGCCAGTTGCCCGCGAGCCATTCGGCTGAACCCACTCGTTCACTCGCTCCCACCGCACGCCCGGTCGTGGGAGCAGCCCCACGCGTGGCAGCTCCGGCACCGCGGTTGATCGGCCAGCAGCCAGTGAGTGCCCCGCAGCCACGAGCCCTGCAGGCCCCGGCCCAACAGGCACTCGCCAGCAACCCGGCGCCGACCGCCACCGCGCCCGAGCGGGTAGGCTACCTGCCGCCCAAGCCGCGCGCCGCCGCTCCGACCTCCATTGTACCGGCCTCCTACGCAGCCAGCGAAGAAATGGTTGTCGACGGAGCCTACGATTCCGCCAGCGTTCCCTATTCCGACTCGCCGTGGTCGCCCATCTGGGCGGGTGTGGAATATCTGATGCTGTGGGAGAAGGGCCTCGACATGCCCGCCCTCGTCTCCAGCAGCGCCGCAGGCACCGATTTCAACGACGCGGCCGTGCTCGGCGCCGATTCGACTTCCGTTCTTCTGGGCGGCAGCCAGGGCTTCGACGACGACTCCCTCTCCGGCCTCCGCGTGTCCTTCGGCGGCTGGCTCGACGTTGGCCAGACCGTGGGCCTCGGCGGTCGCCTGATGGGCACCGAGCAGAAGAGCCGCGCGTTCGCCACCGACTCCGAAGAGACGCCGATCCTCGGCCGACCGTTCTTCAACGCGTTCACCGACGAGGAAGACGCCCTGCTGCTGGGCTACCCCGACCAGATCTCCGGCGATGTCCACGCGACCTCCGAAAGCGAGATCCAGGGTGCGGAGGTGTTCCTCCGCCAACTGCGCCGCGGCGGCTGCAACTTCCGCTGCGACCTGATCTACGGCTACCGCTACCTGGGCATCGACGAGTCCTTGCAGGTCAACAACAACCTGGACTTCATCGACGATACCGCGCCGTCCTTCGGCACCCGGATCAGCCAGCAGGACCGCTTCGAAATGGAAAACAACTTCCATGGCGGCAACATCGGCCTCATGGGCCACTCCCGCGATGGCCGCTGGTCTCTCGACTTCCTCACCTCCATCGCGCTGGGCACCATGAGCCAGCGGGCCCACGTCTCGGGCTTTACCCGCACAACTCCGTCTTCCGGCGCCGCCGTCGACACCGAGGGAGGCCTGCTCACCCAGACCTCCAACATCGGTACCTTCGAAGACGATCCGTTCACGGTCGTCCCCGAAGGAACCGTCAACATCGGATACACGCTGACCCAGCGTTTGGAATTCACCTTCGGTTACACCTTCTTGTATGCGAGCAACGTGGCCCGCGTCCAGGATGTGGTTGACCGCCAGGTGAACCTGACCCAGCAGACGGGAGACCTGGACGGCCCGGCTCGCCCCGCCTTCGAGATGAAGGATTCCAGCTACTGGCTGCAGGGCCTGAGCTTCGGACTGAACCTGCGATACTAATCGCCCGGAGTAGAAACCATCGGGAAAGGAACTCCGGACGATCTACGTCCGCGACGCGTCTCCCCGCCGGTGCTCCCTCATTCGCGACGCCCCGCGGCGATCCCTGGCGACGATCGCCGCCCGGTGCATGACGGTCCTCGCCCATCTGCCGTCGCTCACCCGACCTCCGCGAGCGGCTATCCATCGCGTGTGCCCTTCGGCCGCTTCAAGAATCGCCCTCCAGCCAGGCCCGCTTGCTCGTTCACCGATGGTCGACTGCGTCACTGCGCGGCCACTCGGCGTACGTCCGAGGCAACGGGGGTTCACGTTCTGAAGCAGGTGGTTCCCCGCGCGGCTGCCATCGCGCTGTCAGCCGCCCCAGGATAGGGACCATCCCTGTCAATTCTCCTCGCATCGCCCGCAGCGTCTCCGCATGCGTCGTGTTTTTGCAACATCTCGAGGTGCGCGGCCGCGCATCTCGCAATTCACACGCTATATCTTCTCTGCGATGCCGGTCCTGCTCAGGCCGGAATGTCCTCCCCCTGTTTCGAAACGACAACATCTGACGATCGCACCCGACCGGTGGCACAGCGTCGCGTCCCCATGCCCGGGATCGTTTTCGAACCAGCCCTCGGTTGGCACACTTGGCAAAACGGGTAAACTCGTCAGAGTATATTGGCGCCAGTAAGCAGAACGATTCCGGACGACCTTTAGGGCCGATAGGCCATTCGATGGCGGCGAATGGCTGCCGGTCTCGTCCGTTGATCCCGCCTTCCCCTCCCACCGACTTTAAGGACCCACGGGCCATGTCTCGTCGCACGAAGTCCCTGCTGGCTTTTGCAACTCGCTCCCTTTCTCAAAGCCTTCGCTGGCGCGGTCGTTCCAGTCAGGAGACGAAGTTGCGTGCCGAGGCCCTGGAATCGCGAGACCTGCTCAGCGTGAGCGGGACCGTGCCCTCGATCGTGGGCACCGTCTTTCTGGATTCGAACGAGAATGGAACGTTCAACCCCGGAGAAGAGGTAGCCGGCGCGACCGTACGGTTGTTCGAGGACGACGGCGACGGTGTGCTTGAACTGAATGGGCAGGATACCCAGTTCGGTCCCGACCAGACCACCGACGCCCAGGGCAAGTACTGCTTCATGGGGATCTCCGCGGCCAAGTCGTACTTCGTCGTACAACCGACGCAGGTGGCGGGAGGCGTGTCCCTGGTCCAGCGCGTCAGCGGCCTGATCGCTCCGGGATCGCCCAACTTGGTCATTGACGGATTCCAGACCAACCAGGCCGTGACGGCCAACCCGCCCGCTCCCTCGTCCGACGGCACCACGCTGGCCTTCCCGGACCAGACCGAAGTGATCGGCGCGGAACGCGACATGTTCGCGGAGCTGACGTCGGGCGTTGGTACGGTGGAGCTGCTGGTGAACCCGTTCAACCTGCTGCCCGTCGTGCAGTTCAACACGTCTTCGGGAGTCAACGGGCGGGCGATCATCACCTGGGACGGCGACGATGCCGACGCCGGTCCGACTCCCACCATGGGCCTCGGCGGCCGCGACCTCACCCAGGGCGGCTTGAACACGGGCATCAGCATGAACCTGGGTATCGACGCGGCCGGTGCCGGACGCACGATCGAGATCCTGCTGTACGAGGGCAACTCGGGGAACTTCTCCAAGGCCACGGCGGCGATTCCCGTGACCGACGGCACGGCCACCGGCTTCCTATACGTTCCCTTCAGCGACTTCACGGGCCCGGTCCAGCCCAACGACGTGGACGCCATCCAGTTGGTGATCAACGCCACCGGCGAAGGCACCTCGGCCGACGGCCAGGTCGATGTCATCGGCGTCGTCGGTCCCAAGACATTCGACATCGCCAACGATCCGGGCACCGACCTGTCCGTCACCAAGACCAACACGCTGACGAACGTCGCGCCCGGCGGCCCGATCTCCTACACGATCACCGTGCAAAACCTGGGGCCGCTGGATGTGACCGGAGCCAAGGTGTCGGACGTCATTCCGGCCACGATTGTCAATCCGACCTACACCAGCGTCACGACGGGAACGGTCACCGGCAACACGGCCAGTGGCAGCGGCAACATCAATGACACGATCAACATCACGGTCGGCAGCACCGTGGTGTACACCGTCACGGGCACCGTCGCCTCCTCCGCCCAGGGCAGCATCACGAACACCGCCACCGTGGACGCTCCGGAGGGAACTCCCGACAAGGACCTTACCAACAACACGTCGGACAAGACCAATCCTTTGACGCCGACGGTGGACCTGTCGATCACGAAGACCAACAGCCTCACCCAGGTCACGCCGGGCGGGTCGATCAACTACACGATCACCGTCAGCAACCTCGGTCCCAGCGACGTAACCGGAGCCACGATCCAGGATACGTTCCCGGCTTCGCTGACCAACGTCACCTACACCAGCGCCGGCAGCAGCGGAGTGGTCACCGGCAATACGCTCACCGGTTCCGGCAACACCAAAGATACCGTCAATATGGCGTCCGGCAGCGTGATCACCTACACGGTTACCGGCACGGTCGCCGCCAACACCACCAGCGCGATCACGAACACGGCCACGGTGGCCGCTCCGCAGGGAACCGTCGAGTCGAACACGGCCAACAACTCGTCCTCCCACACCGATGAAGTGACGCCGACCGTGGACCTGGTGGTCACCAAGACGAACAACAAGACGATCGTCGATCCGGGCGAGACGGTCACCTACACGCTGACCGTGCAGAACAACGGCCCGGGCAACGTCACGGGCGCCCAGTTCGTCGACAACTTCCCCTCGTCGCTGTCCAACATCAACTACACCAGCGTGGCTTCGGGCGGAGCGTCCGGAAACACGGCCTCCGGTTCCGGCAACATCAGCCAACTGCTCACGCTGCCCTCGGGCGGCCTGGTCGTCTACACGGTGACCGCGACGGTCTCCCCGACAGCCACCGGAACGATCAGCAACACGGCCTCCGTGACCGCACCCTCCACGGTGATCGAATCCAACCCGGCCAACAACGCGGCGACCGATACCGACACCGTGCGTCCGGCCGCGGACCTGACGATCACGAAGACGAACAACACGACGACCGTGAAGGCGGGCCAGCCCGTCACCTACACGATCGTGGCCCGCAACCTCAGCCCGGCCACCGCCGCCAACGCCGTCATCACCGACCTCATGCCCGGCCAGCTCACCAATGTGACCTTCACCAGCACGGCGGCGGGCGGAGCCACTGGGAACACGGCCGCAGGATCGGGCAATATCAACGATACGGTGACCATGCCCGCCAACAGCACGATCACCTACACCGTCGTGGGCACGGTGAGCCCGGAGGCGACCGGCAACCTGTCGAACACCGCCTCCATCACCGCTCCTCCCGGCACCGTCGATCCGACCCCGAACGACAACGCGGCCACCGAGATCGACGCCATCGACGAACTGCTGGCTCGTATCTCCGGATTCGTGTACGTCGACCTGAACGACGACGGGGTCAAGGATGCCGGCGAACCGGGCATTCCCGATGTCACGATCAACCTGCTCCAGAATGGCAACACGGCCCGCACGCTGCTGACGGACGCCAACGGTGCCTACGACTTCGATGACCTGCAGCCCGGTACCTACGACATCGTCGAAGTGCAGCCGACGCAGTTCGCCGATGGCAAGGACACGGTGGCCGGCCCGATCGGCTCCGTCACCGCCAAGAACCAGTTCACCGCGACCGTGCCCCGCGGAGCCCACGCCACAAACCTGCTCTTCGGCGAACTGAACCTCCGGCCATCCAAGCGTGACCTGCTCGCTTCACGATTCCGCACCTAAGGCGTGTCGAGCTCCGGGAACACGCGATCCGCGTTCAGCACTCCGCTGTGACTTGAGCCCATGTCACGCGGCCCGGCCCAAGAGTCGGACGGAAACTCAGAGTCCCGCCAGCAACAGAATCCGGGTAGAAAAAAGAGAACCCCCGCCGCATGGTCGCCGAACCACGCAGCGGGGGTTGCCTCTTTGATGATCTTGTGATCGTTGGCCCTGAGACGGATAGTCTCAGCGATCGGAGAGCGCACCCTCCGCCCGTCGCGGCCGGCTCTCTACGTCCGACCGCTCACGACATCCACGACGGGTGTCCGTCGTTCCGACTTAGCGGC
>CAZUJM010000001.1:20914-29598 GCA_964620405.1 uncultured Pirellulaceae bacterium | reverse complement strand
CAACCCAGCAGGCCCAGCCACCCGGCCAGCGCCAACACCAGGCTGCTCGGCTCGGGCACCACGGCAAAGTCCTGGGTCGTCGGCCCGACCGTCTCCAGACGCCCGACCTGGGCATCCACCGACTTGGCCTTCTCACCCAGCAGCATCTGGATCGCGTTCACGGCACCCGGCGACACCCCCCCCACCATATCGGTGAACGGAATGTAAGCCCACTCGTTGGCCGCTCCACCCGTCACCGGGAAGGCCACGCTCAGTTCCGAGAACTCCGTCTTGCTGTCCTTGAAGAGCCGAATCCGCAACTGGTCGCCCGCTCCCGCCGCGTCGATGCCCAGCTTCATCAGGAAGCCGGTCGCTTGGCCGCCCAGCGTCAGGTCGATGTTGCCCAGTCCCAGGCTGGGGATCGGGTTGGCCGACATGTCCTTGCCATCCCAGGTCACCACCGCGCGTCCAACGACGCCCGAGGTGTTGTCGTACTGCAGCACGCAGTCGCTCTCGTTGAACGCCTTCGAACGCAGTTCGACGTCGCCGATGCCGCTCAGGAGTTCCAGATAGAGGTCGCGTTCCTTGCCCAGCACGTTCGTGGTCGGATCAAAAAGCGTCGACGTCACCTTCTTGGTGGTCGGATTGGCCTTGGTCACCTGGTTGCTCTGGAAGTCGTCCACGAGCACGGCCGTGGCATAGGGAACCAGTTGGCCGCTGATCGCCTCCGGGATGCTCAGCGATCCCGAGGTCTGCGACGGACGCTCGACGAAGTAGCGGTCGGCGAAGTTCAGTCCGTTGAAACTGTAGAAGCCGTAGCCGTCCGAAACCGTGCTGCCACTCATCGTGTCCACACCCGGTTCGAACACGCCATTCCCGTTACTGTCGGTGTACAGGTTCAACGAGACGCCCGAAAGCGCTTCGTCCGGCGAAGAAGTACCATTCAGATCCTGGTCGAAGTAGACTTTTCCCCCGATTCCGGGGACCAGGGTGCCTGCCTGCGTTTCCAGGCTCGCGACACCGGCCACGGCGATGGCCAGCGCTGCAATCATTTTCCGGTTCATTAGACTCGCTCCACGGCTCAGTTCATCAAAGAAGCAACACTCGTTCTCACTGATCGAAGGAAGCGATTCCGTTCACATCTCACGCCACGCATGGTGGCAACCATCCTCGAGTCCTTCACAGCGTCGAAAGCAAAGCACCTGGGTGAACCGCGTCTTGCGACTCTCGAAGTCCAAACAAAAAGTGCTAGGCCGACCTCGCCGTCGACGTCCATGACGTCAACGTGCGCGAGAGCGCCCTAGCACCTTCGTAAGAAACTTCGAGTTGAGGTCCGGGTCATTAGCTTCACCTGCAACGCCGTGATCGGCGAACTCTTTGCATTGGAAAAAGGCTGCCTAGCAAACCCATCTTCGCTAGGCGTAAGGCCCAGTCTAATCGGGTTCGCGCAACCGTCAAGCGTTGGCAACTTGAAAAAGACGGAAATTACTTCGCGATCCAAACTGTTCCCTTGATCGGTCCGCTCGCGTGGATTCGGCCGCGACTATTCAGAGGTCGAAACATGGGCGAAGGGCCGACCGACTGCCTGGGCCCGACTCTCGCGGCCGGACGTTTCCTTTTCGAAACAAGGGCCCGCTTCAAAGCGGGCAAGCCAGGCCGAGTCTGCCGATTTTCTTGTTCCCGGGGGGCCTCCGCGACTAGAATCGCCCCCATGATCTACTCCAGCAAGTACTCCCGCCGTCGTTCGCGGTCCCAACGGGCTCCGCGAGCTTCTCGAAGCAACCCGGAAGCTCTCGAAAGCCGGTTGCCACTGGACAGCACCACGGTGATCAACGAGGTGATGTATCACCCGAGTCAGGTGGGCGAGTCCGAGTGGATCGAGCTCTACAACCAGATGGCGGTGGACATGGACCTTTCGAAGTGGTCGTTGTCCGACGCGGTGGAGTTCACCTTTCCCGAAGGCACGGTGCTGGGCGGCGGCAAGCATCTCGTGATCGCGGCCGATCCCGTGGCCTTCACCAAGGCCACAGGCATCACCAGCGTCCTCGGCCCTTGGTCCGGCACGCTCTCCAACCAGTCTGACAACCTTGAACTGCGAGACAACAATCGGCGTTTGATGAGTTGGGTCCGCTACGACGACGGGGGATCGTGGCGAGAGAGCGGTTCCTGGCCGATCGGCGCTGATGGATCCGGCGCGAGTCTCGCCAAGATCGACGAGCGAACGGGCGCTTCGGATAACCCTCGGAACTGGGCGGCGAGTCCGCAGGTCGGCGGCACGCCCGGCCGGTCCAACTTCGACACCGGGGCGTCCTCGCCAACCCTGCGTTTTCATGAACAGGCGACTCCTGGCGCCATGCCTTTCTGGGTCGAACTGACCAATTCCGGGTCAACTCCCGTGTCGATGGCAGGCTCGATCCTCCGTTCTTCCTCGAGCCCGGCGTTTCAGCGCGTGCTACCCGACCGCTGGCTGGCTCCCGGCGAACACTATGTCGTCGAAGCGCCCGTGCCGGGTGTTGATCTTGAACCGGGAGACCGCCTATTCCTCTATTCCGCGTCCGGCACGCACCTGCTGGATGCCCTGCGCATCAACTCGGTGGCGATCGGCCGCACCGAGGACGAACGCGGCATCTGGCAGGCGGTCGACCGATCCACGCCGGGTTCGGCCAACCGGTTCGCGGTGCACGACGAGATCGTGATCCACGAAATCCAGTACCACCAGCGACCGACACTGGCCGTGGCACCGACTGCGGGCGGCGAACCCAGTGTGCCCTTTGCGGAGAACGACGAGGAGTGGATCGAACTGCACAATCGCTCGCAGGAGACCGTCGATCTTTCCGGCTGGAAGCTCGCGGACGGCGTGCAGTACACGTTTCCCGCGAACACACGCATCGCTGGCGGTGGCTATCTGGTTGTGGCCTGGGACGAAGTCGGGTTTCGCGCGTTGCATCCTGAGGCTCCCGCGGCCCCGGGCGTCTTCCAAGGGTCGCTGTCGAATTCCGGCGAGCGTATCGCGTTGCTCGACGCGTCGGGCAACATTGCCGACGAAGTGCACTACTACCAGGATGGGCGCTGGGACGCGAACGCGGACGGGCATGGTCCGAGCCTGGAGTTGATCGACGCAGACGCCGACAACGGGCGTGGGGAGGCGTGGCGTGCCAGCGATGAGGGCTCCCGGTCCGAATGGCGGACCTATACCTACCGCGGCCTGGGCGATCGACTGAACCTGCTGGAGCCGACCGTCTGGAACGAATTCGCCTTCGGCTTCCTGGACGGCGCGGGCGAAGCCCTCATGGACGACTTCCACGTCGTCGAGGATCCGGATGGCGCTCGCATCGAACTGATCCAGAACGGATCGTTCGACGGAGGCTCCACCGCCCACTGGCGTCTGCTCGGAAACCACCAGCGTTCCACCGCCATCCGCGACGGCGACAACTGGGTGCTGCGAGTCGTCTCGGATGGCGCGACCGAATACCAGGGCAACCAGATCGAGACCACCTTCGCGGGCAACACGAAGCTCAAGACAGGCCAGACCTACGAGATCAGCTTCCGCGCCAAATGGCTGAACGGCTCGCGCCAGATCAACTCGCGGCTCTACTTCAGCCGCCTGGCCCGCACCACCGTCCTGGCCGTGCCCGCGCGTTCCGGCACGCCCGGCGCGAGGAACTCACGCGCCGCGGACAACCTCGGCCCCACCTACGAGGGACTCCGGCACGAACCGCTCGTGCCCCGCCCCGACGAACCGATCACGGTCCATGTCGAGGCCTCCGATCCCGACGCCGTGCAGTCGCTGGTCCTCTGGTACAACGTCAACGAGTCGGGCTGGCAGAGCGTGCCGATGCGCGCGGTGGTCGGTGCTCCCGCAGGTCGCTCACCGTACACGGCCCAACTGCCCGGACAGGCGGATGGCGCGGTGGTCCAGTTCTACGTGGAGGGCACCGACGGGCGCGGCGCGCGGTCGTTCTTTCCCGCGGCAGGCGCCGACTCCCGCGCGCTGGTGGCTGTCTCCAGCGCAGCCGAAGTCGCTTCGCCCGCGCACGACTTCCGGCTGGTCATGACCGCCAGCGACAACCGCCTCCTGCACCAGCCCACGAACAGCCTCAGCAACGAGCGCCTCGGCTCCACCGTTGTCTACCAGAACCAGGTCCACTACGACACGGGCGTGCGCCTGAAAGGCAGCTTCGTCGGCCGCAACGCGCTGCGCGTTGGCTTCAACCTGGGCTTCCCCGAAGAACACAAGTTTCGCGGCATGCACGGCAAGGTCAGCTTGGATCGCTCCACCCACGCCGACCTGGGCGTGGACGAAATCCTGCTGAAGCACGCGGCCAACCACGCGGGCGGCATTCCCGGCATGTATGACGACCTCGTCGACCTCATCGCGCCCAATCCCGTCTATTCCGGCAAGGCCTCGCTGCGCATGGCCGGCTACGATTCGCTCTATCTCGACACCCAGTTCGAGAACGGCTCCGACGGGACCATCTACGAATACGAAGTCATCCGCTGGCCGACCACCACCATCGACGGCAATCCCGAGAGCCTGAAACGCGCGGGCGGCCTGACCGATCCGAATGGCTACGCCAACATCGACTTCAAGGACCAGGGAAACAACAAGGAGATCTACCGCTGGACGAACCTGATCCTGTCCAATCGCACACGTGACGACTACGATTCGATCCTCGCGCTGCACAAGGCCATGTCGGCGACGACCGACCTGCTCAAGGACGCCACGGACAAGGTGCTGGACACCGACCAGTGGATGCGTGTGTCGGCGTACCAGATGCTCTTCGGCCCCGCCGATGCCAACTACACGGGCAGCAACATCCACAACTTCCGGCTCTATACGCGTCCCGATGGCAAGGTCCTCTACATGCCCTGGGACTGGGACTCCGCGTTCCAGATCGCCTTCAATAGTCCGCTCACCGGCGGCGGACGCCATGTGCGCGTGGTTCGCCTGCCCGCCAACTTCCGCAACTACTACGGCCACATGCTGGACATCATCGAAACGACGTTCAACGCCAGCTACATGAGCCGCTGGACCAGCCACTACGGAGAACTGGGCAGCCAGAACTTCGCAGCGAGGCTGACCTACATCCAGAAACGTGGGGAGTTCGCGGCGGCGCGGATCCGGCGCGATGTGCCGCCGATCGACTTCACCATCACGCCCGCCGAACCGCTTGTCGTGGACACCGACACCGCCAAGGTCACCGGCAAGGGCTGGGTCAACGTCCGCGAGATCCGACTCGCGGGATCGCCCGAAGCATTGCCCGTCACCTGGACCTCCAGCGGCCCACCGGTCGCCGATCAATGGTCGGTCCAGTTGCCGGTGAAGTCCGGACGACATACGTACACGCTGGAAGCCTTCGACTACCAGGGACGATCGATCGGCCGACAGGAAGTGGTCATCGAGAGCACGGCGCCGGCGAATCGCTTACCGGAGTTCCTGCGTCTGTCCGAGATCCACTACAACCCGCCGGGTGATGACGGCGCGGAGTTCCTGGAGCTGGCCCACGTCGGCGTGCCGGGCCAGGCGCCGGCCCTCGCGCTGCAAGGACTGCAAGTGCAGACGGGTCCCGCGTCCGGCGTGAGGATCACCGAGCCGGTCACGCTGGAGCCCGGCCAGGCGGTCGTGCTGGCCCGTGATGCCCAGGCCTTCCTCGCCGCGTGGCCCGGCCTGCCCGCGCGGGTGGTCGTCGCCGAACTGGCCGGCGACCTGGGCAACTCCGGCGACCTGATCCGGATCCTCGCGCCCACGGGTGAAACGCTGATGGAGGTCGAGTACGGCGACGCCAATCCCTGGCCCGCGGCAGCGGACAGCGGGGGCGCAAGCCTGCAGCTCACGAAGCCCGACGTGCCCCGCGATCAACTGGGCAAGCCCGGGTCCTGGCGAGCCGCCCCACCTACGCCAGGCCGCCTGGCTGGGCCCGCAGGCGATTTCAACGAGGATGGCGTGGTCGACCAGCGCGACATCGACCTGTTTTTCGCCGCGCTCCGCGATCCGCGTCCGGATGCACGCTTCGACCTGGATGCCAACGGCCAGGTCGATACCAACGACCGCGATCTCCTCGTGCGCGACATCCTTCAAACCACCTACGGCGACACGGACCTCGACGGCCGCTTCGATTCGCAGGATCTCGTCCGCGTCTTCCAGTCCGCCGAGTATGAAGACGCCCCAGCGGACAACAGCGGCTGGCTCGAAGGTGACTGGAACGGCGATGGCGACTTCACCTCGCAGGACCTCGTACTCGCGTTCCAATGGGGAGGATACGCCTCCGGCAACGCCGCCCAGCCAGGCACTCGACATCGCGCGAACCCTCGGTAGCGGCCGTTCTGTCGAGAAGCTCTTCCAAGAGAGGCGTCCGACGCGGCACACGATCGCTGCGTCCGTCGTTCACGACCGGGCGCGACGCTGGCGGACGTAGTGGTTCGCCTGTTCGAGTTGTTGCTGCAGCAGCAAGAAGCGGCGGATGTCGCCGCCGTGGTCCGGGTGCAGTTCGCGAGCCATGCGGTGGTAGGCGATCTTGACGTCCTCCTCGGAACAAGGCCACTCCAGCCCCAAGGCCCGCAGGCAGGGCGGCGTCTCCTTGTCGAGCCACGACGGAGTCGAGTAGCTGGGCGATGTGATCCGCACCAATGCGCCGCGCAAGGCCCGCAGGTAGGCGCGGATGTCGAGGATCGTCAGCCAGTAACCGGCGATCGGCAGCAACACGACCGCTGCCAGGAACCCGGCGATGCCGAGAAGGTCGGCAGAGTCCGGCCAGGTCTTGGCAAGCAAACAGGGCCCCATGGAGATTCCCTCAACGCACTTCCCGACGCAGGTCGCCGCGCCTGCTCGCGGCAACTTCCCCGGAGGCGTCGCCGGGTCTCCGCAACAGCCCGCACGCGCCGCCACGCGGCTTCCTTCTACTGTATGCCATGACGTATTTCCTGCCACGGCTCCGGTACGGGAAGACCGCTCGCGACGCGCGAGCCGCTTACGAAACGGTGGCCGAGGGAGCGGGACGCGGCATGTCCGGCGTGTTGAGGTTGATGCCGTCGCCGAAGTAGTACTTGCGGGCCTCCGGGTGCCGGATCACTTCCTGCGGCTTCCCATGGCACAGCACGCGGCCGCTCCGGATCACGTAGCTGCGGTCGGTGATCTCCAGCGTCTCGCGGACCTGGTGGTCCGTAATCAGGATCGAAATGCCGCGCGCCCGCAGTTCCCGTACGATGTTCTGGATGCCATCGATCGTCACCGGATCGATCCCGGTAAAAGGTTCGTCCAGCAGGATGATCCGCGGGTTGGAGACGAGGCAGCGAGCGATCTCCAAGCGTCGCCGCTCGCCGCCCGACAGCGACCCGGCCTTCGCGCGCCGCAGGTGCGTGATGTTGAACTGCTGCAGCAGTTCCTCGCAGCGATCCTTTCGCGTCTTGCTGTCGAAGTTCAGCATCTCCATCATGCCCAGCAGGTTCTGCTGGACCGTCAGCTTGCGGAAGACGCTCGACTCCTGGGCCAGATAGCCCATGCCGCCTTCGCGAGCGCGTCGGAACATGGGCCAGCGCGTGACATCCACTCCGTTCAGTTCCACTCGCCCCGCGTCCGGCTCGATCATGCCGCAGGTCATGCGGAAGCTGGTCGTCTTGCCTGCTCCATTCGGTCCCAGCAGTCCCACGATCTCGCCCGTGTGGACATCGAAGGAGACGCCATCCACCACGCGGCGACGACCATAGTTCTTCACCAAGCCCGTGACGTTCAGAATGATCATGCCAGAATCCTTCCCTCGCCAGAACCGGCCGCGATACCCCAAGGCTCGCGCGTCCCCGCTCGAAACCGCTTCGCTTCATCACGCCAACGAGGCGTCACGCAACGCGACCTCAGGTCCCATCCGACACGGGCGGCGTGTGCCGGCTGCGTCCCGTCCCGTGGCGTTCCGTCCTAATGAATCAGACCCATCTCGCGGAAATTCGGGAACCAGGGCACGATGGCCTTGGTAAACGGAATGCGCACCTGAAGTGGATGAGGCCAGTAGATGAACACCGCCTCGCCGATCAGCAGGTCCCGCTCCACATAGTGCTCCGCGCCCCAGAGTCGTCCGTCCTGGCTCTGGGGACTGTTGTCGCCGAGCACGAAAAAACGATCCTTCGCCTGCGGGAACTCGGCCGTCTCGCGGCCATCGAACAGGTCACCGGCCTTCCAGAGCGACGGATTCGACAGGTGCTCGACGACGCGATCCACGCCGCGGAAATACCCGCCGTAGTCGGTCACCGTGCTGCTCATCGTGTTGCTCGTGGCGATGTAGTAGATATCCCGCAGCACGCGCAGGTTCTTGACACTCGCCGCCAGGTTCAGGGTGCCGACCCCCAGGGGCTGAAGATCCCCCGGATCGGCGGCCGTGGTCATCGGACGTTCCGTCGCGTCATGCTCATACGTCGCCTCACGGTCGAACCCACACGGGCGTTCGTTGACCCACAGCAGCAGCTGGTCATCGACGTTGGCGAAGCGGAATCGGTAAGAGCCCCGGCCGCGCACGGGCGTATCGGCTTCGACCGAGTCGTAGGTTTCGCCCCGGTCGTTCACGAAGCGCAGCGGCTTCGCGCCGCCCAGGATCGACAGGCGCGCCTTGCCCGTCGCCACATCCAGCTCGCAGCGATGATGCCGGCCCGCCTCGACCAGGTCAAGCAGCAGCGTCCCGGAGTTGCCCTGCACGTCGACTTCGGCCTCCAATGCCAAG
>CAZUJM010000001.1:0-20887 GCA_964620405.1 uncultured Pirellulaceae bacterium | reverse complement strand
TCGGCACGGCACCGCTGTACTCCATGCCACGGGGCCCCGCGCTCACGCGGCGCCGCTGGCCGTTGTATGCGTAGAAGTCGGTGATGAGTACAGGCCGCGGACCGACGTTCTCCGGGATGCGCTGGTTGGCCGCCACCGCCTTCGCGATGTCGGACCAGGTCTCGAAGGAGATGTAGTATTGTTGGAACCGGATCCAGGATGGCTCCGCGGAAGGCACGCAAGTAAACGTACGTCCCAGGTCCCCGGTCTGCCAGGTGGAATCGGCCGCGGCCTGCCAGTTCGCCGGCCAACCGACGGCATCCAGCGATTGCGAACGATACTCGGTATCGTTCACCAGCTGCAGCATGTGCACCAGCTTCGACGGCGGTTTACGGGCGATCTTATACTCGCCCTCGGTCCGGTCACCCGGACGGACGAAGATGTCCCCATGCCGGATCTGAAGCGATTCGTCATCCAGCCCCACCAGGCGTTTGATGTAGTTCTGCTTCGCATTGCCGGGATACTTGAAGACCACGACATCCCAGCGATCAGGCTTGCCGAACGGCGTCTCATAGGCCAGCTTGTTGACGAGAATCCGGTCGCCCGTATTCGATACGTGCGCGGCGCGCAGCGGATCGAGCTCTTGCGCATAGAAGCACAGCGGGCAGGTGACCGCCTCGACGACACCACTACGCTCTTCACTCTCCGTGCTCGCCCCGGCCCGATAGCGATAACCACACTCGGGACAAAGCACGTCCTTGTGGCGTCCCTGCAGCGTGGGAGCCATCGACCCGGTGGGAATCACGAACGCCTCAGCCTCGAACGACCGAAACAGGAAGGCCAGCACGATGGCCACCACCACCGACTCGATCCCCTCGCGCCAGGATCGCGCGGACTCGCTGACCGTCAGTTCGGTCGCCGACTGCGCCTCACGCGTCAACGGACTCCCCATACCCACCATGGACTACCTCGCTCGCCAATCCCCGGACCAACGCCCATTCTTGCCTGAACGCCTGGGAATATAGCGAATCCTGCCCCTCGAAGATATGCGACTTCAGGACTGCTAGCGGCGTCGCGGAGCCTGGGAAAAGGCCCCCAAACGGCGTGTCGATCGGCTTGTCCGCGAGGCCACGGAGCCCCCAGGCTACCGGGACTTACGCACGCGGCCGATCAGCTGTTCGAGGCCGACGGGGCCTTGGTCGCGACTGTCGATCGACTGGGGCCCATTGTCGCCGAGCACGAAAAACTGCCCGGGCCCCAGCGACAGCGGGACGCCCGCCTGTCCGCGGTCGCCTGCCGCCTCGCGTCGCGCGTCGTAGTAGTAGAGGTCGCGTCGCAGCTCGATCGCCCGCACGCGGCAGCCCGCGCCACGAACGCCAATCCGCAACTGCCGCAACTGGGGCGGACCCTTTCGCTCCCCGCTCAGCCGCCGCTGCAGCACGCGCATCTCGCCACGTTCCTCCCAGGTGGCCGCCGTCTGTCCGTCCCAGGCGGCGAACACCAGACGCCGGCGTCTGTCGGGCGGCCCATCATGGCCTGCAAGCGTCTGTCGATCGGACGCGACGCCTGTCGGAATCTCCGCCGTGCCGTAGCCCTCTTGGTCGAAAGCGTCCCCGAGCCGCACCTCGCCTTGTACCCAGTCCCACTCCGCGCGACTCGACTGCCACGCATCGCTCCACTCCACCGCGATCGCCAGCGGGCCCCAATCGTCGGCTGCGTTCCCCGGTTTCAATTCGAGTGACAGCCACAGGTCACTCATCGGGTGGAGCGACCGCGATACCGACTGATGGAACGAGTAGTCGTCCAGGAGCAGCCCGGCCGATCCCTGCCGGCCAGATACCTCGGTGCCCGAAAACTCCAGCCATTGCCAGCCCTCGGTCGAAGCGTTCGGCGCCGACTGCCGCGCGACGTTGGCAGCGGCATGGTCCGCCGTGCATGGAACGATCCATTCACGGCCACGGGCCTCCCATCGGGAACCGGCTGTGGGCCGCCAGCAGAGGGCCGCGATCGCAGTGGCGGACGAATCGGCCGCTGCGTCTGCTGATGCGCCCGCGATGTCCGACTTCCCTTCATCCTCGGCACGAATCGACATCACCGGGATCGAGACCTCGCGGAGTTCGTCGAGCGACTTGGCCTGGACCTGGCCGTTGACCAACAGGTCGCCATGCCGCAGGTCAATCCGCTCCCCCGGCAAACCCACGATGCGTTTCACCAGCCAGCGGCGCGCATCCGCGGGATCGCGGAATGCCCAGAACTGCTGGCGACGCGGTCCGGACCAGCGTGCCAGGCGATCGATCCACACGCGATCGCCGCCGCGCAGGATGACATCCGTTCCCAGCGCGTGCAGCCGGCCGCAACCGGCGCAGGTGGAGCGAGTCTCCGGAGACAGATCGGGCAGCCACTCGATCGGATACCGCGCTCCGCAGCGCGGACAGCTGGCCACGGCGTGCTGGCCCAACAGCGTGGGCGCCATCGACACGTCCTGCACGACGAGCGGCGAGATCCAGCCGATCGGCAGGGCCTGCCAAGCGACCATGAACAGGACGCTCGCGAGCACCATGCGCCTGGCCCAAACGCTCATCACGGGCCTCCGGGCCGTCGGTCGGCTGCTCGGCATGCCGCGTCCTTGCGCGCTACTTGGGTTTTTCCTCACCCGTATCCAGCACGGCCATGAAGGCCTTCTGCGGGATATCGACCTGGCCCACCGACTTCATCCGCTTCTTGCCCTCTCGCTGTTTGGCCCACAGCTTCCGCTTTCGCGTGATGTCGCCGCCGTAGCACTTGGCCGTCACGTTCTTGCGCATGACCGGCACGGTCTCGCGGGCGATTACACGCGAACCGATGGCCGCCTGCACGGCGATCTCGACCATGTGCCGGTCGATTTCCGCCTTGAGCTTCTTCACGATGGCGCGGCCGCGGCGTTCGGCGTCGCGGCGATCGCAGATGATCGACAGCGCGTCGACTCGATTGCCATTCACCAGGATGTCCATGCGGACGAGGTCGGCGGGCGTGTAGCCGAGGAACTCATAGTCCATCGTGCCGTAACCGCGCGTCGCGCTCTTCAGCTTGTCATGCAGGTCATAGATCACTTCGGCCAGCGGCAGTTCGTACGTCAGCATGGCTCGCGTCGGCGACAGGTATTCGGTCCGCTTGAGCACACCACGACGATCCTGGCAGAGCTTCATCACGATGCCGATGTAGTCGGTGGGTTGCACCAGGTTCACGCGGACGATCGGCTGCCGGAACTCCTCGATCGCTCCCGCGTCTGGCACTTCCTGGGGCCGATGGATCTGCAGCACCTCGCCGTTGGCCTTGAGGATTTCATAGGTCACGTTCGGCGCCGTCTGCACCAGATCGACATCCGACTCCTGCTCCAGTCGCTGCTGCACGATCTCCATGTGCAGCAGTCCCAGGAACCCGCAGCGAAAACCGAATCCCAGCGCCTCGCTCGACTCCGGCTCGAACTCAAAGCTCGGGTCGTTGATCGCCAGCCGCGCGAGTGCGTCGCGCAGTTCCTCGAAGTCCTGGCCGTCGGAAGGGAACAGGCCGCAATAGACCATCCGCATGGGCGGCTGGTATCCGGTCAGCGCGACCGCTTTGTCATCGTTGGCAAGGACGACGGTATCGCCGATGTGCACCAGCGTCAGCGACTTGATGTTGCAGATGATGTACCCCACCTCGCCCGCGACCAGTTCGCTGCAGGCCGTGCGTTGCGGCGAGAAACGGCCCACCTCCAGCACATCGTGCTTGGTTCCGCCGCGCATCATGCGGACCTGGTCGCCCTTGCGCAGCGTCCCGTTCATCAGGCGGACATAGGTGATCGCTCCGCGGAAATCGTCGTAGTGCGAATCGAAGACCATCGCCTGCAGGCTGGCCTTCTCGTCGCCGCCCGGCGCAGGAATCCGCTCGACGATCGCCTCCAGCAGGCCTTCGATGCCGATCCCTGACTTCGCGCTGGCCTTGATCACCTCATCCGGTTCCACGCCCAGCGACTGCTGCATCTCGGCGATCACTTCGTCGGTGCGGGCATGCGACAGGTCGATCTTGTTCACGACCGGAATGATCTTGAGATCGTGTTCCATGGCCGCGAAAGCGTTGGCGACCGTCTGTGCCTCGACGCCCTGGAAGGCATCGACCAGCAGCAGCGCGCCTTCGCAGCAGGTCAGCGACCGGGACACTTCATAGTGGAAGTCCACGTGTCCGGGGGTGTCGATCAGGTTCAGTTCGTAAACCTGGCCCTTGAACCGGTAGTTCATCGTCACGGCGCGGGCCTTGATCGTGATCCCGCGCTCGCGTTCCAGTTCCATGTCGTCCAGGATCTGGGCCTTCATGTCGCGTTTGGCCACCGTGCCGGTGAATTCCAGCAAGCGGTCGGCCAGCGTGCTCTTGCCGTGGTCGATGTGGGCGACGATGCAGAAATTTCGAATATTCTGTCGATTGATCGGAGCGTTCATAGGACAAGTGGGTCCGGCAATGTCGGAAAGCGATTCGTCTTGCCGCGGGATACTCACGTATCATGGCGCGGATCGTGGCGTGCGGTCCACCGTTCAGCACTCGGCGGCCACAGTTTTGTTCAGGCGTCTGGTCGGGGCCCTTCACCAACGGCGATGCAGGGGCTCCTGCAGTTCAGTTGCGTTTGCGGTAACCGGCGCGAGCGATCGCCGCGGCGCCGATCCAGCCAGCGTCGCTGCCCAGGCTCGCGAACTCGATCGCCGTGCGTTCGGCAAGCACCGGGAAGGCCCGCTCGCGCACCTCCTGCCGGATCCGCTCCAGGAATCTTCGACCGAGTTCCGACGAGGGCCCGCCAAAGGTCATCGCTCCGCCGAACACGACGGCTCCCGGATCGACGATGTGCATGACGTTGGTCGCGCCGATGCCCAGGTACTTGGCCGTATCCATTACCAGTTCGAGAGCCACGGCATCGCCCGCCTCGGCTTCCTGTGCGATCATCAGCGGCGTAATCTCGCCTTCGCGCTGCCGACGCGCCAGCAAACTCGTGCGCGGCTGCCCCGCCAAGCACTCCTCCGCCCGCTGGATCACCGCCTTCGCGCTGGCATAGGCTTCCAGGTGCCCCCGCTGGCCGCAGCCGCACAGTCGAGCGGTTTCATTCCAGTCAATGATCGTATGCCCCAGTTCACCGCCCGCGCTGTTCTCGCCGTCGATCGACAGGTCGCCGATGATGATGCCGCCACCGACTCCCGTTCCCAGCGTGAACAACGCGATACTCTGGTAGGCGGAACCGCTGCCGACCCAGTGCTCACCGAAGGCGGCCGCGTTCGCGTCGTTGGCAAACCAGACCGCCCGGCCGCAAGCGTCACGCAGGCAGTCGCGGATCGGATAGTTCCACCACGACCGCAGGTTGTGCGGTTGCAGGAGCGTACCGTTGGCAATGTCCATGGTGCCGGGTGTCGCCAGCCCCACGGCCACCAGCGAAGACGAGTCGAGGCCCTTCTCGGCGCGTATCCGCTCGATCTCCGCCGCCACCCGCTGCATGGCGTTTTCGGGACCCAGCTCCTGCTTCGTGGCAATCTGCCCGAAAGCCAGCCGCTGTCCCTGGTCGTCGACGATCCCGATTTTGATGTTGGTGCCACCGACATCCACCCCGACAAAACGGGGTCCAGCGCCGGGCTCACTCATACTGTCACTCGCTCAGGTCATGAATCTCAAGATTGCGCAGGCCGCCACCCGACCATTTCGCGCGGCGCGGATGCAAGGCGGACTGTTTCCCGGTGCGTTCGCGAACCACTGACGAGTCGCGAACATGCCCGCTGGCTGCTGCCTTCGGACCGAAGCACTCGCCAGGAGCAGGAACCCGGGTCGCGGATCCGCGTGTCACGCCTGCCTGTCGACCCGATGCTGCTTGGCAACGGCCTACTGGCCCCGAGGCTGCCGACACCCGGCAGGCTGCCCCATGCCGCTTTTAGCCGAGAACCGCTCGAGTTCCGATACCAACCCGAACCAGGCCCGGCCAGCCCAACGACAACCGTTAGCCCCCGACATCGGAACACACACCCGAGTGCACGATCCAGACCCCTGCCAACCGCAGGCCTGGGCCTCCGGCGACATCCGCCTCAACCGCCTAAGTATAAGGACACGTGCGAACTTAGGGCAATCGTAAACCGGCTCGCTCCTCCAGCCGTGCCCACCCGCCTGCAGGCGACCGCCGCTTGCCCGACTGGAGAGCCCCGATTTCGCTCCGAAAAGACCGAGAGCCCCTGCCGCTGGCTCCTTCGCCCGATTCCTTCGTCAGCCGGACGCCTCCTCCCTCGCCGAGGGCCTGCCAGCACGAATCTCGCTGGAGGAAATGTCCGCCCGGTAGTCCTCTTCCGACACGGCGTCGCACAGAGCCCGCAACTCCGGCGGCAAAGGGAGCTCCTCCAGCGTCCGAAAACCGTCTGCCAGCTTCCGCCCGAACACCAGAAACCGGCAGTCGTGCTCGGCGATCACCCGCCAGGCTCGCCGCAACCCCTCGTCCGATCCTGCGTGATACTGCGGGTTCACCACCCGCACGATGGTGTCGGCTCCGACCAGAAAGGTCGACCCGGGAAACAGACGCGACTTCTCCGCGAACGTGGCAGCCCGGGTCAACCACAGCCGTTCCCCGTTCGCAAACTGTGCCAGTCGCGGCGCCAGCATTTCCAACGACAGCGGAGCCTTCTCTACATTCACGAGCGACAGTTCGAACTCGACGGCTTCACCCCGTTGCCGCGATACCCACTGCGCCATGCCTCGGTGCCCCGCATGGATGGGGTTGAACGAGCCGGGCAGGAGCCAGCGTGGAGTCGTCGCCGCGGACGCGTGCCGCAACGCCTCCCCGTCCCAGCAGACCGAAGTCAGCGCACCCGCTCGGAACCGGTGCCAGGTTTCGCTGGAGTGGAGGGCTTCGATGAGGGGAGGAAGATCGTTCACTTCGGACACTCACTCGAAAACACGCCCGTCTCGACCACTCCCCCTGTCACGTGCCCCAATCGCACGCCCCAGTCACCGCGCAGCAGCGGCCCTCGCGTTCGGAATCCAGCCGCGATCAGCCGGCGAGGCGGGAGCGGGCGGCCCACAATCCGAGGGCGGGGTTCCGCACGAAGTAGAATCGTTCGCCATCCCGCTCATTCCAGCCGTCGTCCAGTTGGGCAGGGTCATAGCGTCGCATCATCGTCGCGAGGTCGGCGTATCCATATCCGACACCTTCAACCTCTTCGCGAGTCAGGTGCCCCGGACAGTAGGTGATCCGGAACCGGTTCTCCGAGGAGCCGTGGATCAGGTGCGCGGCGGCGGAGAGATTGTCCTGCAGGTCCTGGTTAGCCGACAAGGCGGCGAGGACTTCGGGCGTCGTTCGGTAGCCATACTTGCGGATCATTTCGTCGATCCGCGCGTCTTCGCCAAAGGTCTTCACTCCCGGCGCCAGCACCACCAGTTCACCCCCGTCGCCGATCACCATCCGCGTGCGATACACAGCCTTGTTGCCGAGCCACGTGCTGTGAAACTCCTCGGGGTCCAGGTAGCAGACAATGCGCTGCGGCGACTCGTCCAGCACGTTGAAATTCACCTGCAGCGAAAGCTCGCTGGCGCGGTAGAAACATTCCGGGTCGTCGCCGATGAACAGTCCGCGCATCACCAGGTTGCGATGCTCGTCGTGCCCCATGACCGTCAACACATACAGCAGCGGCAGGTGGCCGCAGAACAGCCGTTCAGCTTCGTTGAGGATCTTGCGGAGGGGCGTGTCGGCGCGCCCCATGATGCGTTCCATGCCATAAGCAGCGCCGATGAAGTGGCTTTCGTTAATGCCACGGACGCCGCCGGTTCCGACGAAGATATTCTTGTTGTAGTTCGCCATGCCGATCACCTCGTGGGGCACGACCTGCCCCACGGAGACGATCAGGTCGTGGTTGCCTTCCCACAGAAGTCGATTCAACTGGGCGGGCCAGGGACGTTCCCAGATGCCCTCAGTCACCTGGCGGACGAACTCGGCGGGCACTTCGCCGATCGTCAGGACGTCGTTCCGCCAGTCGTGGCGTCGGAAGAGCCCCGCGGGAATACCCGGAAACATCCGCTCCCGCTGCCCGTCTGGCATGGGATCGTGCGTGCCGAGCGCGGGCATGATATCGACGAGCGCATCGCCGAGTTGCTGGTGAAGGAAACAGGTCAGCTTGCCGGCCTGGCTATGGTAGCGTGTGAAGTCGGGCGGCAGCGCGAGCACTCGACGGCGCGGCCCCAGCTGACGGAGGCAGTCGGCCAGCGCTTCGCGCACTTCCGCGTCCGTCAAGCTCGTGGAAGGCGACCCGACCGCGTAGTAAGTCGTCATGAACGGCCCTTATCGGGCGGCGTTCCCACGGGGACCGCCGCCCGGCATGTTGCTGGCGGGGTTATCGTTAGTCGGGCAGGCGCTTGACCTTCAACTCCTTGTACTCCACCTTGCTGCCCGGATCGTGGGCCTGCAGGGCGAAGGTCCCGGCACCGATCTGCCTTTCGGGACGATCCAGGTCCTCGGGTTCGGTGTAGGCCGAAACGATGCGTCCGTTGATCATGACGACGATGTGCTTGCCATCCACCATGATGTCGTAGTCGAACCACTCACCATCCTTGGCGACTTCCTGGTAGTTGTCCTGGACGTTGTAGAGCCCGCCGGTCTTCTTGGGATCGCCGTGCGTATTGTTGACTTGGCACTCGTATCCGCGGTTCGGCCAGCCGCTGTCCTGGAAACGCGTGTGGAAGTAGATCCCCGAGTTGGCCTTGGGATACGTCTTGACCTTGGCCTTGAAATGGAAATTCTTGAACGACGCGCTGCCTTCGGCTCCCTCGTAGTAGGCGTGAGCCCGCGGGCCATTGATGACCAGCAGCCCCTCCTCGACGCGGACCGAATCCTTGTTCTCATTCACCTTCCAGCCGGCAAGATCCTTGCCGTTGAAGAGTGACACCCAGCCATCCTCTTCGGCCACGGCCCACGACGAGCCCATCACGGCCAGGGAAAACACGATCGCTCGAATGAAGCAGTTCATCGCCTGAGTCCTTAAAGACCTGAAGCCGGGAGCTTGAATCCAGGAGACCACGCCTCCACCGGCGTTGGCAGCATCGTCCCGGCTATCGTGAGTCCGCCAACCCGCCTAAGATTCTAACGAGTTTCCGGCCGCATGAAACCTGCCGGCGGACAGGAGGCCTGCCTTCATTTCTGCTGGGCCACCACCAATGGGCCACCACCAAGGATCCCCGCATGAGCACGCCCAACCGATCTGACATGCAGCCTGTCGTCCTGGCGGAGACGCGTTTCATGCGGCTGGTGCAGCAAGGACACTGGACGTTCGCCCAGCGCCCGAACATCCGGGGCGCGATCGCGATCGTCGCGGTGACGAGTGAGGAGCAGCTGGTGCTGGTCGAACAGCACCGCATCCCCGTGGGGTGTCCCGTGATCGAGCTGCCTGCGGGACTGGTGGGCGACATCGACGAGCACCAGCAGGAGTCGATCTTCGAGGCGGCGGCGCGGGAACTGCACGAGGAGACGGGGTTCCAGGCGGAACGATTCGAACTGCTGACGCACGCCGTGTCCTCGGCGGGACTGAGCGACGAGTCGATCCACCTGCTGCGGGCCCATGGCCCGCAGCGCGTCGGCGAGGGTGGTGGCGACGCGTCCGAATCGATCGAAACCCACTTGGTGCCGCTGGCCGCCATCGACGACTGGCTGGCCCATCAGCAGCGGCAGGGCAAGCACGTCGACTACAAGGTGTACGCTGCGCTGTATTTCCTCGCTCGCCCAAGCCAGGGCTGAGACGGGCCTGGAGCAGCGATGCGCGAGGCTTCGCGGGTCTACTCGCCGTGCTCTTCCTTCGGCAGGCGACCGCGGATGACATCGACCAGCCGCCAGGTGCGGAGTGACATCAGGGCGTCAGGCCAGGTGTCGGACTCATTCTCCAGCAGCACGGCCATGGCCGTCTTGAGGGCAATCGACTGGTTGTTGAGCAGGTAGACGACTTCCTCAAGTCCCGGGTTGTGGCCCAGGAGCATGATGGTCGAGGCGTCCTGCGGGACCAGGCCGGAGGCGGCGATCAGGCCATGGTAGCCAGCCAGGTAGAGAGCCCTCAGGAATTCGACCGGCACTTCGTCCGACCAGACCTCCTGCATCAGCGCGAACGTCTCGCGTGTCCGTCGCGCGTCGCTGCTCAACACGTACTCCGGCTGCCACTCGCGTTCCGCCAGCATTGCCGCCACGCGCGGCGCTTCCGTGCGGCCTCGTTCATTGAGCGGCCGTTCATGGTCGCTCGACGCTTCGCTGTCCCAGGAACTCTTCGCGTGACGCATCACGATCAATCGACGCTGCATGAATCGCTTCCCTTCCCGCCCGCCAGATTGACTCCCAACCCTTCCTCCTCGCCGGCGAACGTTTCCGCAGTCGCACCGGAAGGAGTCGGCGGTCCTTTTCCTATTTCCCTCGGGCCTTCTTTTTCTTCGGCGGCTTCGCTGGATCTGCTTGCAGGCCAGCGGGCATGAACGCCCGACTGGGGACCACCGGCAAGGCCTCCAGTTGCAGCAGATGGGTCTGGCAACGGAAGGCCGGTTCGCCCCGTCTCTGCACCACGCGCTGGTAGCTGCCATCCGTGAGCAGTTGCCGCGCCTTGGTGTTGTCTCGGAGGTAGGCCGGCAGGATTTCGCCAAGGATCTGCTTCCGCAGCGGCGGTGACTCCACCGGGAACATCACCTCCACGCGCCGGAAGAAGTTCCGCGGCATCCAGTCGGCGCTGCTGAGAAACACCTTGGCTGTCTCGTCCGGCCCGAACACGTAGATGCGGCTGTGTTCCAGGAACCGATCCACGACGCTGGTCACTTGGATGTTGTCGGAGACGCCCTTGATGCCGGGCCGCAGGCAGCAGATGCCGCGCACGATCAACTGGATCGGCACTCCCGCCTGGCTCGCGCGGTACAGCGCGTCGATAACGCGGAAATCGACCAGCGAGTTCAGCTTGGCGACAATCCGCGATGGTTTGCCACGCCGCGCCAGCTCCGCCTGCTCGTTGATCAGCTCGATCGTGCGCCGATGCAAGTCCGTCGGCGCCACCACCAGTTTTCGCCAGTGGTAGCCCTGGGAGTATCCGGTCAGCAGGTTGAACAGCGCCGACACATCCTCGACCACATCCGGGTCGGCGGTGAAGAGCCCCAGGTCGGTGTAGACCCGGGCCGTCGACGGGTTGTAGTTGCCCGTGCCGAGGTGCACATAGCGACGCACCGTGTCGTTCTCGCGGCGCACGATCAGCGAAACCTTGCAGTGCGTCTTCAGGTCCAGGAACCCGTAGACCACATGGGCTCCCGCCCGCTCCAGCTTCCGCGCCCAGTTCACGTTCGCTTCCTCGTCGAAGCGAGCCTGGAGTTCCACGAGCGCCGTGACGTGCTTGCCCGCCTCGGCGGCTTCCGAGAGCGCCTTGATGATCGGCGAGTCGCCGCTGGTGCGGTAGAGCGTCTGCTTGATGGCCAGCACCTGGGGATCGCGGGCCGCCTTGTAGACGAAATCCACGACGGGCATGAAATCGTCGTACGGATGGTGCAGCAGGATGTCGCGCCGCGCGATGGCCGAGAACAGGTCCTCCCCCGTCCTCCGCAGTCCGGCGGCCACGCGAGGCACGAACGGCTGGTCCCGCAACGCCTCGCGGTGCGGCAGGTCGTAAAGCCCCATCAGGCAGGTCAGGTCCAGCGGTCCAGGCATCCGGTACACTTCGCTGTACGAATCCCCGCCGCGCAGTTCCTCCTGGTCGACAATCATGTCCACCAGCTCGTCGGACGCGTTCTCGGCGATCTCCAGGCGGACGGCATCCGCCCGCCGACGCTCCTTCAGCCGCTCCTCGATCAGCTGCAGCATGTCATCCGACTCCTGCTCGATCATATAGAGGTCGCTGTTGCGCGTGATGCGGAAGGGAGCGTAACTGAGGATCTCATAGCCGCCGAACATCTCCGGCAGCCTCGCGATGATCATCTCCTCCAGGAATACGAACTCCGTCTGGTCCCGGTTGGCCGGCACCAGCCGTGGAAGCACCTGCGGCACCTGCACGACGCCGAAAACTCGCTTCGGCCCGATGCCCGTGCGGCGCCGGATCATCACGCCGATGTACAGGCTGCGGTTGTGGTAGCGAGGACGCGGATGGCTGGGGTCGATCGCCATCGGCGTGATGATCGGAAAAGCGACGTTCTTGAAGAAGTGGTCCAGGTAGGACGCGTCCGACACGTCGCGCAGCGCGCTGATGCGAATGCCCTCGCGCGCGAGGGCGGGCTTCACCGAATCGTTCCAGCACTGGTACTGCGAGGTGATCAGCTGCACGGTCCGCTGGCGAATGTGGTGCAGTTGCGTGATCGCCCGCATCCCATCCGGGTTGTAGTCCTGCGGCGTCTCGGCGTCGAACGCCTGCTCGCGCAGCCCCGCCACCCGCACCATGAAGAACTCGTCGAAATTCGAACTGAAGATCGACAGGAACTTGACCCGCTCCAACAACGGATTGGTGCTGTCCTGGGCTTCCTGCAGCACGCGCGAATTGAACTCCAGCCAGCTCAGCTCGCGGTTCAGGTAGTGGTCGGGTTGGAAGGCTTGTTCGATCACGATCGTCGACTCGATAGTTGGCGGATCAGCGTGGACGAGCCCGCAGGGACCGGACGCGGCAAGGAACCGGCGTGGACGTGCCAGCCTCACTCGACCGGCCGCATGGGCCCGGCTGGGAACAAGGGACAGGCTCGCGTCCGGAAAACCCACGTGCCTTCGAGACATCACGGGGAGCAACCGGAAAACGCACGCTGAAGCCTAGCCCGGCGTCGAAGGGGCCACCCGAATCGGGAGACCATCTTCGGAAAATGCCGGGCTCCCTCGGGAGCCTTGCGGCCCTGGCCATGGCCGGCGGTTTCGCTGGCCGCCCGACTCCCCACCCCGGCAGATTCGCTCCCGAGTATCCCGATGCAGTCGTCGGTCCCCGCAGTTGACCGGCCGGCGTGCCCGGGCCCTCCGGCTGACCATCACCGATCCAAGATCGGAATTGCCGATTATAATGGCTTCTCCGCCAGCCGCGTCCTCCGGATTCGCGGAAAACGGCGGGAACTCGATGAAGATTTGACACTTCGCAGGCCCCCTCTATGTCCGCCAGCAACTTGCAGTCATCGCTTCCCGCAGGCGCGGGCGCCAATCTGGCGGAACTTTTTTGCCGGCAGGTGGACCGGAACGCGGATCGACGAGCCGTGCGTTTCCGCCAGGCAGGGGCGATTCGCCAGCGGACCTGGGGGGAGTTCGCCGAGGACGCCTATCGGCTGGCCGACGGGCTGCGGCGACTGGGGGTCGCGCCGGGCGACCGCGTGGCGCAGCTGTCCGAGAATCGTTACGAGTGGATGGTGGCCGACGTAGCCATCCATCTGGCGCGAGCCATCCATGTGCCCATCCACGCGCCGCTGGCCGCGCCGCAGGTGGCGTACCAGATTGAACACAGCGAATCGCGGGTGGTGCTGGTTTCGAACGAGCAGCAGCAGGCCAAGCTGGGGGCGGCTGCCGAGGCCGGAGGCCTGGGGGGACCGCTGTCGATCATCCACTACGAACGGGCCACGCCGGCGTTAAGCCGTTGGCCGCGGCACGCGCTGGACGAACTGATGGCGGCCTCCGATGTCGATGCGGGCCGCGAGGCCGCGGAAGTCGCGCGCCGCACGCTGGAGGCCTCGGACCTCGCCACGATCCTCTACACCTCGGGCACCACGGGCCAACCCAAGGGCGTGATGCTCGACCATCACAACCTCGTCACCAACGCGGTGGGCACCAACGAAGCGTTCGGCATGCAGCCGGACTACGTGCGGCTCTGCTTCCTGCCGCTGTCCCACATCTTTGCGCGCACCTGCGACTTCAACAGCTGGATCGCCCTGGGTTACTACCTCGACCTGGCCACCTCGCGCGACACGGTGCTCGACGATTGCCAGTGGTCGCAGCCGCACATCATCAGTGGCGTGCCCTATTTTTTCGATCGGCTGCACCGCCTGCTGCGGGAACGGGGGGAGGACCAGCGGCCCGGCAGCCTTCGTGAACTGCTTGGCGGACAGATACGCTACTGCTGCACGGGCGGTGCCGCGCTGCCGGACCATACGTTTGACTTCTACGAACAGCAGGGGCTGCCGCTGCTGCAGGGATACGGCCTGTCCGAATCGTCGCCGGTGATTTCGATGAGCACTCCACGCGCGGCGCGCCGCGGCGCGTCCGGACTCCCCATCCGCGACGTGGAGGTGCGGATCTCGGACGAAGGCGAGATCACATCGCGCGGCCCGCACATCATGCGCGGCTACTGGAAGGACCCCGACGCGACGGCCGCCATCCTCCGCGACGGCTGGCTGCTCACCGGCGACCTGGGCCATGTAGATGACGGCGGATTCGTCTGGATCACGGGTCGCAAGAAGGAGCTGATCGTCACGGCCGCCGGCAAGAACATCGCGCCGGTGCTGCTGGAGTCGTTGCTGACCGAGGATCCGCTGATCGACCAGGCGCTGGTCGTCGGCGACGGTCGGAACTATCTCGCGGCGCTTCTTGTGCCGAACGCCGAGGAAGCCCGCCGCCAGCTTCCCGGCCTCGACTGGGACACGCCGGAATTCGCGTGGCGGGAGGAGCCTGCGGTGCTGGAGCGATTCCAGCAGGCCGTTGAGGGCCGCCTGGCCTGCGTCTCGTACCACGAACAGGTCCGCCGCTTCGCGCTGCTGCCTCGTCCCTTTTCGATCGAGGAGGGGGAGATGACCGCCAAGTTGAGCCTGCGACGGCCGATCATCCAGGAGCGTTTCGCGGCGTTGATCGACGGCCTCTACCAGCAGCCTCGCCCGCCGCGCCGCTGAACGTCTCGCCGACTGAACGCCGTCGCCTCCCGCACGTCGCCAAACCCTGCACGTCCGGCCTGCTGAAACTACCGTGATTGGGTCGCCACGCGGGGGCGATGCGATTCCATGGCGTTTCGTCGTCGGTATCCGCGGGCCGTTCCGGCGCGTCCGGGGTCCGAACGATTGTCGTCAGTGCGCGTTCGGATTATCGTGGAAGGATGATCGCAGTCCCGGGGATCGCTGCCCGCCGCGTGGCGGTATCCCCATTCCTCCTGCGACGAGGACCCCGCGCATGCCGGATCCCGGATCGCCGATGCCCGACGTCGAAGCCGAAATGGATCTCGACGCGCTGTTCCTCTCGCTGGTCGAGAACCTGCCGGTGCATGTGGCGAGAAAGGACCTTTCCGGGCGCATCACCTTCGCCAACCAGGCCTTCTGCCGCCTGCTCGGGCTGCCGCGCAGCGAAGTCCTCGGCAAGAGCGACTTCGATTTTTACCCCAAGGAACTGGCCGAGAAGTATCGGCATGACGACCTGATTGTCGAGCGGACGGGCGAGACCTTTTCGGACATCGAGGCGAACTACCGCGGCGGCGACTCGCGTTACTTCGAAGTGCGCAAGACCCCCGTGCGGTCGCTGGCGGGCAAGGTCGTCGGTACCCAGGTCATCTTCTGGGATGTCTCGGCGCACAAACGAACCGAAGCGGAGCTGGACCAGGAGCGCCAGCTGCTGAACGCGCTCATGGCCAACACGCCGGACAGCATCTTCTTCAAGGACGGCGAAGGGCGTTTCATCCGCATCAGCCGCGCGTACGCCAAACTCGCCGGACTCAACGACCCCGGCGACGCGGTCGGCAAGACCGATGCGGAATTCTTTCCCGCCGACTACGCGCGACGGGCGCGCGAGGACGAGCAGAACGTGATGCGGTCGGGCCGTTCGCTGGTCGACCAGGAAGAGGAATGGGCCTGGCCCGATGGACGCCGCACCTGGGTCTCCACCACCAAGGCGCCCCTGCGGAACTACCGCGGCGAGATCGTCGGCTGTTTCGGCATCTCCCGCGACATCACCAACCGCAAACTGGCCGAGGAAGCGCAGCGTGAAGCGCGGGAGGCGGCCGAAGCGGCCAACCGGGCGAAAAGCGACTTCCTGGCCAACATGAGCCACGAGATCCGCACGCCGCTGAATGCCATCATCGGCATGACCGAACTCGTCCTCGATTCGGAACTCTCGCCCCTGCAGCAGGACTACCTGCAGACCGTCCTCGCCTCCGGCGAAACCCTGCTGGGCATCATCAACCAGATCCTCGATTTCTCCAAGATCGAAGCACGCAAGGTGGAACTGGAGCAGGTGCCGTTCAACCTTCGCGAAGCCCTTGGTGACACACTGAAGTCACTCGCGTTCCAAGCCCACGGCAAGGCGCTGGAACTGGCGTGGTCCGTCGACCAGGCCGTGCCCGAAATGCTCGTCGGCGATCCGACACGCTTCAACCAGATCGTCGTCAACCTCGTGGGAAACGCCATCAAGTTCACCAGCGAGGGGGAAGTCGTGCTGCGCGTCGATGCGGAGCCGCTGCCGGCCGCTGCGGCCAGCTCCGCGACAAACGTTCCCGCGAACGACCGCGTGCGGCTGCATGTCCGCGTGTCGGACACGGGCATCGGCATTCCCGCGCAACAGCGTGATGCGATTTTTTCGGCGTTCGAGCAGGCCGACTCATCGACCACACGACGGTTCGGCGGCACCGGCCTGGGACTTTCCATCTCCTCCCGGCTCGCCGCGCTGATGGGCGGCCGGATCTGGGTGGAAAGCGAACCGCAGCGTGGCAGCACGTTCCACGTCGAAGTCGTCCTGCGGGCCGCGGAATCGTCGGGGCCGACGCGCGAGGAACGAGCAGAACGCCTGGTGGGTCGCCGAGTGCTTGTCGTCGATGACAACGCCACCAACCGGCTGATCCTCGCCGAAAACCTCCGCGCCTGGCGGATGGTCGTCACGGCGTTTGACAGCGCCGCCTCGGCGCTCGAACACCTGCAGCAGCACGCCTCCGGGCCGGAACGCCCCGAACTGCTGATCACCGACCACCACATGCCCGACGTGGATGGAGTCCAGTTGCTGGAGGCGATCCGCACCCAGCCGGAGTGGAAAAACCTGCCCGCCATCCTGCTCACCTCGGGCAACACGCACTTTGAACTCCCGCGTCTCCGCGAACTCAACGCCCAAGGCCGGCTCCTGAAACCCGTGAAGCAGTCCGAACTGCGGGCGACGATCCTGCACGCCCTGGGCGAAACGGGACCCCACGCGGCCCAGCCCGCCGACGCGCCCGCCCCGCCCATCCCCCGCCTCCAGATCCTGCTCGTGGAAGACGGCTGGGCCAACCAAAAACTGGCGGCCGGACTGCTTACCCGTTGGGGACACGAGGTCATCATCGCCAACAATGGCCAGGAAGCCGTACGGCTCACGCAGCAAGGTCACTCGCTGTTCGACCTCGTCCTGATGGATGTGCAGATGCCCGTGATGGATGGCCTGGAGGCGACGCGACGCATTCGGCAGATGGAACAGGGAACGAGCCGACACCTGCCGATCCTCGCCATGACCGCCCACGTGAAGGCGGGCGACGAACAGTTGTGCCTCGACGCGGGCATGGACGGCTACCTGTCCAAACCCATCCGCAAGGAACTGCTCGCCCAAGCCATCGACCGCATCTCCGCCGCGCGGGCCGCCGCCCTCGCCCAACCGCTCGTGGCCGATCCTCCCGCCTCGCCGGAACAGGCCACGCCCGAATGGGACTTGGGGATCGCGATGGAAGCCGTCGACGGAGATGAAGGCCTGCTGCGGGATGTGATCGGCGTGTTCCTCGAGGAGTGCCCGAACCTGCTGCGCGACGTGGAGACGGCCATCCGACGGCACGAGGCGGTGGGCGTGCAACGCGGAGCGCACACGATCAAGGGAGCGACCCGCATCTTCGGCAGCCCCCGCGTCGCGGCCGTGGCGGTGGAGATGGAACAGGCGGGCCGCGACGGCCGACTTGCCGATGCCGAACAGTTGCTGCCGACGCTGCAAGCCGCCGTCGCGCGACTGGCCGAAAGCCTCCGGCAATTCTGATCCCTTCGCGAACCTGCGCCGGACTCCACCCAGGCTTCAGCGGATGCCCATCGCCTCCAGGCGGAGGATCTCCTGCCACCAGGACTGGCGATCCTGTTCGGTGACCTTCGGATCGGGCAGCAGCGAGCGGCGCGTGCAGTTGATCAGCGCCTGCAGGGTCTGGTAACGGCGGGCCAGGCCGATGTCGGGCGGGATGAGGTCGTTGACCACGTCCATCAGCTGCTCAATGGTCTTCGCACCGCAGGCCTTGAGGGTCGAGCGGAGCGACGAGAAGGCAGCCGCCGAATAGCCCTCGGTGCCTTTATCGACCAGCGCCAAGTCTTCCGCCGTGGGGTTCGGAATCACCGCCTCCGTGATCCACCGCACGAACTCCTGACGGTCCTCTCCCTCGGGGTCCAGCACGGGAATGATCAGGTCGCCGACGCGTCCAGGCCGGCGGATGTCGGGCGACAGCAGGTGGATGCGGGCCGTCATCAGCAGCCAGATCACGCGGCCCTTCAGACGCGGATCGGACATCATCGCCTGGATCTTGCCCGTTAGCCGCCGCTCCGTCGAATGCGACTCCTCGCCGATGCCTCCAAACTGCGTGTCGGCCTCATCGACGAAAATGCACACCTTCTCCAACGCCTCCAGCACGCGCCGCAGTCGTTCGAAGATCACGTCCGTCTGGCCGTACCACTGGCTGCGGATGCTCTTGAGCACCAGCACCGGCATGTCGAGTTCCGCGGCCACGGCCTCGAAGATGAACGTCTTGCCACCGCCGATCGGCCCCGCGACGGCCGCTCCCGACAACGCCTTGTCCGGTTCGGCGCGAAACCGCGGCAGCAGTTCCCGCTGCAGGAACTCCTTCAGCTTGCGGTTACCACGAATGGCATCCAGGCGATGCGACGGCTTCTTGAATTCGATGACATCTTCGCCCAGTTCGGCCTGGATGTACTCCTCGACCTTGCCGACCAGGTCGGCCGCCGTGAGCGTCTCGCGCGTGTAGATCGACCGCTGCAGCACCTGCCGCAGCGCATGGATCGACAGCCCCGCCGTGAACGCCGCCACGTCCTCGGGAGTGCTCCAGAGCTTCGGCGGCGAGGCCTCCCGCTCCAGCGTGTGCTGCAGGAAATGCAGCCGCTCCGCCGTCGACGGCGAAGGGATCGCCACGTTCAACACCTGGGGCAGCATGGCGACGCGCGCATGGATCAAGCTCTTGGATTCCGCCACGAGCACGACCGAGTCGCCGCCGTTCATGAAAGCCGGATCGGAGAACCAGTCCTGGCAGATCCCGATCCGATGCAACTGCTTGTCGTTGAGCGACGAGATGTCGCCGTTGCCAGCCGGCAGCAGCATGTCGGCGGCTTCGATGATGACCAGCACGTTGCCCGCCAGCTTCGCGCGCGAACAGATCGTGAACTGCCGCAACGTCTCCAGCGCCAAAGTCGGGTTGCCGATCGCGTCCAGCAGCAACCGATCGAATTCGCCCGTCAGCCGTTCCAGTTCGCCGGGGCCCTTGTTTTGCAGCCCGCGCACAAGCAGTGTGTTGGCGTCCACGCCCGACTTCCACGCCACCCAGGCGTTCCGCAGCCGATCGACGTCATCCAGGATGCGGATCGGTCCGTTCAGCTCATAGACGATCCGGACCAGTCGTTCCGTCTTGAGCTTCTCGGACAAGAACGGAATCAGCGGCACGTAGTCGGTGCCGCTGAAGAACAGGTCGTGCACATTCCCGCTGAGCACCACGCTCCGCGACTGCTCTGAATTCAGGATCTCGGTCAGCGAAGCGAGGAACGAATACTTCAGATCGGCCATGGGGGCGTACCCAGCAGGAGTGCTTCAGGGTGGGAGCGGGCGAAGGGGCGCAGGTGACAATCCGACCTGGCCCCGTGGATCCAGCGGCGCGAGGAACGATCAGCCTTCGGGGAGCCGGGTCTTTTCGGCGGAGCCGGCCGAGTCGCTGGAGGACTCCTTGCCGGCCAGGCCGATCAGCTTGTCGAACTCCGAATCCGACTCGTTCTTCGACGCATACTCGATGAACTCTTCCTCCAAACGCTGGTTGTCGACGCCGGCCATCTCGCGGGAGACGCGCGCGGTGGCGCGGGCCTGGTCGCGCAGTTCGCGGAGGTTCTGCAGCTCCTCCTGCGTGCGGTCCTTGCTGATGCCGGACAGCATGTCGGCGATCTCTTTCTCTTCCTTGGACGTGAGCATTTCCGCGACGGTCGAATGCTTCTCCTGGCGGATCTTCTCGATCTCGCGGAGCAGGATCTGCAGCTGCGTCTTGTGGCCGCCGATGTTGGACTCGCAGCCCTTGATGTCGTCTTCCAGCTCGCCAGCGCGGCGTTCCTTCTCCTCCAGCGTGGAGCTGAAGTCCTTGACGGCGGCCTGGCACTTGATGTATTCCGGGTCCTTCTTCACCGCCTCGACATCGCCGTGGTGGCGTTCGACGACCTTCTTCGCCATCGCGGCCGCTCCATCCCGCAACTGCCGCAGCCGGGACACCTCCTCGGTGATCTGCTTCAGCGCCGACTTCTTGCGCTCCTCCTGAGCAATCATCGCGCCCACCGCTTCCTTGTACTGGTGGATGCGCTTCGTCTTCTCCTCGATCACCTTGTCGTAGGTCGCCTGCACCACCGCCGGATTGGCGGAGAGCGTCTGGCGAGCTTCGTCGATGCGACCCGTGACGAGATATCCAAGCGCACGCAAGTAGCGGCCGATTGCCCTGAACATAGACGCTGCCGATCCTTTCTGGAGTGGCTCCAGCCCGACGGCCGCACGTGCTGGAGGCCCAGGCAAGGAGGAGAATGGGAGTGTGGGATGACGGAGGGCCAGACCGCTCGAGGGCGGTCAGCACCGGGTCCGCAGAAAACTGACCAAGCGGACCAAGACCCAAGACCGCCTCCGAGTCTGCCAGCATGCTAAGCCAAATCGAGCGGCCCAACAATTGGGGCAGAGGTGCGGGCGGATCCCGAGCAGCGTCGCCGCGGGCCGGCTTGCCTAGAAGGGCTTGCCTAGAAGGGCTTGCCTAGAAGGGCT